>DASZLP010000116.1:0-29147 GCA_035552355.1 Bryobacteraceae bacterium | reverse complement strand
ATCAGCAAACACCCCATGGCGAAATTGCGATCGAGAAAGACCCGCAGGTCCACCAGCGGTTTATCGATTCTCAATTCGCGGATCAGGAACGCGACTACCGCGCCGATCGTGATCAGGATCATCCAGCGGATCCACACCGCGCTCAGCCAGTCTTCTTCCTGACCTTTGTCGAGAACGATCTGAAGACAGGCGAGCGCGATGGCCAGCAATCCGAAACCGATCGAGTCCATTTTGCCTGGCTTGGCATCCTTGATGTAGTCGGGGTCGATCACGAAGCGCGACAGCATGAAGATGGCGAGCACGCCAATGGGTATGTTGATGTAGAATGCCCAGCGCCACGAGTATTCGTCAGTAAGCCATCCACCCAGCGTCGGGCCAAGCACGGGCGCCACGACAACTCCCAGCGCAAACACCGCCATCGCGAGACCGCGCTTTTCCGGCGGGAAGCTTTCGAGCAGGATTGCCTGCGAAAGCGGCTGCAGCGCGCCGCCGCCCGCTCCCTGCACGGCGCGCGCGATCAAGATCATCCCAAGGCTTGTCGCCGCGCCGCAAAGGAATGACGACACCGTGAAAATGACGATGCAGGAGATCAGAAAACGTTTGCGCCCGAAGCGCAGCGCGAACCACCCGCTGGCCGGCAGGATGATCGCGTTCGCAACGAGATAACTGGTGAGCACCCATGTGGCTTCATCCGTGGTCGCCGAAAGGCTGCCCGCAATGTGCGGAAGCGCCACGCTGGCGATGGAGGTGTCGATCACCTCCATGAACGTAGCGAGCATTACGGAGACAGCAATCAGCCAGGGATTTACCATGCCGCCTTTTCATCGGACGCCGCGGCGAGGGCGCTGGATTCGCGAAACCTGGAGTTAATCCTTCACCCACGGCCGCGAGATCACGCATGCATTTATGCCGCCGATGCCCATCGAGAGCTTGCCGCCAGCCTTGCCAGGGAACGGTTGCGCGCGATCGAATACAAAACGGCCGTGTAAGCCGGCGATGCTCGGGTTGAGGTCGCCCGCATCCAGAGTGGTGGGAAAAAGCTGCCCTTGCTCGTACCCCATATATTGCGCGGTCAGCTCCCATCCGGATCCGGCGCTCATACCGTGTCCGAAAGTGCCTTTTCGCGCGGTGACAAGCACGGTGTCCGGCAGAACCGAACGTAATGTCGCAACCTCGGAGTAATCGCCGGGCGTCGCGGTGGCGTGCAGGTCCCACGTGCCGACTGCTTTCGGCGCCAGCGCTGCATTCGCGAGCGCCTGTTCAATCGCGCTCTTCGGACCATCCTCGGAAGGCGTGATGATGTGGTGCGCGTCAGAGCTGAGACCCACGGCGACGGGCTCCATGCCCAGCGGCCTGAAGCCTTTCGACTGCATGTATTCGTGATCCGCGACAACCCAGATCGCGGCGCCGCCGGCGATGTGCGTGCCCTGCAGGCCGGTGAGCGGAATCGAAGCCGTGCCGCTCGACGCGAGCACGCGGGCGCCGTAGAAGGCGCCGACTGTCAGGGGATGCGGCGGTCCGTCGGTGGCGCCGACGACGACGATCTTCGCCTCTCCGGATCGAATCGCGCGAGCCGCCAGGCCCAACGCGACACCGAACGTGGAGCATGCGGCGACGGGCGCGAACGCAAGGCCAGTGATGCCTCCCAGTATCGAGATCTGCGCGGCCGGCGCGTTGTGGATGTTCCAGATCACGTCCGCCGACACGTTCCATGGGGGCTCGGGCGTCTGCCACTTCTTGCGCAGCCGGGCGTGGCGTTTTTCTTTTTCCCGAATCAGGCGCAGCTTGGCCATCGCGACATCGCCTTCGCCGATCGGGCTGCCGTCAATTCCGGCCAGCTCCGCGAGATATTCCCGCAATTCCGGAGAGCGCGTCATCCAATAGCGATTCCACTCCTCCGTCTCGCATTCGCGCGGGGCATCGGGATACGCGTCGCGATTATTGCGCAACTCGGCGTTCCGCTCAGACGCAGCCCAGAAAGCGTCCCATCGCGCCTGCGCGCGATCGAGCGCGATGCTGGCTTTGTAAATGGTGTCGAGGCTGCCGAGGCCGGTTCCCACATATACATGGGCCTGCGTGCCGAGCGCGCGCAGCTCTTCTTCGATCCCGGGGTTTTGACAAAGCGACTGAATGAAGGCGCCGATCGCATAGAGCGACGGCTCGCCCATCTTTTCTTTCAGCTTTTGATACTGGCGCGGCGCGAAGCGGGTCTTGATCCAGTCTTCATAGTCACGGAAGCAGAAATCGGGCTGCCCCACAAGAAAGTTATCGGGACCAAAGCCATCGAATGGCGCGAGCCAGTTGCCGGCAGCGGCGAGATTGCGCCGGAATGCCTCTACATTCGGAGACTTCGGCGCTACGATACCCCAACCGTAAACGCCGATCCGTTTCTGCATTGGTCGATGTTAGCGCGAAACCGGCGTGTGCCAGCCCGTTTCGGGAATTCCCCTTTCAAACCATGCGTGCGGTTTCCCGCACACGGCTTAATGATGGTCTTACTGGTGTGGCTTGCGCAGGCCGGATATTTCACGGCTCGCATGATATGACTGATGTTGTGACCAGCGTGTCGGGACGCACCCTTTGCGCACTGGCTGTGGTCTGTCTGGCGGCCGCGTCCGCGCGGGCTCAAACGCCGCTCGCGCTGATGGCGAACCGCTATTGCGTGGGCTGTCACAACGACAAACTCCGCACAGCCGGGCTTTCGTTGGCGAACGCTCCGGAGGCTCCGTCCGACGTTCTTGAAAAGGTCCTGCGGAAACTGCGCGCGGGCGAGATGCCGCCGGCGGGGCTTCCGGCGCCCGACGCAGCCACGCGCACTGCCGTGGTCAGCTCGCTCGAAACCCAGCTCGATCAGGCTGCGGCGGCGCATCCGAATCCGGGCGCGCCGGGGATTCATCGTCTCAACCGCGCCGAGTATCGCAACGTCGTACGCGATCTGATCGGCATCGACACGGACTTCGCGGCGAGTCTGCCTTCCGACGATTCCGGCTACGGGTTCGACAATATTGCGGACGTGTTGACGGTATCGCCGGTCCATATGGAGAAGTACCTCGCCTCGGCGCGCCATATCGCACGTCTGGCGGTGGGGACGTCGAGACCGAGCATTTCTTCGGACAAAATCGCGCCCGCGCGCGGCACGGCGGGCAATGCGATCGACGCGCTGCCTCCCGGCGAACGCGGCGGCATTCTCTTCCGGCGATATCTTCCATTCGACGCCGAGTATTCGTTCCTGATCCACGTGCGCGGAAATCCGGCGCCGGGTTTTCCTCCCTCGAAGGTTGATCTTCGCATCGACGGCAAACGGGTGAAGTTGTTCGACGCCGCGATCGATACTGCCGAAGCCAACCAGGGCACGCGGAATCTCGAACTGCGGCTTCCGCTGCCCGCGGGAGATCATGCCATCGGTGCGGCGTTCCTGAAGGAATCGGCGCAGATCGAGGGCGGCGCGAACATGCCGGCGGCCCCTGCGACCAATGGACTCTCGATCGACTACGTTATTCTTGGCGGGCCTTATCACGTCACGGGTCCGGGCGACACCGAAAGCCGCCGGCGCATTTTCATCTGTCGTCCGCACGCCGGCGAATCAGAGGAAACGTGCGCGCGAAAGATTCTGGCCCATCTCGCCCGACTCGCCTACCGGCGGCCAGTGTCAGCCGCCGATCTGTCGCCGCTCATGAAGCTTTTCACGAGCGGGCGAACGGACGGCAAGAGCTTCGATTCCGGCATCGAGCTCGCGCTCAGCGGCATTTTGATCTCCCCCGATTTTCTGTTCCGCGCCGAGAACACGCCACGCGGTGTTACAGCGAGGATCAGCGATCTGGAGTTGGCATCCCGGCTGTCGTTCTTTCTCTGGAGCAGCATCCCGGACGACGAGCTGCTGCGGACGGCGGAAGCGGGGAAGCTGCACGATCCGGCAACTCTCGACGCGCAGGTGCGGCGGATGATCGCCGATCCGAAATCGCAGGCATTGGAAGAAAACTTCGCGGGCCAGTGGCTGCATCTGCGCAACGTGGATTCCTGGAAGCCCGATCCCGACCGGTATCCACAGTTCGACGAGCCGTTGCGCAATGCCTTCGAGCGCGAGAGCGCGCTGTTCTTCTCGAATGTGATGCGCGAAGACCGCAGCGTGCTCGAGTTTATCGACGCGAATTACACATTTCTGAACGAGCGCCTCGCGCGCCACTACGGCGTGCCTGGCGTGACGGGGAGTTATTTCCGTAAGGTCGAGCTGAGCGGCGAGCGTCGCGGCGGTGTGTTGAGCCAGGGCGCGGTCCTGCTGGTGACTTCCTATCCCACGCGCACCTCGCCGGTGCTGCGTGGTAAGTGGATCCTCGAAAACATTCTGGGGAACCCGCCGCCTCCGCCTCCGCCGAACGTTCCGCCGCTCGACGACGGCGCGGCGAACTCAGCGCGCAACCTCCGCGAGCAACTGGAGAAGCATCGCGCGGATCGCGCCTGCGCGTCCTGCCATGCGCGTCTCGATCCGCTGGGATTTTCGCTCGAGCAGTTCGACGCCATCGGCCGCTTCCGCACTGAGGAAGGCGGTTTCGCGATCGAAGCCTCGGGCGCGCTGCCCGACGGAACGGTTCTGAACGGGGTCGAGGGCCTGAAGAAAGTCGTGCTCAGCCGGCGCGATCAATTCGTCGAATGTCTCGCCGGAAAAATGCTGACCTACGCGCTGGGAAGGGGCCTCGAATCGTACGATCAACCGGCGGTGCGGTCGATCCGGCGAGCGGTTGCGAGTGAAGACTTCCGGTTCTCTTCGCTCGTCCTCGGAATCGTGAATAGCGTACCCTTTCAGATGAGGAGGTCGCCGGATTAATGCAAGCGTTGTCGCGACGCACGCTGCTTCGCGGGATAGGTGCAGCGGTCGGACTTCCTCTGCTCGACTCCATGACTCCGGCCTTTGCTGCGACGCCGTCCCCGGCACACCGCGCCGTCTACCTCTACACTCCGAACGGCATCATCATGAGGGACTGGACGCCCGCCGTCGAAGGCGCCGGCTTCGAGTTCACGCCGACATTGAAGCCGCTCGAGCCGTTCCGCGACCGCGTGACCGTGCTCACCGGCCTCGCCCACCATAACGGTGAATCGCTGGGCGATGGCGCGGGCGATCACGCACGTGCGGGCGCGACATGGCTCACGGGAGTGCATCCGAAAAAAACCGAGGGGGCCGACATTCAGAACGCGATGTCGGCCGATCAGATTCTGGGGAAAGAGATCGGGCGACAGACGGCGCTGCCTTCGCTCGAGCTGGGTCTCGAAGATGTGCGTATTGTGGGCGGCTGCGATTCCGGCTACAGTTGCGCCTACAGCAACACGATTTCCTGGAGTTCGCCGAGCACGCCGATTCCGTATGAGATCAATCCGCGCGCGGTATTCGAGCGGCTCTTTGGGGACGATGGCGACACAACCGACCCCGAGGCGCGCGCCGTCGAGTCGCGCGAGAACCGCAGCCTGCTCGATTTCGTGCTGGCGGACGCGGGCCGCATCTCCGGCACACTTGGAAACGCCGATCGCCGCAAAATGAGCGATTACCTCGATTCAGTGCGCGAGATCGAACGGCGCATCCAGCAGGCCGAGGCGAAGAACGCGGCGGCCCCTCTGCCGGCGATCGATCGCCCGGATGGGATTCCACCGACCTTCGAAGAACACATCCGGCTGATGTTCGATCTGATCACTGTGGCCTTCCAGGCGGACATCACGCGCGTCGTGACCCTCATGTACAGCCGCGAAGCCGGTAACCGCACGTACCGGTCAATCGGCGTGCCGGATGCGCATCATGGCTTGTCACATCATCAGAACGATCCGGCGAAGATGGCGCGGCTGCAGTTGATCGACCATCATCATGTGGACATGTGCGCTTATTTCCTGGGCAAGCTCGAAGGCGCACGGGATGGAGAAGGCACGCTGCTGGACCATTCGTCGATACTTTACGGCGCCAGCCTGAGCGATTCCAATCGCCATCTGCATGACAATCTGCCGGCGCTGCTGATCGGCGGAGGCACGCGGGCGCGCGGCGGACGCCACATTCGCTACGGGAAAGGCACGCCGATGACGAACCTGCATCTCTCGATGCTCGACAGCTTCGGCGTGCATCCTGAAAAAATCGGCGACAGTACGGGCCGGCTCGAGCATTTGACGGATCTTTAGAAGCAGGACCGCTCGTTGGAAACGCCGGCAAGAGTGCCCGCGCCACCTCACTGCCCCGTTTTCTCGAGCGCGCGGCCGTTTCGCAGCACGTTCGCGACGGCCTCATTTCCTTCATGGCAGGCGTACTCGTAGATCCGGTAATTCGCGTCGCGCGCCAGCGGAATCGCGACCTTCCACGGTTTCGTGTAGACTTCCGGATCGTCGATCGTCACTTCGTAGCTGATCGTATCCGGATCGGTGCGCGTGAAGCGCTCGACGACGTGCAGCTTCTCACTCTGCGGAATGCCTTTGACGCGCCCCGTCGCGGCGCTGGTTCCCGCCTGTCCCTTGCCGTTGTAATTCGTCGTATCGACCACCAGCGTGTCGCCTTCCCAGTGTCCGCGCGAATCTCCGTTCCACTGCCGGACAGAATCCGGCAGATGCTTGCTGCCGTCGATCGGAATGATGCGCGTCTCATGAATCATCTCGTAGAGAATCGCCACGTAGCTGGAATTCTGCACGATCTGATAGGCATTGTTATAGCCGGCCGGAAACATGCCCGCGGGCACGCCGCGCGTGATGCAGCGGTCCCACACGCTCATATACTCCCAGGAGTCGGCGTTGTGCGCGGCATCGTAGTCGCGCTTCGCTTCGGCCGCGGCCTTCAGGGGCACGCGACCATCCGGCGGTT
The DNA here is from genome assembly GCA_035552355.1 of Bryobacteraceae bacterium. GTDB lineage: Bacteria > Acidobacteriota > Terriglobia > Bryobacterales > Bryobacteraceae > BOG-234. Next base: position 22,324 of record DASZLP010000116.1, on the reverse strand, counting down.
CGACGACGAGCGAACTCTGGCGCGTGGAGACAACCTTCGTCCCGGAATCGAACCACACGCGATTGTAATTGCCGACGTCGCCGGCCCTGGGTGGCGCATCCACATTGGTGGCCGCGGCTTCTTTTTCCACTTTCGCCGCCTCCTCTTTAGTGAGGACCGCCTTGTTCGCAAGCGCCGCCGGACGCTCGAAGGGAGTCACCGTGGGATTCGTCCAGACGCCCTGCAGATCGGGCTGACCGTCGGGTGTACGGGGCGGCGCCCACTTCTTCTTCGCCGTCTGTCCCGCGAGTGGAACGGACAAAAGGGCCAGCGACAGCGCCACAAATAAGCGAGGACTCATGCGGACCTCCGAAAACCTGCCGGCACAATCTTATCCTGGGCGGAAGAGGAAACGAAGGGCAACGGTAAAATCGCAGCAATGGCGGAAGCGCCCTATGCGATCGCGCGCGCGGCAGCGGCCAGAGTTCATCCACATTTCGCGGGGTTGCTCACCGCGCAACGCGGTGAGGGCGCTTCAGGGCTGGCGCCTCTTCCCGACATCGCGACGGTCGAGACGCTGATCGACGTCGCGTTCTGGGCCAGCCTGCGCCGCGAAGAGCTTCGCGCGCCCCGCATTTCGCTCGCCTTCGCCCCGCCCATTGAAGGAAAGCGTCCGCTCGTCTTCGGACGGCCGGTGCCGCTTGCGCCGCAGCCGCTCACCCATCTTGGACCGGCCGTCGAGCGCCCGGGAATTCATTTGTGCGTCGAGCGCCGGGGCGGCGAGCTCTCGGTCTGGGGCGCGGCCCGCTATCTTCCACCGTGCTGTTTCGTGCTCGAAGTCGTCGCGCCCGGCCTGCTTGTGATTAAACACAGCCGCCCGGATGATTCCGGCAAGTTCGTGAATGTCGCGGTCCTGCAGGGCGATGAGATCAAGATGGTCGATCAGAACGCCGCGCGGCTTGCCGGCCTTCCACCGCGCATGGCGGCGCTGCTTAGCCCGCTGCCGGATCTTGCCTCCCCGGACGTAAACGTCCTGATGCAACTGGCCGTTTCCATGCGCGCGCACGCGCAGGGCGGGACTCTGCTGGTGGTTCCTTCGGACGAGACCTCCTGGCACGCCTCCATTCTGGAGCCGATTCCTTATGCGATCACTCCGGCGTTTGGACTGCTCGGAGATCTGGCGCGCGAGCCGGCCGCCGAAAAATCCTCCTACCGATGGCAGACAACGATGCGCCGCGCGCTCGAAGGACTCGGAGGTCTTACCGCCGTTGACGGCGCCATGATTCTGACCGACCGGTTCGATCTTGCGGCCTTCGGCGCCAAGATCATACGGCGGTCCGGTTACCCGCAGGTCGATACCGTGGTGCTGACGGAGGCGATTGAGGGCGCCGGTATTGCTTCTGTGGATTCGAGTGTTCTGGGCGGCACCCGGCATCTCTCGGCCGCGCAGTTCACCCACGACCAGCGTGACTCTCTCGCGCTCGTGGCGTCGCAGGATGGCAGGTTTACGGCATTCGAATGGTCACCGGACGCACAGATGGTCTTTGCGAACCGTATCGAAGCCTTGCTTTTATGAGACGATTTTGATTGGGAGGCTCGGCGAATGACGGCTTTGCGTGATTACGCGGAAAGAGCATGGAATTGGCTGCGCAGGCGGCCGTCGCCACCACGTGATCCCTGGTCGAGGGTGCGGCAGCCCGTGCGCCGCGGGCCTTCATCGAGAAGCGCGGGAGTCGCGCTCGAGGAACCCGCGCCGCGGCGGGTTATGAATCTCTTTGGCCGTCGCGCAGGTTAAGATCCGGGTCCGGTCGTTTAATGTGGACCAATGCGTGCTGGCACGATCCAGGAGAATCACGCCGAAATGCCGACTGTCGAAAAGCCCTTCCTTACAGATATCAAGGAGTTGCGCTCACGCGCGCAGAACAGCCTTGACCAAGGACCGGTCACTCCCAACTACGGAAGCGACGTCCAACAGACCATCGAGATCCTGCAAAGCGTTCTCGCGACCGAAATTGTCTGCGTGCTGCGTTACACCATGAATGCCGTCGCGGCGTCTGGTCTTTCGAGCGAGGGCGTAAAGTCGGAATTCGACGAGCACGCAAAAGAGGAACAGGATCACGCGCGTCAGGTGGCCGAGCGGATTAACCAACTGGGCGGCACGCCCAATTTCGACCCGCAGGGACTGGCCACACGATCCGCGTCCCAGTACAAGGTCGGCGGGAATCTCGTCGAAATGATCAAGGAGAACCTCATCGCCGAGCGGATCGCCTGCGAGCACTACCGGGAATTGATCCGCTTCTTCGCCGAGAAGGATCCGACCACGCGAGTGATGATGGAGAGCATCCTGTCGAAAGAGGAAGAGCACGCCAACGACATGCTGGACCTCCTTGCATCGCATCAAAGCTGATTTTTGCGCAACGTTAAGCTTGCTGACGCGCGCGGCTCGGTAAGTCTTTCAGAGCCGCGACCCGGCGTCCCCTTTAGGGGCATCGGCTCGTGAGGGAGCGACTTTTCCAGACACCAGCCGAGGGTGCCTGGGGGCGCAACTGCCGGGAAACTCCCGTCACGGGTTTCGATTGGAGGGCACCTGAAAGCGGCGCAACCGGTCAATCACGCGGGGTCGAAAAACCGTCACAAATCCCAACTTTACGCCTGCACGAACTTTACGGCGGAATCGCCGGTTAGCACGCGCCGCAGGTAGTCGATCTGGCCGAGATGGTAATTAAGATGTCCATTCAGATGGATGAGGAACTGCCGCGTCGAAATAGCCCGCCCATTCACGGGCTCGGGATAATTCCCGTCGAGCACCTCGGGCGAGAGGCCTTCCACAATGCGCGGAATCAGCTCCACCAGCGGTTCGATCCGGCGCTTCAGATCCGCCGCCGGAATCGGCGCCGATCCGAACTCGAGATCGCGCTGCCGCTGATACGCGACGCCGCCCAGCAAACGGCCGATGTACTCCCGCTGATTGCCTTCCAGATGCAGGAACAGATTTCCCGCCGCATTCGCAATGCCCGGCAGCTTGCCCCAGAGCGCGTCCGCGGAAGGAAAGGCTTCGAACTCCTGCACGAGCCGCCGCAGGTCGCGCCGGTAAAGCGCCGCGAGCTCGATGGCCGCCGCCATGCTTACTGTCCGGGCGCCTTGTCGGGCAGGGTGAAGAGGTAGGACACTTCGTCCTGCATCTCCGACGGGGTGAACTTATAAGAGGGCATCGGCGACCCCGGACTCAGCATCTGCGGATTCTGGAAATGCTGAATTACCCACGCTTCATTGCGCCGCTGAGCCAGACCATTCAGCGGACGGCCGATCTTCCCACCCACGCCGTTCACCGAATGGCAGGTCCCGCACGAATTCTTCTGGAAAATCAGCGCGCCGTTCACCGCGAAATCGGGCGCCGAATCCACCACGTCGCCATTTTCGGGCGTCAGCTTCATCATCAGCGACAGCAGCTCTTTGAGCTCAGTGTCCGACAGATCGACCGGCTTCATCACGCTGCCTTTGGTGACGCTCGCCGGGTCCATGAAGTGCTTCATCAGCCAGTCCGCGTCATGCCGCTTGCTGGTATTCAGCAGATTCGGACCCGTCTTCGGCGTGTCGCCCGTGATGTTGTGGCACGTTGCGCATTTTTCCTGGCGGAAATAATGCACGCCCGCCAGCTCGGTCGGCGTCAGTTGCATCCATTGAATCGGACCCGAGTAATCGATCTGCGAAGCTGCCGTCGGCGGCGGCGTCCCGAGAATCGCGGCGCCGGTCAGCCCGCCCCATCCGAGCGCGGCGAGAAGGACAATGCCGGCGGCCAGCGTCCGCTGCCGGACCCGCACCAGTTTGCTGCGATCGATGAACGGCGTGAGCATCAGCGCCAGAATCGCAATGGTGGGCAGCACCACGGTGCCGATCACGTCAGGCGCCCCGCGCAACACTTCGAGCGTCTGGAAAAGGAACAGGAAGTACCATTCGGGGCGGGGCGTATAGCTGGTAATAGTGGGGTCGGCCATGCGCTCCAGAGGAACGCGAACCGCAATCGCCATGATGAAGAGGATCGCGAACGCGACGAAGACCGCGACCGTATCCTTGAACACCTGCTCGGGGAAGAACGATTTCTTCGGCCTCGCGTCATCGCCCAGCGCCGGCGCCACGCCATGCCGCCGCACCAGATAAACGTGCAGCACGATCAGCAGCATCGTGGCTGGAGGCAGCAGCAGTACGTGCAGCCCGTAGAAGCGGGCGAACGTGACGACGCCTATGTCTCCGCTACTCCCCAGCAGCCTGCTCACATACGGGCCCAGCAATGGAACCGTCGCGCCGATCTTCGTCGTAACCACCGTACCGAAGTAAGCGCGGTTGTCCCACGGCAACAGATATCCGGTAAGCCCATAGGCCAGGGTCAGCAACAGCAGAATGGCGCCGACTATCCACGTGCCTTCCCGCGGCTTCTTGTATGCGCCCCACAGGAACACCTGCACCATGTGGAGAACCACGATCACGATGATCATGCTGGCGCCCCAGTGGTGGAGCCCGCGCATGAGCCTTCCGGCCGTAACTTCAGTCAGGATGTAACGCAGGCTGCTGTAGGCGTCGCCGGGCGTCGGCGCATAGTTGAACGCCAGCATCGCGCCGGTGAAGAACTGAATCAGAATCAGGAACAGCGCGACGCTGCCGAAGACCTGATGCCAGCCGCTTGACGCGGGAATTTCCTCATAGAGGAAGCGCCGCAGCCCCGAGTGCAGACCCGTGCGATGGTCCAGATCTTCGATGAACTGTTCGAATGTTTTTCGCATGAGCAGGCCTTATGCGTTGGGTGCGGACTGTTTCAACTCGCCGATCTGCAGCCGGTTGTTTTCGATCTTCGTCGCATAGCGGTCGAGCGGACGCGGCGCTGGGCCCGCCAGCACCTTGCCCTCAATTGAAAAGTACGACCCGTGGCACGGACACATGAACTTTCCAGACGGCATATCCCAGTGGTACGCGCAGGCGAGATGCGTGCACTGCGGGCCGAAGGCGACGATCTTGTTGTCGGGCTCCTTGACAACCCAGGCGGTCTTCTTTTCCGTCTCGAGGCGCCATCCATCGAGGCGGCTCTCCTGGAAGCTCAGCGCAACCGGCACACCCGGGGTCAATTGGCTGATGTCGCCCGCGTCGATCCAGCCGGACTGCTTTCTCGGCTTCGGCGGCACGAGCAGGTAGAGGATCGTTGGAATCGCCATCGCGAGTCCGATCAGGGCGCCCAGGGTGTAGACGACCGCGAGATGAAACGCGCGGCGGGTCGAACCGTAGATCTCAGCTTCGGAGGTGAGTGTGGCTTTGTGGTCAGGCATTACGGCTAATCCTCGATCTTATCAGCAGAGCTATCCTCAATCCTACCGGACTGATATGTCTGAGACGTGATCGAGTTGTAAACATACATTAAAGATCGGGTTTTCGGGCGGCCCCGATGCCCGCTATCATTAACACAGCGCGGAATGAGGCCGTTTGGTTACACCGCCGGACTCGCGGCAGCGGGGATTGCGACGCTCGCGGCTCTGGCTGCGTCCGTCGCAGCGCAGCAAATCCCGGTCGGCCAGCGCGTCTTCAGACTGGTTGTTTTGCCTGGGGAGACCGCCGATGACCTCCCGTTGCCACCCGATGTCTACCGTATTGCCGACGGCGTGGTCGGCCCCGTCCCGCTGAAAAAAGTCGCTCCGGTCTGGTCCGCCGAGGCTAAGACCGCTCATCTCGAAGGCACCGCGATCGTCACGGGAGTGATCGGGGCCGACGGCGTGCCGCGCGATATGCGCGTCACCCGATTCGTCGGCTTCGGGCTCGATGAAAAGGCGCTCGAAGCCATCGCGCAGTGGAAGTTCATCCCCGCGACATATGCCGATCGCCCGATCCCCGTGTTTACGAGCATTGCTGTCGATTTCCGTTTGCCCGGGGGTCCTTCGCGCTGGCATCTTGCCGAAGCGAAATTCAAGCTGCCGGATGGCGGCACGCGACCTTCTATCAATTCGGCTCTGCTTCCGGTGGGAGCGGGTATCAGCCCCGATGCGATTGATGAAGGCCAGGTTGTCGGTGCTTCCGGACGCATCGCCACCGCCACGCTCGATTTCGATATCGACGAGCGCGGCGTGCCGGTGCATATTGAAGTGCACGATGCGTCGGCGGAAATCTGGGGCAATGAAGCCATTCGCGTGCTGCGGCTCTGGCGCTTCAACCCCGCGATGCAGGAGGGGCGCGCGATCCCGGTGCCCGCAACTTTCACGTTCGAGTGGGGCCCGCGCGAGCTTCCGGCCAGCCGCGAGGCGTCCCTGGCGTATGTGGGGCGTTCGTCAGCGGAGGTGCTGCGCGAGCTGCATCCGCCCGTCATCAGCGCGCCGCCGCCGGAGTATCCTCTCGAAGCGCAACTCGCGGGTGCAGTGGGCACGGTCGTTCTGTCACTCATTGTGGATGAGGGCGGCAGCCCGAAAGATCTTCGTGTCACCGAGCCTGTCGGCCACGGGCTCGACGAAGCCGCCATCGCGGCCGTCTCGAAGTGGAAGTTCCGGCCGATGCTGATCAATGGCCGCGCCGAACCTGTGCCGGCAACGATTCGGGTTGATTTTTATCCGTCGCCGCCGGCGACTCGTCCGCGTCGAAAATAACATTCGGCTGTCAGCGGTTGTTGCAAACCACCGGTCATACCTGCAGCGGTCCCGTCGTAGAGTGTAGGCGTCTGACGAACCTCTCTTGAGCGGTTGCCGTGAAGTTATTGATATGGCGGAGTATTGCGAGCGGCGAAACCGCTTAAGATGAGAGCTTTGGATGTAGGGTAAAGATCAGAACCGCTGGGCGTCGCGAGTGGGCTTCTGAGTTTAACCGTGGAAGCAATTGAAAAGATTGGTCGGGGCGAGAGGATTCGAACCTCCGGCCTCCTGGTCCCGAACCAGGCGCTCTACCAGGCTGAGCCACGCCCCGATGGAATTAAAAGCCTACCGCCGAAATCATGCAGCCGGCGGCAGCAACGATCAGTCTATCACCAGCTTACCATCGCAGCCGATCACGGGACTGCCGCCGCCAGCAACCGCAGGACCGCGATCTTCCATCCGTCGCTCTCCTTCTTTACCACGAACAGCATCGGAATCTTCCGCGGCATCGTCCCGAGCTGAACTTCCGCGGCATACGCCACCGCGACATCGGGGCTGATGAAACGGACGTTGGAAAGCACAAACGCCGGAGGGGCGACTTCCGACATAGGCTGCCTCACGGCGGCTCTCATGGACTGCTGAATAGTCCGCAATTTCGGAAGATCGTTTTCCGCATCCGCCGTGAATACAGCCGAATCGACATTCGCGGCGCCAAGAGACTGAATCAATTTTTCGATGGCCACCCGGTCGGCGGCTCCCTCCGCGAGAACGGGAATTGTCGAGACCAGCGCGGCGAGTAAAAATCTTATCAGCATAAAAGTTTAGTACGGTGCTGATTTACGGCCGGTACGCGACCTGCCATGACTCAATCATACCCGTCGGTCTCCAGCCCTTTTGTTACCATGAATCTCGTCAGGTTTCGGGCTCCGTGCAATGGGCGGCTGCAAACCCCGCCAGGTCTGGAAGGAAGCAACGGTAGTGGCTCACCCCGTGTGCCGCGGATTACCCGAGGCCTGGCGTAATCGAAACGCGCACAACGGCCTGTGCGCCTCGTAATCCGATCTCCCCATGTATCAGGTCATTGCCCGCAAATATCGTCCGCAGACATTCGACGATTTGCTCAATCAGGAGCACATCATCACGACCCTGCGGAACGCCATCGGGCAGAACCGCATCGCCCACGGATACATCTTCTCCGGCCAGCGCGGCACCGGAAAAACGACCACCGCCCGCATCGTCGCCCGTTGTCTGAACTGTGTCCAGGGTCCGACCGACAAACCGTGCGGCGTCTGCGCGAGCTGCGTTGAAGTCAGCGCCGGCGGCTCGGTCGACGTGATCGAAATCGACGCGGCATCGAATCGCGGTATCAACGAAATGCGCGAGCTGCGCGAAAATGTCCGCTATCAGCCGGCGCGCGATCGCTTCAAGATCTTCATCATCGACGAAGCCCACCAGATCACCAGTGAAGCTTTTAACGCGCTGCTGAAGACGATCGAAGAGCCGCCGCCGTGGGCCGTGTTCATCCTCTGCACGACGGAGTCGCACAAGATTCCAGCGACGATCGCGTCGCGCTGCCAGCACTTCAGCTTCCGCTCAGTCGACTTCAACGACCTGATCGACCGTATGCGGGAAATCTGCGCCGCCGAGGGTATCGAGGCCGGCGACGAAGCGCTTGCCGTGATTGCGCAGGCGGGCGAGGGATCGGTGCGCGATTCGCTTTCGGCACTCGACCAGGCCATCGCGTGCTGTGGCGACAAACTGGATGCCGCGCAGGTGCGCTCGCTGCTCGGCGCGTTTTCGCTCGATGCGATGGAGCAGGTGACGACTGCTCTCGCCAACTCCGACGGCGCGGCCGTTCTGACGTTGGTGGATGAGCTCGAGCGGAACGGCGGCAGCCCCCATCACTTCTCGCGCGAAGTGGCCCGCTATCTGCGAAATCTGCTGGTGACGAAGATCGCCGGGACGGATTCGCGCCTCGTCACGGCCAGTCCCTCGGAGCGCGGCGCGATGGCGCGAATCGCGGCGGCCTTCAGCGAAGAGGATCTGACCCGCTACCTGCAGTTGTCGCTCGATCTCTTCAGCGATCTGCAGGCGTCGCTGCAGCCCAGATTCCATCTGGAGATCGGGCTATTGAAGATGGTGCAGGCCGGTAAGCTCGTCTCGATCGAGGAAGCGCTGGCTTCTTTGCAGGAAGAAAAGCCGGGCGATGCAAAGGCCGCTACCGCCATGCCCGCTCCTTCAGCAAAAGTATCGGCGCCCGTCGCGGCGCGAGTGGGTCCCCCGCCCGGCCCTTCGCCTTTCGAGATCGATCGTCAAAAAAAGGCCTCGGCGCCGGAGCCTGCCGCGCCGCCGGTATCTTCTACCCCGCCGTCACCCGACGACGACTGGCGCTCGAAGCTGCACGGCGCCATGATGGAAAAGGGTCTGACATTTTCCGCGGACGCAATCGCGCAAGCCGAAGTCGCATTGGTGAACAACGAGCTGGTGATTACGGCTCCGAAGACTTTCCAGCTCGATCTCGGGCGCGACGAGATCTCGGGCGCGCTCAAACATCTCGGCTACCCCGCGCTTCGCTTCAAGGTAAACTTCGGTGAGGTCAAAGCAGCGCCGGCGGCAATTCAGAAGCCCGCGCCGAAAGAGGATCAGATCACCGAGCGCGCGCTGGCGCATCCGGAAGTGCAACGTTTTCGAGAACTGTTCGGCGGGGAAGTGCGCACCGTCCGCAACCTGAAGGAGCCCTGGAACGAATGAAGATGCCCGGAAACATGCAGGCCATGATGCAGCAGGCCCAGAAGATGCAGGAGAAGCTGCAGGCCGAGATCGCGCTGATCCGCGTGGAGGGGACTGCGGGCGGCGGCATGGTTGCAGTGAAAATGGACGGTCAGAAGAAGGTGCTTGCGGTGAAGATCGATGCCGAGGTTGCGGGTGACGTCGAGATGCTGCAGGATCTCGTGCTCGCCGCCTCCAACGACGCCGCCAACAAAGTGGATGAAGAGTCGCAGAAGAAGATGGGCGGCATGCTCGGCGGGATGGGGCTTCCTCCGGGGCTGTTCTAGCCGATGCTGAAAGGCATAAAAGACGCGGCAGGCGAAGACGCCTGTCCCACCCTGGCAAGACCGTTTTGGTGGGGCAGGCATTCAGCCTGCCAGGATCCGGACTGCTAGCCGATGCCCGATTTCGCGGAGCCGCTGGCCCGGCTGATCAACGAATTCAAACGTCTGCCCGGCATCGGGCAAAAATCCGCGCAGCGCATCGCGTTCCACATCATGCGCTCGAGCCGCGACGATGCGGACCAGCTTGCCCGCACGATTCTCGACGTGAAAGACAAGCTCACTATCTGCGCAACCTGCAACAACATCAGCGACGAGGAGCTTTGCCAGTATTGCCGCGATCCGCAGCGCGACCAGAAGATCGTTTGTGTCGTCGAAGATCCGAACAATATAGTCGGGATCGAAGTGACGCGGCAGTATAACGGCCTCTATCACGTGCTCGGCGGCGCGCTCTCGCCGCTGCGTGGAATCGGCCCTGAGCAGTTGAAGATCAAGAGTCTGGTGGACCGCATCGCAAAGGGCGAAATTCAGGAAGTCATCGCGGCGACGAATCCGACCTTCGAAGGCGAAGCCACCGCGGTCTATCTGTCGAAGCTGCTGAAGCCCCTCGGGATCAAAGTCACGCGGATCGGAATGGGCGTCCCGGTCGGCAGCGATATCGAATTCGCGGATGAAGTCACGATGTGGAAGGCGATGGAAGGCCGCCGCGAGATTTGACGCGCGAGTACCGCCAGTAAATTCCCCAGGCCGATACAAGCATGGCGATCGTTCCCGCCGCAAGCTTGGCTTCAAACAACCAGACATTGTGGATCTCAGCGGTCGGCACGACCGAGCAGACGATCGCGAGGATCGTCACGCCAATGCCGGCGATTGCGCTCCAACGTTTGCCGGCTTTCCATGCACTGCCGAACATATACAGGTAAGGGAAGAAGCCGCCGATCACCATCAGCGACACCAGTGTTTGATAAGCGGCCCGTACCGTGTCCCCGAACTGCAGCAGCACCAGCATGGCCGAGGCGATTGCGCCAAAACAAATAATCGAAACGTGCGGCGTGTTCCAGCGCGGATGAACTTTGGCGAAGGCGGCGGGAAGGAGATGGTCCACACCGGCCGCGAACGGCATGCGCGAGACCGACGAGCCGAGTCCGCCGAATTGTCCGATGGCGGTCGCGAGAACCAGCAGCACAAGAGCGCGTGGAAGCCAGGCCGCGCCCACAATCCGTCCGGCCACGCTACCGGCCTGCGCGATCCCGTCGAGTTCGCTGATCGCCTCCGGCCGCAGGAGAATCAGCAGCGACAGCGTCGTCCCCACATAGAACAGGGTCACGAACACAGACGAGATCCATGCCGCGCGCGGCAGGCTCCGCGCAGGATCTCTGATTTCGCTTCCCATCAGCCCGGCCATCTCGATGCCGGTCATCGCGTACGCGATGGTTGCCCAGAAACTTACCGTGCCCCAGTTGAGCTCCGGCATCATATGTAGTGCCGTGGCCGATCCGCGCCGGCGCCACGCAACGAATGCGACGCCGGCGAACAGGATTCCAAGGATCCACGAAGCGGATGCGCCGGTGTTTTCCGTCCACTTACCGATCTTCACGCCGACGATGTTGGTGCCGAGGCCCGTCCAGATCGCCGCCAGCGACAAGCCGATCAGCCAAAGGCGATCGCCGGCGTGTGCTGTGCCCGAAAGCGCGACGCTCGTATAGAACATCGCCGCGCTGGGAAACCAGAAGGCGATGCCAGTCCAATAAACCCAGAAGGCGAGGAAGGCGTGCCATGGGCCGAAGTCGGCGCGCGTCCAGCGATAGAGGCCGCCGGCTTCCGGATGCCTGACGGTCAATGCCGCCGTCGCAATCGAAAGCGGGATCAACAGGAAAATCGCCGCCAGCACCCACAGCAGAATCGAGCCGGGACCCGCGTGTGCGGCCGAGGCGATCCAGCGAGTCCCGACAATGCAGGCAATGGCGAAAAGCGCGAGATCGCGCGAACCGAGCTCGCGCTTCAGTGTGGCGTCGGCGGACAATCTGTATTGTTGCTTATGCAGTGTACAGATAAATCCCGGTGGTTGGGAACCCGCGCTATGAAGCAGTCGAGTGAAAGGGCGAACTCGCCGAATTTACTGCGGCGCCGCTGAGTCGCCAAAGTTCCAGCTTCCGCCCAGCGGATCGGCGCCGTTCTGTGGAGCCGCTCGAAGAATCGGATCTACTCCGGCCACCAGGCTCATGGCCGTCAGTTTCGATGTGTCGCTCGACGACGCACCGGTCACGACCACAGGCTCTCCCGCCTTCAGGTCCGCAAACTCGATGGTCGGCTGCGTATCGAGGAGCTTGCTCGGATCGGCATTGCGCCCGCCGCGTCCGCCGGCGCCACCGCGTCCGGCAAAATTACCGCCTCCCCCGCCCTGTGCCGCGCCCCCACCACCGCCAGCCGCCGCCTCTCCGCCGCCGCCGCGATTGCCGCGGCCACCGCGCCCGCCTTCCTGCTGGAAGGTGGGGTTCAAACGCCGCGCCATCAGCAGCGCCGTGTCGTCATCCAGTTTCTTCAACATCGTGTCGCCGCGCACCACGATCGTGATCGGCTTCTTCGTCGCCAGGTCCGTTCCGGAAAGGGTCTTCGCGGCGGCGTCGATGGACTTGATCTGCACCGGAACAGTCCGGAAGGCTCCCGACGCGACGGCCTCAAGCTTGATCCCTGTTTGGTCGGCATTCTTCTGGCCGAGGACTTTAACACGATCTCCATCCTGAATCGCCGTAAAGCCGGCGCTGCTCGGTTCGTATTTCGCGGTGTCCGGATTGTAGCGTTGGTATTCGACCGATCCGGAAGCATCGAGCGTCATGTCCTTCGCCGGACCGAAACCGCCGCGCACCGCCATCACGATCTGCTTCGCTGCCGGATCAATCGATTTCACCGTGCCTTCCATCGCCTGGGTCTGCCATTCCTCGGCAGTCTTCTTCTGGCGCTGCGCAAGATCGGCCTGCTTCGAGAAGTAGAGGAAGACGGCGGCGCCGGTCAGGTCTTCCTGCTTCATACGTGCGATGACGCGATCGCCGGGACCGACATCGCCCGCCGTTGCGCGCGTGGCTTTCTTCGTGTCCTTCTCACCGGCCGGCAGCATCAGGAACTGCGTCCGGTCGTCAAACTTGATATTCGACTCCTCCCCCTTGTCGGTCTTCATCGCGAGCGACTTCGCGCCCGTGTCGACCTTTTCGATCGTGCCGATGACGCTCACGTATTTCGGAGCCGCGGCCGGCGCTTGTGCAATCGCCGGGATGGCTGCCGAAAACAGTGCCAACAACAATGTCGAGGATGCCTGATTTCGCATATTCGTTAGTATAGGCGGGTCCGGCGCCGCGTGCGTAACGCGATCCTTGCCGCATAACGTAAAGAAAAGTAAGCCAGGTGTAAGTAATGACGCGAGTTTTTTCGTACGAGAATGGGATAGCGGATGCCGCCCCTGCTGCAGTTTTCGCTCGTTACTTTCACCTCAATCTTCGCGCTCGTCGACCCGATCGCGGCGGTGCCGACTTTTCTCGTCATGACGACGCACGACACCGGCCGGCGCCGCTACATGGCCGCGCGCGCTTCGTGGACCTGTTTCCTCGTGCTCGCGATCTTCGCGGTCGCCGGTCCGGTGATCTTCGAGATGTTCGGGATCACCCTCCCGGCATTTCGCATCGCCGGTGGCGTCATCCTCGGGCTGATCGGCCTGGACATGCTGCGGGCGCGCCGCTCACCGACCAAAGAGACGCCGGGAGAAGCCGTCGAAGGCGCGGAGAAAGAGGACGTTGGCATCACTCCGCTCGGCGTGCCGATGCTGGCTGGACCGGGCGCGATGTCGTCAGTCACCGTGCTGATGGCGCAGAACGCGGATTGGACGCACCGCGGGATCGTGCTCGCGGCCGTCGCCACGGCGTCGGTTGCTTCATTCCTTCTGCTCGCGGCGGCGGATCGCGTCGGGTCTTACCTGCATGAAACCGGCATTCGGATTCTCGCCAGATTGATGGGCTTGCTGCTGACGGCTGTGGCGGTGCAGTTCATTCTGGATGGGTTGCGCGACGTAGGTGTGGTCCGATAACCATGCCTTAGCCGCGCAGCGACGTGTTCACGCCGTTCTCCCACTCCTGGAGCATGCGTTGTCCGATGCCGGCAAACTCCGGATGCTCCTTTGTGCAGGAGTGGATTTCAGTTGTGGTGTCCTGAACCACTTCGGCGATGCGCTCCAGAGTCCGGTCTTCGCGGGCGTGGCGGCGCCCCTGGTTTCACCGAGCCTCCGAGCCCGAATTCAATTTGATCTCTCCCGCTTATCCGGTTGTTTCAGCAAGCCATTAGCAGTAGTGGTCAGCTCTCAGATGGCGGCTCGCCCAGCTCGGATGCGCCCCGTATCTCGTCGTATTTAGTAGGTTTATGGCCAGTTCCAAGTCCGAGCAGCAGGAGATATCTCTATCTTAGGCATTCGCGATCTTAGGCATTCGCGACCGTCAACGGCAGGTTTTTGATCGGATAACTAAAGGCATAGGATTTCTCCGGCCGAAGCGCTCGGATCATGGCCGTTGGTCTCTCAGATTCCTGTTTACTTTCGGGTATGTGCGGGGTTAGCTTGTGCCAAAGCCGACAGGATGACGCGCGCTGGTCGTCGGCCCGCGGTGATAGGCTCGATGCGATGCCCATCAATCGGAAGCCCGCCGACGTCGTCGTAATCGGACTCGGCGCGGCTGGAGGTGTCGCCGTTCTGCCCCTCGCGCGCGCTGGGCTGAAGATCGTCGGAATCGAAGCGGGCGGATGGATGGATCCCCACACGTTCAAGCCGGACGAAATTCACAACAATGTCCGGCGGCTCGTAACTTCAGTCCCAAAAGCGCAGCGTGAGATCCCGACGATTCGCAGCAGCCCGGCGGTCGCAGCGCGGCAGGCGCCTATCCATCCGATGATGAACGCGATCGGCGGCACGTCGATTCACTACTGGGCGCAAAGCTGGCGCCTCAAGCCCTGGGACTTCCGCACCCGCTCGGAAACCATCAAACGCTACGGCGCCGCCGCCATTCCCGCCGGTTCCACGCTCGAAGACTGGCCCATCTCTTACGACGAGCTCGAGCCGTTTTACGACACTGTTGAGTATGAGATCGGCGTCTCCGGCAAGGCGGGCAATCTGCAGGGCCGCATCGATCCGGCGGGCAACGTGTGGGAGGGGGCGCGGCAGCGCGAGTATCCGATGCCGCCACTGCGCGGGACCGAGTTCTCCGACCATATGGCGGATGCGGCGAGCAAGCTCGGCTGGAAACCATTCCGTCCGCCCGCCGCCATCAACTCGCAGCCTTACAAAGGGCGCCCGGGCTGCGCCTATCACGGCTTCTGCGGCACCGGCGGCTGTCACATCAGCGCCAAGAACTCGACCGCGGTAACTACGATTCCGGCGGCGCAGAAGACGAAGAACCTGACGATCGTCGATTACGCCCAGATCACGCGCATCGTTTCCGGAACAGATGGCCGCGTCACCGGAGTCACGTACATCCGCGACAAACGGGAGTATTTTCAGCCCGCGAAAGTCGTTCTGCTGGGTGGCTACACCTACGAGAATTCGCGGCTGCTGCTGCTGTCTAAATCGAAGGCGTATCCGAACGGGCTTGCCAACAATCGCGGACAGGTCGGCAAGCACTACTTCGGCCACTGGGGAACGGCGGGCGGCGCGGCGGCGCTGTTCCCGTTCGATATCAACGTCTGGTACGGCCTTCCCGCGCAGGGCGTCACGGTCGACGAGTGGGCCGACGACAACTTCGATCACAGCGGACTCGGCTTCATCGGGGGCACCAGCGTGCATGTCCACACCGAATTACATCCGATCGACAGCGCGAGCATCCCCACCTTCGGGCGTGCTCCGTCATGGGGCGCCAGGTGGAAGAGCTTTATCCGCGAGAATGCCGCGCGATACACGTCGGCGTATCTGCAGACGTCCACATTCCCCTATGAAGAGACATTCCTCGATCTCGACACGGACGTTCGCGATCCTCTGGGCGATCCCGTCTGCCGGGTAACGACCGCTCCGAAGCAGAACGAGACGCGCGCGGTGCAATATGCGCAGAAGAAGCTCGAGGAATGGTACCGCGCGGCGGGTGCGGTGGATGTTTTCATGCAGCCTCCGCAGGTACCCGGTCTGAGCACGCACGCTTTTGGAGGCACCCGCATGGGCGATAATCCCCAAACCAATGTGGTCGACCGGTGGTGCTTTTCGCACGAGGCGCCGAACCTCGGAATTCTCGGCGCTTCGGTGATGGGCACGAGCGGAGCCCGCAATCCGACGCTGACCGTGCAGGCGCTGGCCTGGCGAACGGCGGCGCATCTGATCGAAAAGTGGAAAACTATCGCGCTTTAGCCGCGCCGATCGGCAAAGTCACCGAGCCCACATCGCCGGACGCGCGGTCCTGCACCACGAGCCGCAGATCACCGTTAAGTTCACCCGCCGCGTACGGCCGCCGTATCCGGTATCCGGTGCGCAGCGCTTCCGTCAGCCGCGCGTTCGTCAGCGTCAGCTTGATTTCTTCCAATGTTCCGTTCGGCTTCTTCTTCGCCGAAAATTCCGTGGCGATCGCGAGCAGGGCGACCCAGCGCTCCTTGTCGCCCTCGCCCACACGGTCCAGATGGAATTCATGAAGATCGAGGTTGAGATCAAGATTATAAATGCCCGGCTTCTCCGCCGGAATCGCGCGCGCCACCACGCCGAGCCCCGTCGATTCCAGCGGATTGAAAAACGCGTCTTCGATCGTCATCCTGCGGCGCTTCTCAGTAATCGGCTTTGTTTCGGATGCGAAGTAGCCCTTGCGATGCCGGATCTCGTACGAATGGCCGGGAACCTTCACCGAGACTGAATGGTAGCTGCCGTCCATTTTTTTGACCGCCCACAACGGACCTTCGGCCTGTGGGCTCCGCTTCTCATCCGGCGGATAGTAGCCGATGACGTAAGTGATTTCGCCGTCGTCTTCGATCGCCGCGACCGCGCCCTCGATATCGTTGATCGCGTAGAAAGCCTTTCCGCCCGTCTTGCCCGCGAACAGGTTCATCGTATCGATTCCCGGCACGTCGAAACCCTGCAGAATCCCGCGCGGGTCGACCGGGTAAACGGCCACGTCGGCGTCATTCAGACGTTTCGCCGCCTTTTCGATATCATCCCCGAATTGATGGATTTCGATCTGCGTGCGCCCATTGCGGTGCCCCTCATAGCTGTAGGCAGCCGGAAACGCGCTGGTGAACCAGACCAGTTTCTTGCGGCCCCGCAGTCCGGCGAGATGCTTCGCGATGGTCTCCAGCGCGAACGCCGTGACGTTGACGCGGTTCTGAATAGCGAAGTCCTTCATCTCGTTCGCGGAGTTCTGAATCATCGCATCCGTCATAGCATCGCCGGTTACCGGCAGATCGTCGACGAGGAGATCCGCCGTCAGATCGACCGACGTTTCAGCTGAGCCGTTCGAGAAGAGCTTCCGGCGGATGCGCTCCTGATCGGCGGTGAAATCCTGAATCACCCGCAGCGTCTTGTTGAGCGAGTAGATCGCGATGCGTTCGTCCCGCGGCGCGCTTTCGAGGTAATGAAGCATTTGGCGCCGGACCTCGGCCTGGTCACCCGCATCGGTATTCAGGCGGTCCATCAGCAACACGGTCACGCCGGACTCTTCTTCGCTGCCGGCGAGCCGATTGGAGTAAACTCCCGGCGGAAAGGCGCGCGGACGCACGCGGTTCTCCGGCCCGATTACGCGAAACGTGGAAATCGTCTGTGGCTTGCCGTTGTCGGAGATCGTGAAGTCGTCCTTCGTGAGCCCCGCGACCGGATGGCCGTGACTCGTGACGACGACGTCGGTTTCGACAAGCCGCGTGTTGGATTGAAAGTCAGGCGCGTTCTGCGCCGCGGCGACTGAGGCAGTGATCAGCAGCGCGGCAGCCAGGCGGAGACTACAACTCAGCGCTTGCTGGTCAAAGCTCTGTAGGTGCCCGCCACATTTTGCGGACGCTGCGCGTCGTAGAATTCCCAATCCCTATAGTCTTCCATAAGGACGCTCGCCTGCGCCTGCTGCAGCGTCTGCCCCGCTGCTATGGCCTTCGCCACCGCATCGCGAAGCTGTTCGCGGTAGCGGATACTGGCCGTGACGTCGGCCTTCCGGCCCAGCTTGCCGTGGCTGCAGACGAAGTACTCGAAGTCCATCGCTTCGATTGCTTTGACCGGCTCGATCTCATCCGGCGAAATGGGCCCGAACGGCAACCGGTGGACCGTGATCCAGTCGGACGCAAACAGCACATTCGATCCGTCGACGAAGCGCACTATGGTGTTGTCGTCCGCGTGGCCAGTTGGTTTCGAGATCACCTCGACGAGTTTGCCGCCGACGTGGAGGTTGATGCGGTCGGTGTAAGTAATGTCCGGCGCGCGTACAAACTGAATCGGCCCGCGTGCGATCTCCGCGCCTGTCAGCGAGCCGTCTTTGTCGACATCGTAAAGCGCGAACATCGACTTCATGTTGCCCTGCGCTTCGGAAGGCTCGATGCGGCCGTTGCCGTTGGTGTCCTGCGCCTTCAGATTGGCGGGCAGCGGAGTGCTCGGCGGCGGCAGCGCGATGTTCTTCAGCATATTCTCCTGGCCGATGAAGCGCGCCGTGTCGGCATAGACCGCGCCGCCGGAGGCGTGGTCCCAGTGCGAATGGCTGTAGATTACATATCTCACCGGCAGGTGGAAACGGTTGTTCAGCTCGGTCTTCAGCCAGGTCGCGAACTCGGTGCCGATTGGCTCGACGAGCACGATGCCTTCCGAAGTCACCATGAATACGGAGACATAGTCGTCCATCCGCGCGTAGTAAACGTCGCCGGTGAGCTTACCGATCTCCTGGCCTTTGTATTCCGTCTGCTGGTAGAACGAGCGCTGCTGCGCAGGGGCGCTTTGGGTCATGGCGCCGAACGCTAGCAGCGCGGAGGCGAGAAACCGCGGCGGCATCTTACCTGGCGCTCGTGCGCGGCACGTGCAGCGACATCATCACCAGCGTCCCGTTGACGGGGCTGAACCAGTGCGGCGTGTTTTCGGGCACGATCGCGAAATCTCCCTTTGCCATCGGTTGCGGCGTGCCGCCCTCAATCGCCGTGCCGCTGAGGTTATCCGCGTTAGTGCGCTTCTCGTTCACGAGTTTGCCGCCGGTGACGAGAGTGCCCGAACCATCGATGACGTAGAACAACTCCGCTTCCTTTTCATGAACCGAAGCCGGACCCACGGCGCCGCGATATTCCAGACTCGCCGAGTAAGGCGCCAGCCGAAGGATGTTCTGGATGAGGTTCGCCTGGTCGGGCTTGCGCTCGGCTTTCGCCTTCGCCATCATCGCCGTGATTTCAGCTGCCGAAGTATAGGTCTTTGGTTTCTGTGGCGCGGGCCCCTGGGCCACGATCGCGCCGGCGAGAAGAGTCAATGTAATGCCGATTCCGAATGTCTTCATGGAAAACCTCCAGTTCGCGCAAGCTGCCCGTGGTGCGCTCGAAAATTGAGCCTGCTGCCCATGAGCAGGCATCGAAAATGCTAACACAGGGCGGGACCCTGCGAGCGCACTTGCGAAAATGCTGTACATGCTGACCGCCCTCACGCGCGCCGTGAGCCGATCGCTCGCATCCTGTGAATTGACCTGGCTCAACCGCGAGCCAATCAACATCGAACTCGCCATCATTCAGCACACGCTGTACGAGGAAGCGCTCGCCGCGATGGGACTGCGGGTCATCTCGCTCCCCGAGCAACCCGATCTGCCCGACGCCGTCTTCGTCGAAGATCCTCTCTTCGTCGTCGACGAGCTCGCCATCCTCACGCGCATGGGAGCGGAAAGCCGCCGCGCGGAATCCGAAAGCCTCGCCGCGGCCATCGCGCCGCATCGCCCCATCCGCCAAATCGCGCCGCCCGCAACTCTGGAAGGCGGCGACATCATGCGTATCGGCCGCGACATTTTCGTCGGACTCTCGACCCGCACGAACGCGGAGGGAATACTTCAGCTCCGGCACGAGCTTGAGCCGCTCGGATATCGCATTCTTCCCGTGGAAGTCCACGGGTGTCTCCACCTGAAATCCGCCTGCTGTTCGATCGGCGACGGCCTGGTCCTCGCAAATCGCGCGTGGCTCGACGCCGAAGCTCTCGAAGGCTACACGATTGTCGATGTCGACCCGCGCGAGCCGAGTGCCGCCAACGTGCTTCGGATCGGGAACGCAGTCCTCATGCCCGCCGCGTTTCCACACACCCGCAGTGACGTCGCACGCGAAGGTCTTGACGTCCGTACGGTCGATATTTCCGAGCTGATGAAAGCCGAAGCCGCCATCACGTGCTCCAGCGTGATTTTCGAGACGGCATGACTCGACTCGCCCTTCGCGAAATTTTCGACCAGTCGCATACACTGTAGTGAAGAGACGGACCCCGCCGTCAGCTCTGTCAGAGGAATGTCATACAACATACAGCCGATTCGTGAGTTTGTCGTGCGGCCGGCTCTGCCCGAGCCGCTTTCGAGGATGTCGGAGCTTGCCTACAACATCCTCTGGGCGTGGGAGCCATCGATACGGACCCTCTTCCGTCGTCTCGATCCCACGTTGTGGAAGGAGTCCGGCTACAATCCCGTGGTGATGCTGGGCCGCGTTTCCCAGCATGTTCTCGAGCGCATGGCCAACGACCCGCGCTATCTGGCCCAGTATCACCTCGCCTGCCAGCGCTTCGACGATCACATGGGTCCGCAGGCTGGCGACATGGTGCGCAACGGGAAGCTCGTCGCCTACTTCTCGGCCGAGTATGGACTCACCGAATGCATGCCCGTCTACTCCGGCGGCCTCGGCGTTCTTTCCGGCGATCACATGAAATCGTCGAGCGATCTCAACCTGCCGCTCGTGGGCGTCGGTCTGCTGTATCAGCTCGGTTACTTCCGCCAGTACCTCAACGCCGATGGATGGCAGCAGGAACGTTACCTCGAAAACGATTTCTATTCGCTGCCGATCAGGCCGGCCATCGGCGCGAACGGCGAACAGCAGATGGTGTATGTCGATCTGCCGGCGGGTCGCGTCACCATTCGTGTCTGGTCGATGGACGTCGGCCGCGTGAAGCTCCTGTTCCTTGACACCAACACGCCGCTGAACGCTCGTCCCGAGGACCGCAGCATCGCCAGCCAGCTCTACGGCGGCGATACCGACACGCGCATCCGCCAGGAGATCGTTCTCGGCATCGGCGGCATGCGCGCGCTCGAAGCGCTCGGTTACAAGCCGACCGTCTTCCACATGAATGAGGGCCACTCGGCCTTCCTCGCCATCGAGCGCATCCGCTTGTTCATCGAGCGCCAGAAGCTGACCTTCGAGGAAGCTCTCGAAACCACTCGTGTCAACAACGTATTCACGACGCATACGCCCGTGCCTGCGGGTATCGATCTCTTCGACCCCGGCATGGTTTATCACTACTTCAACGCTTACTGCCGGGAAGCCAGGATCGAGTTCGACCGCTTCATGGCGCTTGGCCGCAGGAATCCGCAGGATGGCGGCGAGCCGCTCTCGATGGCGATCCTCGCGCTCAACACGTCCGCGTATCGGAATGCCGTCAGCCGCCTGCACCAGCATGTTTCGCAGGAGATGTGGCACGCGCTCTGGCCGACGCTGCCGATTTGGGAGACGCCGATCACGTCGGTCACCAACGGCGTCCACATGCCGAGCTGGCTCAATGGCGATCTTGCCGATCTCTACGATCAGTTTCTCGATCCCGACTGGCGCGGACGCTGGAACGAGCCCGGCGTTTGGCGGCAGGTGCGTGAGATTCCCGATGAGGAGCTCTTCGAAGTGCACCGCCGCCGCAAGCGCCGCCTCATTGCGTTCATTCGCGACCGTCAGACCGCCTCGGCGCTGCGCCGCAAAGCGGCGGCTTCGGAGCAACGCCACGCCGCGGAAGTCCTCGAGCCTTTCGCGCTGACCATCGGCTTCTCGCGGCGCTTCGCCACTTACAAACGGGCGACGCTTCTGTTCCGGGACGTCGACCGGCTGAAGAAAATTCTGTGCGATCACGAGCGGCCGGTGCAGATTATCATCGCCGGCAAAGCCCATCCAAAAGATCAGCCAGGCAAGGCGTTCATCCGCGAGATAGTTCAGCTCTCGCGCGACGTCGATCTGTGGAAGCACATCGTCTTCGTCGAGGACTATGACATGAAGATCGCGCGCGAGCTCGTGCAGGGCGTCGATCTGTGGCTCAACACACCGCGGCGCGGCGAAGAGGCCTGCGGGACCTCCGGCATGAAGGCCGCCATGAACGGCGTGCTCAATCTGTCGATCCTCGACGGCTGGTTCGACGAAGCGTACGAGATTTCGGGCGGCTGGGCGATCGGCGATCGCGAAGACTACTCGGAGGATCAGGACGCGATTCACGCGAGCAATATCTACTACCTTCTCGAACGCGAGATCGTGCCGCTCTTCTACTCGAATTCCGAAGGCGGCGTTTCCTCCGAGTGGGTCAAGCGGATGAAGACCAGCATGATCAACCTCACGCCGGCCTTCGATGCGCGCCGCATGGTGCACGATTACACCACGCAACTGTATGACCCGGCGCACGGCCACTGGGAGCAGATCCAGGAGAACAACTTCGAGGCCGCCCGGCAGCGCTCGAAATGGAACGCGCGCGTGCGCGAGATCTGGCCGCAGGTGAATTTCCTCGATCTGGGTCCGGCCCCGCAGGGTCCG
>DASZLP010000115.1:0-17121 GCA_035552355.1 Bryobacteraceae bacterium | reverse complement strand
CTTTCCGAGAACGACAACAGGCCCGGAGAAGACGGTCGCCCATCACCTTCACCACCGTCAGAAACGACCCTCCGACATCCGCCGAAGCCGCCAAAATCTCGCGTGCCGCTTCTCGCGAAAGCACAAGGCCCTGCAGGCGTTCCGATCGCAGGTATTCGACAACGTCCGCACGCCATGGCAGGCCGGCAACATCGAGCGCGCCCCGCTTCGCGACTTCGGATTTGAAGGCCGTTCTGCCTGCGATCTTCCCACAATGTGTCGGTCGCGAGCAGCGTGCCATCGAGATCGGTGACAAGTGGAGGAGCAGCCGCGCGCGGCGGTAACTCTTCGCGTACTGGCGACCCATCTCCGCGCATTGGAATAAGCTATCAGCAATCAGGCGTCAGGTTTAAAAAAAATAGAGGACGCGCCGCAGGCGCAACCGCGCGAGCTGACCGCTGATGGCTGATAGCTGATAGCTTTTTCTTATGAAAACCATCCCGACCTTCGATCAACTGCCCATACGCCCGGGCGCGCCGCCGGAGTCCTCGTGGGGCGTCTTCGGTGACCATGACGCCCTCGGCTGCCTCAACTTCCTGACTCCCGCCGGCATCGTCGAAGCCGCGAAGCTCGTTCAAACCGGCAAGGTGTTTCGGCTCGACAACAAAATCGGCGCTGTCAATCCGCCGCTCTTCGGACGCCCGCCCGCCACTCACCACGTGCACGTTCTCGGACCCATGGCCAACGACGACTCCCTCGACGGCTTCAACACACAGGAAGGAAGCCAGTGGGACGGTCTCGGCCACGTCGGCCATATCCGCCACGGCCTTTTTTATAACGGCGTGACAGTCGACAGTATCCGCGGCGCAGGCAACAGCGAGCTCGGCATCCATCACTGGGCCGATAAGTTTGTGGGACGCGGTGTGTTGATCGATGCGTTCGGGTTCCGGAGGAAACAAGGCCGGCCGGTGAATCCGCTGACGAGGGAAGTCTATACGCTCGATGAGCTCAAGGCGGCTCTTGACGACCAGAAGACGGTCCTCAAACCCGGCACGATTCTGCTGGTGCGCACGGGTTGGGTCGAAAGCTACGAGGCGCTCTCTCCCGACGAGAAGGCCGCCGTCGCGCCGATCGAGAAGCTCAATTCGGCGGGCGTCGAGGCAACGCGAGAAATCGTGGAGTGGCTCTGGAACAATCAGGTCGCAGCCATCGGAACCGATTGTCCCGGCGTCGAAGCGTTCCCGTTCGATTTCGGCGACGAGCGCGCTCTGCACTATCGCGCGTTGCCGCTGCTCGGATTGCCGCTCGGAGAACTGTTCGTCCTCGCGCCGCTGGCCGCGGACTGCGCCGCTGACGGCCGCTACGAGTTCATGCTGGTGTCCGCGCCATTGAACCTCGAAGGCGGGATCGCGTCGCCGCCCAATGCGGTCGCCATCAAATAGGCGCACAGGGAAGACTCCGTTGTGGGCGCGGGCGTTTCGACATTCCGCAAAGTGGCTCCCTCATACACTGCCGCAAACCGTGACTACCAAAGCGATAGAAGAACACCAGTGCCGGAAAGAGCGCGCGCGAACCATGTGACGCCTGGGTAGAATTCCCTCACGCGGGGAACCTACGATCCTTTCACGCCCGGTTCGCACGTCGTGGCGGTACGCACTCTCCAGGCGCACGACAAGGCCCGCGACCAGGAGTACCCGTATCTTAGCGCAGAGCAAACCACTTGCGTTTTGTTTCCATGGAAACTATAATAGTTTCCATGGAAAGTGACCGCGCCCAGCCCGCCCAGCTTGAAAGTCATCTTGGGTACTGGCTCCGGAGAGTTTCTAACGCTGTTTCGGGTAGCTTTGTTCGGTCACTGCAGGCGCGGCAAACATCCGTTGCCGAGTGGGTGGTTTTGCGTCACCTTCACGATCGGAAGCAAGCAACGCCGGGAGAGTTGGCAGAAGCCCTGACGATGACCCGCGGAGCGATTTCCAAGATCATCGACAAACTTCAGGCGAAGGATTGGATCAGAAGCAGGATTAAGCCCGAAGACAATCGTGTCCAACTGCTTTCATTGACAGCTGCCGGCCGACGCGTTGTTCCGGAACTAGCCGATATCGCCGATCGCAACGATGATCAATTCTTCGCTTTCCTCAATGCCAGAGAACGGCGTCTGCTTCGCGATCTCCTCATCAAGCTCGCAAATCATCACCAGATCCGCGACGTTCCGTTTGAATGACGGGGGTCAGTCACCAAATCACGAACTTACAAAGGAGAGAATCCTATGAGCAAAGCGATTGAAAACGTGAATAAGGCACTGGAGACGGCAGCAGCAATCCGCCCAAAGGTGGGCGGTTTTCCCTATCTCGCCGAGAGTCTGCGGGATGCCGGGGTCATTAGGAATATCTGGTGCCTCCCTGCTTGCCAAAGCTTATTCCTGACCAGCTTCGGGTCCGTGGTGATGCAAGGTACACCTCTGGTAACTGGCACAGTCGATGTACCGACCTTCGACCGAGAGGCCCTCATTAAAGCTCTGAGGATCGATCAGGCCGGTGAAAGCACGTTCCCCGAGTTCCTCGCCGCCTCGTGGCGCGCTGGCGTGGTTCGTTACGACGTAGACTTCGCCGACCGGACGGTCGCTTACCTTGGTTGCAACGGCGAGGAGTACATCGAAGCATATCCGTCCGTCGAGATCGGCTGGAGTTCACCCAGCCGGAGGCTCAAGTAGGCCTGCCCAGCTTTGTGCTGTCAACTTGACGGGAAACGCCCATGCCGCCGAACTGCAGGCCCCCGATTTCAAACGCCCCCGCCCGTCGTGAGCGATTAAACTGTCGTACGCGATTAAACTAATGAAGCGCGCAGGGCATTCCAAATGTGCGCGAATAAACTTATGAGCGGCACCGTTTTCCTCGCCGATCCCATCGCCAAAGAGCACGACACCGGACCGGGACATCCCGAGCAGCCGGCCCGCTGGGATGCCGCCGTGCGCGGTCTCGGAGACCTGCGGCTCACTCCCACAGAACCGCGCGCCGCCACGGAGGATGAACTCGCGCTCTGCCACACGCGCGGCTATATCCGGATCGCACGCAACGACGTGCTGAGCGGCGTTCACTCGCTCAGCACCGGCGATACCGACATCTCGGCTCGCTCGTTCGAAGTCGCGCTGCGCGCCGCCGGCACCTGCCTGAACGCTGTCGATCTGGTTATGCAGGGGAGTGCGACGAACGCATTCTGTATCGTGCGTCCACCCGGGCATCACGCCTCCGCCGACAGAGGCATGGGTTTCTGTCTGTTCAATAACATCGCCATCGCAGCCCGTTACGCGCAACAACGCCACGGCGCGGAGCGCCTCGCCATCGTCGATTGGGATGTCCATCACGGCAACGGTACGCAGGATATTTTCTATGTCGATCCTTCGGTCTTCTTCTTCAGCACCCATCAGTCGCCGTGGTATCCGGGCACGGGCGCGGCGAGCGAGACCGGCGAGGGCGCGGGCAACGGCGCCACCATGAATTGTCCTCTTCCGGCCGGTTCGGGGCGTGACCAGATTCTCGGCGCGGTCGCCGATCGGCTGCTTCCGCGCCTCGACGAGTTTCGTCCTGACCTCATCCTCATCTCCGCCGGATTCGATTCGCGCACGGGCGATCCGCTCGGCCGCTTTCTGCTGACTGACGAAGACTTCGCCGATCTAACGGTCACTCTTCTGGAAGCCGCAGACAAGCACTGCGGTGGAAAACTGATCTCGGTCCTCGAAGGCGGTTACAATCTCGATGGCCTTTCGCGTGCTGTGTATGCGCACGCACACTCATTCCCGGTGGCCCGCCGCTTGCAATCTCCATAAAGGAGGTTCCAAATGAATTGGGACAGAATTGAAGGCAACTGGAAACAGTTCTCGGGCAAGGCCCGCGAAAAATGGGGCAAGCTCACCGATAGTGACTTCGAAACAGTCGCAGGTAAGAAGGACCAGCTCGTCGGGAGAATTCAGGAGCGTTACGGCATCGCCCGCGACGAAGCCAATCGCCAGGCTGACGATTGGGCGAAAACGCTGAAGGAAGATGAAAAGATTTCGCACGCCGGCAGCGGCTCTACTCGAAATATGTAATTCCAGCAACGCCAGCCGCGCCTGCTTCAATACAGGCCGCGGCATTTTGAACGGTAATTCCACCGAGCGCAAGAACGGGCACGGACGATGCGTGCGTAAATTCGCGGATCGCGCCCGTGCCCAGCGGCGGCCCTTCGAAGGCCTTCGAAAGGGGAGAAAAGATCGGCCCGAGCAACACGTAATCGGCCGCGGCGAAGCGCGCAGCAACCGCGGGGTCGTGACAGGATGCCGAGATTAGAAAGGCCGGACGGCCGAACTTATTGACAGCAGTCCCATCCCGGAGATGCACGCCATCGGCACCGCAGGCGATCGCGACGTCGGCGCGGTCGTTCACCAGGACCTTAGTTCGATGCTGGCAAATCGCCAGCACACGCCGGGTCAGCTCCGCCAGATCGCGCGCGGAAAGATTGCGTTCGCGAATCTGGACGAGTTCCACGCCCTGACCCACCCACCGTACGAGATGTTCAAGCCAGCGGGGAGCATCGCGGGATGCGCTGCCATCCGTAATCAAACAGCGGATCACACGCGCTTGCCGTGAGCTCGTCGGGCGTGACGATGCAGAGCGAAGATATCGATGTCGGCCGCGACCACCGCGAGCGCGCCGCCAATCGCTATAGGGAGCGTCAAAAATCCAAACATGATTTCCGCAAACGCCTGCGCGTTGGCGCGCTCGACGAGAAGGAACCCGAACGCATACACCACCGCCGCCTGATACGCCCCCATATTCGCCGGCGCATTCGGAATCAGCGTCAGCACCGACTTCACCACGAGCAAAAATGCCGCCGCGCTGAGCCCGAGATCGAAACGGTCGGCCCTTGTGAGCGCCCAGATCGCCAGCAGTTGCATAAGCCAGTAAAGACCGCTCACCAGCATCGCGGTCCTCAGTTCTGCCCAGTTGCCGAGACGATGAATTTCGTCGAGCAACTGCATAAATCGCGCGGCCCAACTCTTCGTGCGCACCAGATGATGCGCGTGGTGCCGGCGGAACAGAGCGAACAGAAGCAACAAAGCAATGGCCACCGCGCCGCCCGTAAAGACCCACATACCGCGTGACACATCCACATGCGTCGGAATCTGCAGCGTGATGATGACGTAAACGATCGGGATCCACAGGCCGTCCATGATCCGCAGAATTACGTCGGAGGTGATGGCGAGTGACAGCGGCACCTCGGTCTCCCACGACAGCAGGAAACAGCGCACGACCTCGCCCGCCTTCGCCGGAAGAATGTCGTTGGCAAGCACGCCGACGAAGACCGCCTGCAGACACATTCCGAATGACGGATCGCCGACCGGTTTCAACAGCGCGCGCCATCGCCAGGCGTCCATGAAGTAGACGCCAAACTCCAGGAGTACGGCGGCCGCAACCCAGTTCCACTCCATCGTGCGGAGATGGTCGGAGAGCTGCGCGAAAGGGAATTTCCAGAAGACCCAGATCAGGGACGCGGCGGAGACGGCATACCCGGCGGCAGGCACCAGCCACTTCGGGAGACCCCGCCGCTTCGGCGGCGCTTCAACGATATCCATGCTCGCTCAGGCCACCAACAACCTCATGATAACGCGGGCAAAAAGTTGTCAGTCGTCAGTTGTCAGCCTTCAGTCGTCTATCCGCGCATCGCGCGGACCAGCTTCAGTCCCGACCACGCCACGGTCACAAAGAAGAACGCGAAGCTGACGCCGATCACGGCCAGTCTCCTGCGCGGCGACAGAGTTTTCGCGACGTCCGCGCCGGGGTTCAGATTTGTCCTGACGCGCAGCAGCACGGTCGCCGGCGGCGCGCCGCGCGCGTTCTGGACAACAACCGCGTACTGTCCGCGCGCGTCGATGATACGGCGGAACTCGCCATCGCGCCCGTCGGGGGTCACCGCCATAGTGTCGTGATCCTGGCCGCGGTCGAACAATCGGAACTCGCTCATCGGCAGCAATTCGAGATGCACGGTCGGTTTGCCGCTCAGCACTTCGAATTGGCAATCCACTTCCGACGGCGTCGCGCGGACGGTGAACGGAACCCACCGGAAATCTCCCGGCGCCAGACGAAACGGTTGGCCCGAATCCCGGCCGCTCGCGGGCGCGAGCAGAAGGGCGACAGCGAGAGCAGGAATCATCGTTGATATACGATTTTGCCACCCGCCACGGTGGTCATCACACGGGCTTGCGGAATACGCCCTGCGG
Source organism: Bryobacteraceae bacterium (assembly GCA_035552355.1). Lineage (GTDB taxonomy): Bacteria > Acidobacteriota > Terriglobia > Bryobacterales > Bryobacteraceae > BOG-234. The sequence continues at coordinate 10,889 of DASZLP010000115.1, read as the reverse complement.
GGATGGTCATGATGTCGTCGGAAAGGATCGCGAAATCCGCCTCTTTGCCAGGCGCGAGCGACCCCTTCCGGTCTTCTTCAAATGCGGCGTAAGCACCCTCGATCGTCCAGCTCCTGAGCGCCTCTTCGCGCGACATCCGCTGGCCGGAAAACCAGCCGCCGGCGGGCGTTCCATCCGGCTTCTGTCGCGTAATGGCGGCGTAAAAGCCGAGCAGCGGATTCGGGTCTTCCACCGGGAAGTCCGATCCGCTCGGGACATGCACCCCCAGATGCAGGAAGGTCTGCCACGCGTATCCGCCCTTGATTCGTTCGGGACCGACGCGGTCCTCCGCCCAGAGCATGTCGCTCGTCGCGTGCGTCGGCTGCATCGACGCGATCACCGAATACTGTTTGAACTTCGCGAAATCGGCGGGCGCGACGATCTGCGCATGCTCGATGCGGAAGCGCTTGTCGTTCGGCCCCTTCAACACATCGCCGTAGGCTTCGAGAACGGTTCGATTCGCCAGGTCGCCGATCGCGTGTGTGTTGACCTGAAATCCCTTCGCCAGCGCCTGTGCGGCGGCCGTACGAATCGTCGCGCGGTCGAGAATCAACAGACCGCGATTGCCGGGATCGTCGGAATACGGCTCGATCATCGCTGCGCCACGGGATCCCAGCGCGCCATCCGCGACGAGTTTGACGGCGCGTACCGTGAGATACTCGCCGATCTCCGGCTTATCGGGCGGCGGCAGCGGATAAAGAATCATCGCGTAAATATGGATGGGCAATTGCCCTTGACGGATGAGCGCCCGATAGGCATCGATGTCGGCATATTGAACGCCGGCATCGTGCACGGTGGTGATTCCCACGCTCGCGAGAGTCCGCGTCGCGCGCAGCAGGCTCTGCTCCACCTGCTCCGAAGTCGCCCGAGGGATTTTACGATTCACCAGCTCCCTTGCGCGATCGAGCAGCACACCCGTCGGTGCGCCCTTGGGATCGCGCATGATCTTTCCGCCCGCGGGATCCGGCGTCTTCGCGTTGACGTCGGCCATATCGAGCGCCTTGCGATTCACCCAGAGTGCGTGCCCATCCACCCGTTCGAGCACAACCGGGTTGGCAGGCGCCGCCGCCGAAATTCCTCTCTCGTCGGGAAACTGCTGTCCCGCCCAGAGATTCTGGTCCCATGCACGGCCGCGGATCCAATCGCCTGGTTTACGCTGCCCCGCCGCCTCCCGCACCTTCTGCTCAATCTCACGCTGCGACCGGATGCCGCGAAGGTCGATCTCGGCCAGCATGTCACCCAGCGCGCGCACATGCCCGTGTGAGTCGATGAAGCCCGGAATAATCGTGGCGCCTTTCGCGTCGATGGTCTTTGTCGCGGGACCGATATAGCGCGAAAGATCGCTGCCAATGGCGAGGATTCGCCCCGCGCGCACCGCGATCGCCGACACCCTCGGCTGCTTCGGGTCTTCCGTGTAAATGCGCGCGTTGGTCACAGCGAGATCGGCCGTCTGCGCAAGAGCCGCGGCGGCGAGCACGGTGGTTAGAATGGGTCCTGCAATGCCTCGGATCATCTTCAGAGTTGTGCTTGCCGCGACACTGGCTGTGATGGCGATTGCGCGCTGGTCCGGCGGCCGAACGCCTTTCGTTGTCTTCCCGCCGTTTTATTACTGGTTCGTAGCGTCGGTATTCGTGTTCGGCGCATTCGGCCTCGCCTCCGCGTGGCGCGCCTGGCGCGAGCCGCACAATCGCCGAGCATATCTCACGGATGTTGTGCTCGCGGCGGCGTGGGTTCCCTATTGGTTCTCCAACCTCCGGTAGCTGGCGCAGTCCGGCCGAATTGAAGTGACAGCTCACTGCGCGGCCGTTCGCGCCATATAGCTCTGCTGCGCTCTCGACCAACCGCGGACCACCGTCTCGTACCAGGCCGCATTCGCCGCATGCTGCGCCGCAAGATTTGAAACTTCTCGTGGATCGCGGTCCAGATCGAAGAGTTCCACGCGGCCTGATCCGGTTTCATCGATGAACTTCCAGCGCCCGTCTCTCAGGCCAAGGAGTCCCAGCGAATAGTCCGTAAAGAACAGAGCCATTCGCGGAGCCGCATCGAGCATCGTCCGGCCCTGATAACTCGCCGGCGGCGCGATTCCGAGCAGGTCGAGGATCGTCGGCGCCACATCGACCAGACTGACGACCTTCCGGACCCGCTGCTGGCCGTTCATCGCACCCGGCGCGGCCACGATCAACGGCACGTGCACATTTTCTTCATAGACGAAGAACGTGTGTCCGAAATTCCCCTCGTGCTGATGAAACGCCTCGCCATGATCGCCGTAAATCAGCCAGATTGTGTTGCGCTCGAGGCCACGCGCTCGCAGCCCTTCGACGAGGCTGCCGAGCGAAGCGTCTCCATAGTGCAGGGCGTTCCGGTATTGATCGATCTCCGCCGTGCCCGTGAAGGGGCCGCGCTCCGGAGACGCGTACGGATGATGGCCCGCGATAGGCAGGTAATTCAGAAAGAACCGCTGTCCGCGCGGCAGTGAGTCGATCCACGCCAGCATGCGCGTGACTGTCGCGGGCTCATCCACGCCGAAGCTGGAATTATAGTTGCCGCCAATAGCGCCCGCGTCTTCCAGCGTCTGGTAGCCGCGGTTGCGCACGATCGAATCCATTCCCAGATATCCGAAGCGGCCCGAGTGAAACATCGCTGTGCGATAACCGGCTTCGCCGAGAACATCGGCGACGGACCGGCATCCGGAATGCGCGTACTCTTCCGGCTGGCTGTCAAACGCGGGATACACGGAGCAGAGAACGGAAAACAATCCCTTGATGCTCTCTGGGTAGACGGCGTAGGCGTTCTCGAATACCAGAGCCTGCCGCGCGAGCGCGCTGAGGTTGGGCATCACATCGTATTGGCTTCCGTAGAGAGACAGATATTGCGCGGCGGTCGATTCCAGACTGATCAACACCACGTTGAAACCGGTGGCCGATCCGGAAAACCGCGACAAGTCCTCGGTGGGCGCGGTCTCATAGCGCGAGCGGCGCCAATCGGCGCTTTGCGTGGCGGCCTGCACGCTGGGCAATCTCGCTCCGATAAGCGCCATGACGACGTTGCGGTCCATGCCGCGCGTATCAACCCTGGCGCTGGCTGCCGGTCCGAGCAGTATCAGGCCGACAGCGCAAACCGCCGCCGCGGCCCCGAACGTTCGCGGCACTCTGCGCATCAGTCTCGGCAAAGCGAACGCGACCGCGAGAATCGCGAGCATCAACAGAACGTTGGTCCCCGTAACGTAGAGCAGGATCGAATCGGCCAGAGGCCCGCGCGCGGCGCGCAGCATCGGCCGCGTCAGAGGTGTGAAGACCGCGCGACTCACCGGTATATTGATCGCCGCATAGACCACGAGAACCCAGTAACCGGTGGCGCGTGCAATCGTGCCGGCCCTTGACGCCAGGACTCCGAACAGAAGCGCCACCAGGGCATCCTGCCAGACATATGCGATGGCCGACCACAGGGTTAACTGCGCCAGATGTCCCCACAAGACGCATGTCTTCGCCAACACGAAGACCAGAAAGAGGCTGACGCCGATCATGCGCGCACCAGGTTGATCCGCTTCAGCAGCGCCACCGAGACCACCGCGCCGATCCCGCGGCGGCGCCAGATCCAGTCATGCACGAGCACGGCGGATGAAGGCGGATGGGCATACACTGCCTCGCGATCGCCGTGCAGGCACAACGGCACGACGGCGAGATCGCAGTCGAGCCCTTCGCCAGGCAGGAACCGCTGGTTTCGGCATCGGATAACCGGACCCACCAGCCCGCGCGCCGTCTCGATGTTCCGGGCTTCGGAATCCATGATCGTGAGCTGCGCCGCCGGGAGGAGCTCTTCGAGGATGAGCGCGGTGCGCGGAAAGAGTCCACCGCCTACAATCGTGACGCGCTGAATGGGCGGCAGCGCAGGCAACAGCGCCTCGATCGCGCGCCTGTGTTTTCGCAGCACGAATCGCTGCAGGCGCGCGGAACGAAGCACGATGCGTTCGAGCAACTCCAGCAACTCCCGCGGCGCTACCTCGATCCACCGCAGCATCGCGGGCCATGCGCTGACCGCAACGCGGCTCCCGTTTCGTTTCGGCAAGTCTGTCCAGTGAATCCCGGGAGATCGGTGATGCTCCGCGTGATAGCCGTCGTTGAAGCAAAGGAAATTGTAGATGCGTCCGTAATGGCTCACGGGTTGTCCACCGGCGTGCTCCCAATACCCCTGCATGCCGCATAAAGCAAGACCCGCGAGATATCCGGGCAGATACGCCCGCAGAAAGAAGCGCGGTTCGAACACTGCGAGAATCGTCCAAAGCAGGATGACCAGCGCAGTCTCGATCGCGAGTCTCGTTGATACCCGCAGGCGCCACTCCACGCCGGCATGATGCGCCAGATGTCTGTCGCGCCAGAGCGTCTGCGGGATTCCCAGCAGAATACTCAGGCCCGCTGAAAACAGGCGGTTGGCCGCCCGCGTCCGGAAGAACGGCCGGTGGATGAAGTTATGCGAAACGGTGTTCGCGTTCCACCAAACGCCGACTGCAATCAGCGGCGCCGGCAACATCAGTAGCACCGCGCCATGCAGCGCCGCGAGCGAGACCAGAATCACGTCGCCGCGCCGGTATGTTGCAGTCGCGGCCATGCGCTTCAGCGTTCTTTGTAATCGAGAAGCGCTTTGGCGCGGGGCTGCTCCGGATTGACTCTGATCAGACCATTTCCGAGCGGGTACTCGTCCGCGTACCTCGGCTCTTCATTCGATTTCCTCACGCGCACCGTGGAAAACCAACTGGACCCGAGTCCGATCACCTGACGCGTGCCGGCGGCGGTCTTCAAGTCCGCCCATTCCCGCCGCGCGACATCGTCCTTGCCGCTCGGCAGCGAGAAATAGAGGTACCCCTTCTGCGGCGCGGAATACGCATCGGCCCGCTGACTCTGCGACGTAATGAAGACGCCCTCGATGCGAATGTGCTGTGGATTATCCCCACCCGGTTCGAAGGTCACCTTATCAACCAGCGCATAAACCGAGATGGGCCCGCTGGCCTGCGCGATTCCGGCGCACGCCGCCACAAGCATCAGCCACGAAATCGATCTCATCGTTACCTCTCTGTACATGAAAAATTAACGGCCTGTCCGACGCTCGCTCCAATAGGCTCGAGAAATCTCTGATAAAGGCCGAGTGTGTGCGCATCTCTCTTCGCCATCGCCGCGCGGACGATCCGCTTCGTCTCCGGCGTGATCAACTCGACGCGGCCCACAAATACGCGTGCGATGTGCGCAGGCACTGGATTAATCTCGAGCGGCAGCATCGCGTTCACCGCGCTTTCCGGCAGAATGTAGATCAGCCGCGATCCTTCCTCGAACCACGAATCGCGCCACGTATCGATCATCGCCGCGGCTTCCTTTGGATAGAGGCCCTGGGCGATCAGCGCTGCCTGCAACTCCGTTTTCAACTGCGACGAGGAACCGTCCAGCGAAGGCCTGTCGATCGTCACATTGGTTTCAGGGCTGCCAACGCTCTTGTACCCGACCGCCCCGCCGCGATTCTCGAAAAGGATCACGTCAGACACGGCGGCGGCGCCGGAGTTCGTGACCATCACGCGCCCATCCTCCGCGACCCGAGCCGAGAGCAGAACCGGAATCCTGGCCACGCCGCGATAAAACAGGAATTTCTCGTGCTGATCTCCGGCCTCGAGAGCCGCGGCATCGGTAGCCCGCGCCGCATAATATCGGCTGGGAGTCGCTTCCACCGGAAAAGCCGGCGCGCCGCCCGGCTCGACCTTCACCGCTTTCCATTCGATGACGCCCGTTTGTCCTTTCAGATCCGGCCTGAACCCGTTCAGGTTCGCAGGGATCTCACGATTCTGCGCCAGCACGTGGTAATCGGCCTTCGGATACCATTCGGTGATCAGCCCATTTGGAAACGAAACCTTTACGCTCGCCTCCACATCGCGCGGACTGTAGAAATAGATTACCGGCGTCTCCATCCGCACCGTTCCGCTGAGCCGCGCCTTGAGGCCCCGAAAGCCGTGATCGTTCACGAAGCCAGGCAGTTCGCTTTCGCAGCCGAGCGTGTCCCAGTTGGCGGGCGTGCCATCCGCCGCGGCCACGGACGTGAACGTTCCCCACTCGTGCACCACCAGTCCGTCATAGCTCAATCGGCTTGCGGCGAGCGCGCAAAACGTGACGCACAAAAGCGCGAGAACTTTCATTTGTAGCCTCCTTCCGGAATGGCTTTCAACGCTGCCTCGATCTCATCCGCCGCCGGCGGGTGTGAGAAGGTTTTCGACGCTTCGCGAACGAATCCACGCGGGCCGATCGGAACAATCGCTCCTGCCTTGTCGCTTCCGCACGAGCCCTTGAGCACGACCACCCACTGGCCCGGGTCCCACTGCCGCTCGATGCCGTAGACGCCGGGCCTCGATTCGACGACTCTCAGGAGCGTGGATCGCCGTGTGCCGCCGGCGAAGCCCTCGGCCGTTGCGCTGACTTCGATCTTCTGTGCGGCGGCGCATCCGGATGTACGGAAGACGAAGGCCGCCGACTTCAAGGCGTAATTCTGCGCCGCCACCGGACTCGCAATCTCGAAGGTGAAAGCCTGCGCCCAGGCAAGCGCCGCGATCAGAGTTAACGCGTATTTCGCCACTCTCATAGCCCAGTTAGACGCGAGTCGCGCGATTTTCTTCCCGGCTACCACTTCCATGCCAACTCCTCCTTCAAACGATTCAGGGTTTCAGTATCGAGCGCCAGCACGCGCTCCCGCGAAATCGCGGCGGGGATAGGCGTTAGCGCCCCGATGCGGTCGTAGACGCGAGCCCGTTTCTCAGGGCCCACGCGCGGCAGCAAGTGCCACAAAGTAAGCGTGTCGCGGACGCGCGCCGAGCCGAGGATCGAATCGAGCGCTCCTTCGTCCACTGCCCGCGCAAATCCCGGCGTGGCATCTTCAAAGTAAGGAAGATCGGGCCCTTTCGCAGGCCTGATCCGGCACATCGCGCCCGCCGGCACGAGTGACTCGCGCCCTTCCCACTGAAACGAAACCCAGCCTCTGGTGACGCGCAATACGCCCGATCCGTCCTCTTCCATGTTGAGAGCGTATTCGCAGCCAAGGTCGATGGCGGTTCCGGACTTCGTGTCGACGAAGAACAGCCGCGGCGGCGCGCTGATCGTCGCGTGGATGGCCCCGTGCGCGAGCGTGAGGCGATGCTGATCCGGACGATTCGCCAGCGTGTTCTGAGGAACAACGCGCAGACGTGTGTTCGGCTCCACTTCGACGGACCCGATATCGCCTATGCGGAGCGTCGCGCGCGTCGTGGCGTTCGTTTCGATCCATCCGGCGCGCCGGATGCCGATCCAGTAAACACCTGCCGCCACTGCCAAAACCGCAGCCGCGGCCGCCAACGCAATCCGCCATCGCCAGACGGGTCGCCCCTCACGATGCTTACCAACATGCAAGGCCGCTTCGATAGCATTCCAGACCGACTCGGGCGCCTCGACGAGCGGAAGGTGATCCCGAATATTCATTCGAGTACCCTCTTCAGCCGCTCGGCAAGCATCTTGTGTCCGCGGCTCAGCCGTGACGCCACCGTTCCCATCGAGCATCTGAGCGCCTTCGACATCTCTTCATAGGAGAGATCGTCGAAATAGCGCAGCAGGACGGCGATGCGGAACTTCGGCGGAAGTGACGCTACTGCCGCCCGCACCGACGCAGCCTCCTGCGCATGCGCGTATCGCGCCTCCTGCGAGTCTCCCGTTGCGACAGCCTCGAGATGCGAGCGCTCGAACCGTGGCTTGCGCATGCGTGCTTCGTCGAGGCACACGTTCACCACCAGCCGGTAAAGCCACGTCGAAAATATCGCCTCGCCGCGATATTGGCCGATCGACGCCAGCAGCTTCAGGAACACCTGCTGTGCGACATCGCTCGCCGCCGCCGGGTCGCCATGAAAGAAGTAAAGGGCGATGGAGTACACGCGGTCTTTATAGAGGTCGTAGAGCTCGCGGAAGGCGAGACGGTCCCCCGCCTGGCAGGCTTCGACGATCTCCGCGCCGGCCTCGCGATGACTCAGATTGACCACCTGGGCGTGAGACGGGGCATGGGTAGATTTTCTTCCAAAATGTGGGGGATATCATTACGTCACGTCCAATGCTGCGGGGATTCGCCATTGTCCTGTTGGCCATGTCCGGCACCCTCGGGGCCGATAGCGCCGATTTTGCCGGCAATAAGGCTTGCGCGGGCTGCCACGCCGCCATCTATCGCTCCTATATGAGGACGCCCATGGCGCAAAGCAGCGGCAAGGTGGGATCCGAGGGGCCGCAGTTGAAGGAGACCTTCGACCGCGCCGAATTTCGCGACACTCGCGGCGCGTTCACATACAGCGTCACGCCGGATTACCGATTTGAATTTAATCAACCCGGCGCCAGTCAACCCATTGCAGGAATCCGCGCGCTCGCGTACTTTATCGGGAGCGGCGCGGCGGCGCGGACCTTTCTCATGGATCAGGACGGATTCCTGTTCGAGTCGCCGGTTACGTATTACCGCCAATCGGCTTCCTGGAAAGCGTCGCCCGGATTCGAAGCTCTCGATTATCCGTACCTCACGCGGCCCGTGGTACCCGGCTGTTTACAGTGCCATGCCAGCGGTATTCAGGCGAATGCCGGGACTCTGAACGGTTACCGGACGCCGCCATTTCTCGAAAACGGCGTCGCGTGCGAGAGGTGCCACGGCGCGGGCAGCGACCACATTGCAAAAGGTTCGAAGCTGCTGAATCCGGCGAAACTCGCGCCCGCGGCGCGGGACAGCATCTGCGCACAGTGTCATTTGTCCGGTGAAGTGCGCGTAGTGAAGGCCGGGAAGGAAGATAAGGCGCTGACGCCCGGTGGGCTGCTGACTGACGATCTCACCGTGTTCATACGCGCCGGTTCACCCTCAGACCTCAGAGTCACCAGCCACGTGGAAAACCTGGCGCAGAGCGCGTGCAAGCGGGCAAGCGGCGACAAGATGTGGTGCGGCACATGCCACGATCCACATACCGCGCCGGAGCCGGCCGAAAAGGCGGCCTATTTCCGAAGCAAGTGCCTCACCTGCCACCAGACTCGGGATTGCCATGAGAGCACGGCAGACCGTCAGGCCAACGGCGACAACTGCATCGCATGCCACATGCCGCGCGGTCCGGCGAGCGATATCCAACACGTAGTATTCACCGATCATTCGATCCGCCGTAAGCCCAGCGCCTCAGGTGTTACTCCGGCCTCGAACTCGGCTCTGGAGCCATATCCTTCGTACGCCGCCACCACGCGCGATCTCGCATTGGCCTATGCGGTAGTCGCCCTGCGGGACCACAATACAGCGGACCGCGAACGCGCCTTCCCTTTATTGAAGCAGGCCGCGGCGCAAGGAACGGCCGACGCACAGGCGCTCGCCTACCTCGCCGAGTTTTATCGCGACGGGAAAGATGATGCCGACGCACTTCCGATTTACCAGCAAGTCTGGCGGATGGACAAGAGCCAATACGCGGCGGCCGCAGCTCTCGGCGCGTATCAAATGCAGCGCGGAAATCTCGCCGAAGCGATCCAACTCTGGCGGGAAGCCCTGGCGTTAAATCCCGCGATGGTTCTGGTGCGGGTAAACCTGGCGAAAGCGCTGCTGCGCATGGGAAATCCCGGCGAGGCCAAGGCCGCGCTGGAACAAGCCTTGCAGTTTAATCCCGCCTCGCCGGACGCGAGAGCTTTGTTAAATCAACTCCCCGAATCAGACCGTTAAGCACTTGCAACAAGCGCATTCAGCGAGATCGCGGTTCAGTTCCGCACCTCCTGCGCGCATCATCGCTCATGGGCCCGTGCGATGCATCACAATTCCGGGAATATCCACACCCGGCTCTTATATATACTCAGTCTCGCTTAATGGTTAGGATTCCTTTGTAAACGCGACGGAGGCTACGATGCGTAAGTATTCCCTTATTCTGGCTGGACTGACTGTTGCCACGGCGGCATTCGCGCAAAGCGACCGCGGCACGATCACCGGGACGGTCGCCGATTCGACCGGCGCCATCGTCGCACGGGCTCCAATCGAGGCCCGCCAACTGGAGACCGGCGCCACCTTCGAGACTGCAAGCAGCGCAACGGGAAATTACACCCTTTCGCAATTGCCCACCGGCACCTACGAAATGACCGTCACGGTCCCGGGCTTCAAGACTTTCGTCCGCCGGAATCTGACGCTGCCGGTCGCGCAGACAATACGCATCGACATAGTCCTTGAAGTCGGGTCGCGCGCGGAATCGGTCACCGTAACCGAATTGACGCCGCTGTTGAAAACGGAAAGCGGCGACCTCAGTACGAACGTCACGACGGACTCGATGAACAGCCTTCCGGTCCTCGGAATCGGCGCGGCGGCAAGCGGCGCCGGCATCCGGAATCCGTATGCTGTCCTGCAATTGCTCCCCGGCGCGGACTGGCGCCCCGACGTCAGCATTCGCATCAACGGCATGCCCACGAATACGGAGTCCATGCGCATTGAAGGGCAGGATTCGACGAACGGGTTGATCTATACGCAATCGATGGTGCAGCCGAGCGTGGACGCGATTCAGGAATTCGCGGTCGAGACCAGTAACTTCGCCGCCGAGTTCGGGCAGGTCGGCGGCGGGTATTTCAATGTCACGATGAAATCCGGCACCAATGCGTTTCACGGCAGCGCCTACGAGTATTTCGTCAACGAAGTTCTGAACGCCGGCACTCCTTTCACCAACAACAAGGCGGGCGGCCTTATTCGCAACCGGCAGCGCCGAAACGATTACGGCTTCACTGTGGGCGGCCCGGTGCTTATACCGAAGCTCTTCAACGGCCGCGACAAGCTGTTCTTCTTTTTCAACTTCGAGCAGTATCGCGAGACGGTCATCA
>DASZLP010000114.1:0-3261 GCA_035552355.1 Bryobacteraceae bacterium | reverse complement strand
CACGTCTAATTGTCGCGGACCGAGACCTTGTCGATCGGGCGCGCCGCAGATTTCCCGATGCAGGCCTGGATTCGATCTTGAATGCAATTCCCTCTGCCAACCGCATTCGAATGTCGAGATCCGACGTGTGGATCGCACATGGCCCCGATCAGCAGACCGAGGACCAGACTGAGAGTACGGATCACGACGGAATCAGCGTAGCACTTCGCAGGCGCTCTACGCTGCGACCGCCTGATACTCCTCGTAAGCGCCCTTGAAATCTTCCACCTGCCCTGAGCCATCCAAACGCCAGATGCGCGTCGCGACTTCTTCCAGCAGATCGTGGTCGTGCGTTACGAGGAACAGCGTGCCGTCATACCTCTGCAGCGCAATGTTCAGCGCGTTGATCGATTCCAGATCGAGGTGGTTGGTCGGTTCATCGAGTACCAGCACGTTCGGCTTCTTCAGCATCAGCTTGCAGAAGATGAGCCGCGCCGCTTCACCGCCCGAAAGGGCGTGCGTCGGCTTCGAGCCTTCGTCCCGCGCGAAAAGCATCTGGCCCAGAAGGCCGCGCAGTTCTTCGTTGCTCGCCTGCGGGTCGATATCCTGAAGCCAGTCGAAAACCGTCGTTCCATTGGGAATCGAACCGCGATGGTCTTGCGCGAAGTAGCCGGCGGAGACTTCGTGGCCCCATTCGACCAGGCCCGAATCAATAGCGAACGGTTCGTCATCCGTCCCCGGAGCGTCGGCGATCAGGGAGCGCAACAGCGTCGTCTTGCCAGCGCCGTTGCGTCCAAGGATTCCGATCTTCTCGCCGCGCGCAACACTCACGGTGAAGTTGCTGATGATCTCTGGCCCGCCGTAGGATTTCGTCAAGCCCTTGATTTCGAGCGGGTGCCGTCCGGAAGGCCGCTTCATATCGAAGCGGATGAACGGGCGCTGGATATTCGATTTCGCGAGATCGCTTGTCTGCAGCCGTTCGACTTCCTTCTTGCGCGACATCACCTGGCTTGAGCGCGTACCGGCCGAAAAGCGCGCGATGAATTCGTTCAACTGCGCGATCTTCTTCTCCCGTTGCGCATTCCCCGATTCCAGACGCGAGCGAATCTGCGTCTTCGCGAGAACCATCTCGTCATACCCGCCGGTATAAGTAATGATCGTCTGATAGTCGATATCGGCCGTGTGCGTGGTCACGCTGTTCAGAAAATGCCGGTCGTGCGAGATCACGATCAGCGTTCCCTGATAGCGGTTCAGAAAGTCCTGCAGCCAGTGAATGGATTCAAGATCGAGGTGATTGGTCGGCTCATCGAGAAGCAGCGCTTCGGGGCTGCCGAACAACGCCTGCGCCAGCAGCACGCGCACTTTCTGGCCGCCCTGCAGCTCGCTCATCCTGCGCTCGTGCAGCGGCTCGGGGATATCGAGCCCGTCAAGCAGTACCGCCGCGTCGCTTTCCGCCGTGTACCCGTCGTTCTCGGCCACCACGCCTTCCAGTTCCGCCAGACGCATGCCGTCGTCATCCGTCAGCTCCGGTTTCGAATAAAGCGCGTCGCGTTCCGCCAGCACGTCCCACAGCGGTTTATTGCCCATGATCACGGTATCGATCACGCGATACGCATCGAACGCGAACTGGTCCTGACGCAGAATGCCCAGCCGCTTCGGGCGCACCACGGAGCCTTTTTGCGGCTCGTCTTCGCCTGTGAGCACCTTCATAAAGGTTGATTTGCCTGCGCCGTTGGGACCGGTGAGCCCGTACCGCCGCCCCGCCAGGAAGACGGTCGACACGTCTTCAAACAAAATCTTCGCGCCGAAGCGCATGGAAACGTTATTTACAGAAATCACGGCTGAAAGGGAATGTGGGAGTGAAGCTTTAGTTTAGCATTGTTGAAAATCCAACTACACGTGTGTAGCCGCTTCAGCTACCCTGAAATCATGGACCGTATCGGCCGGTATCGCATCGTGGGCGTACTCGGCCGGGGCGCCATGGGGGTCGTGTATCACGCGGTCGATCCCACCATCGGCCGCCCGGTTGCCATCAAGACCATTCGCATTCGCGATATCGATAACGACGCCGAACGCGAGCGGCTCCGCGACCGCCTGTTTCGAGAGGCGCGGTCCGCCGGCGTCCTCTCGCATCCGAACATCGTCACCATCTACGACATGGATGAGGCGGGCGGTCTCGCGTACATCGCGATGGCGTACGTCAACGGGCCGACGCTCGAAAAAATTCTCGCTTCCGATCAGCCGCTCTCCGGCTCGAACATGCTGCGCATTCTGCGGCAGACGGCCCTCGCGCTCGATTACGCGCACGGCAAAGGCATCATCCACCGCGATATCAAGCCGGCCAATATCATGACCGACGAAGACGGCGCCGTGAAGGTCACCGATTTCGGCATCGCCAGGATCGCGTCCGGCGGTCATTCCACCGGCACACGCGGCATCGCCGGCACGCCCAATTACATGTCGCCCGAGCACGTCCAGGGCCTCGAAGTGGACGGGCGGTCCGATCAGTTTTCGCTCGCCGTTATCGCCTACGAAGTTCTGACCGGCGAACGGCCGTTCACGGGCGAGCACCTCAGTACGATCATCTTCAAGATCGTCGGCGAAGAGCCGCAGCCGGCCCACCGCATCAACAGCACGCTCACGCCGCAGATCGACGAGGTGCTGCGCAAGGGTCTCGCGAAAAAGCCGGAAGACCGCTATCTGAACTGTTCCGCCTTCGTAGGCGCATTGGAAATGGCGTGCGCCGAGTCGCGCGGGTGGCAAACTCTGCCCGCGGGCGCGTCGGCGGCCATGCCGACCGTCGCGATCGAACCTCCGCCGCCCCCACCGGCGATCACCGAACTTAAAGAGCCAGCCTTCGCGCGTCCGTTGCCCGAGGACCTCGACGCAACACGCCGCCCGTGGAAGGTGCGGACCGCGCTGATCGGCATCTCGGCCGTGCTGGCCGCCGCTGGATTTTTCGCGTGGCGATCGGGCGAGTTTCCGCTGAATTCCGGCATCACCCTACCGGCGCCGCCTGCCGAAAACAGAAAACCCGCGGAGCCGCCAGCTCAGCCGGCACAGGAAGATACAGGTCCGAATAGCATCGATGCGCCAAACGGAACCGATGTCCCGGCTGCCGAATCGACATCTCAGACTCCACCTGCCCCGAGTGATTCATCCGCCGCCACCGGAGAGACCGCCGCTGGCACGCCGGCCGGCGCAGCGACTGAAAATCAGGTGTTGGCGAAACCGAGTCCCATCGCGACGCCCCCGGTGGCCGATGTCGATCCAGGCATTCGT
>DASZLP010000113.1:0-2769 GCA_035552355.1 Bryobacteraceae bacterium | reverse complement strand
ACGATCCGCCAGATTCAGGCCCTACTTCCAACATGGTCCGTCACGCAGTTGGCTCTGGACACGCTGGCCGAGGCCGTCGCGGATCGGGAATACGCGGCTTCATCGCTTCAGGAAAACGAAGCTGAACGCGTCCGCTTCAGTGAATCATTGGAGCGGCTCGGCGTTTTCCTATTTTCGGCGGCGGCAAATTATCTGTTCCTGGAATTGCCGGCCGACTCACCGGCTTCCTCCGAACTGCGTACACGCCTGATCTCGACGCATCGGATTCTAATTCGGAACTGCGATTCTTACGAGGGGCTGGCGCCTGGACGTTTCATTCGGCTCGCCGTGCGTTCCGCGGAAGAGAATCGGCGGCTGATCGAGGCTCTCGCCGAAGAATTGAGCTTGCCATGACGCTTTTTGAGAAGACGCTACGGGAGATCCGTCCGGTCGATCCGCGCTGGGTCGACAGCGCACGGCAACGTCAATTAGAACTGACCAAGCCGCCGGGAAGTCTTGGCCGTTTGGAGGAGGTAGCCAACCGTTGTGTGGCGATCAGGCAAAGCCTCGCCCCAACATCCAACCGTCCCCGAATCGTCCTCTTCGCTGCCGATCACGGCATTTGTGCCGAGGGTGTAAGCGCCTACCCTCAGGAAGTCACAGCGCAAATGGTGCTCAATTTCCTCCGCGGCGGCGCGGCTATAAATGCGCTCGCTCGCAGCGGAGCAATCGAGTTGAAGGTGGTCGATATTGGCGTCGCCAACGCGTTACCAGCGTCGGAAGATCTGATCGCCCGGCGCGTCGCGTCCGGGACTCGAAACTTTTGTGAGGAACCGGCCATGACGGATGCGGAGCTCACTGCCGCCCTGAATGCCGGTATCGAGCTTGCGTTTGAATCCGTGGCGGCTGGGTGCGATCTTCTCGGTTTCGGCGAGATGGGCATTGGCAACACCACATCCGCCAGTGCTATAGCTGCAGCCCTCACCGGTCTTCCCCTTGAAACCGTGGTCGGGTGCGGCGCGGGCGCGGATGAAGCGTGCATGGGCCGGAAGCGCTCGGCCATCGCACGTGCTCGTGACTTGCATGCGGATCATCTGGGGAACGCACTCGGGATTCTAAGATGCGTTGGCGGTCTGGAAATAGCAGCGATGTGTGGTTTTTGCCTGGGAGCGGCAGCTCGCCAGGTCCCCGTGGTGGCCGACGGATTCATCGCGACCGCCGCCGCCGCCCTGGCTGTGCGACTGGCTCCGGAAGTCTCCGGATATCTGTTTGCATCGCACCGCTCCGCTGAACCCGGACACGCCTGCCTCCTGGCCGTGCTCGATCAGGAGCCGCTACTCGATCTCGGGATGAGGCTGAGTGAAGGAACAGGCGCGGCTCTCGCGATGAAACTCATTCAGGCAGGTATTGCGGCATTCACCGGAATGGCAACGTTCGCCGGCGCGGGAGTCTCCAACAGGTGAGGTCGTTCGTGGCGGCGGTCGCATTCCTCACCCGATTTCCAGTCGGACGAATGATCGTGTGCGACTCGACCGAGCTAGCCCGGTCCGCGGGCTGGTTTCCGCTTATCGGGATTTTTCTTGGGGCGATCTATTACCTCGCGGCCACCACTCTGCGGACGCACCTTCCGTTGGGAGTGGTCTCCGTACTGTTCGTGATCCTCGATGGCATTGCGACGGGGGCTCTGCACTTTGACGGACTCACCGATACGGCTGATGGTTTTGGCGGAGGGAAAAGCAGCGAAGACATTCTTCGCATCATGCGGGATCATGCGATCGGCAGCTACGGCGGTTTCGCTTTGGCTTCGGCGATTGTTCTCAAGGTGACCGCTTACACCGCTCTGTTGAATCGAAGTAACTGGGTTGTGGCCCTGATTCTGACGCCCGCGATGGGCCGATGGGCGATCCTGCTTCTCACGGCGACATTGCGGTACGCGCGGCAATCGCGATCGGTGACCGAGGGGATGGGAAAAGGCGCCCTCCTTTGGGGCACGGTCTTGATGTTGCTGGCGTTGACCGCATCGAAGTCTCTTCGCGCCTGCATAGCCCTCCTTGTGATCGTTACCGTTACTGCTGGCTTCGGCCTCCACTGCCGTCGGCGGATCGGCGGGATTACCGGCGATACTCTCGGCGCAAACCTTCAACTTTGCGAATGCGCAGCATTACTAACATTTTTGTGGACGGGCCTTCCGCAATGACGCGCGTCTGGCTCATCCGCCATGGCGAGCCAGTCGAAGAAGCGCGGAATCGATGCTACGGTTCGATGGATCCGAATCTCTCCGGAGCAGGTCGCAAGCAGATGGAGCACATCGCTGACTACCTGAAATCTGAACCCATCTCCGCCGTTTACACAAGTCCGCGATCGAGAGCACTGGAAGGCGCAAGGATTCTTGCCTCGACTGTTTCGGGCGGCATTCTCACAGTTGCTGAGGACCTTCGCGAAATGGATTTCGGAGACTTCGAGGGGCTCACGTATGACGAAATCGCGGTTCAGCATCCCGACTTGTACCGCGTGTGGATGGAGAATCCAACCGAAGTGCTTTTTCCGAACGGGGAAAGTTTCTCCGAAATGCGCGACCGGGTTCTGAGGGCGTTCGACGCGATCCGGCACAGGCATCACGGCGAAACTATAGCCCTCATCAGCCACGGTGGCGTTAATCGCATACTGCTCGCCCATGCTTTGCAGATGCCTGACTATTGCATCTTCCGCCTGGCGCAGGAATATGCAGCGATCAATCTGATGGAGTTTATCGAGGGATTGCCGGTAGTTCGACTGTTGAATTTTGTGCCA
>DASZLP010000112.1:0-54483 GCA_035552355.1 Bryobacteraceae bacterium | reverse complement strand
TGTGAAGAGAATACGACGGATTCGGAGAAAGGTTCGTGGCACGCGGGCCACACGGTCAGCCCCCGATCGCGCGCCAGGATAATTGACCACCGATGTAAACCAGCCAAAGGCAAAGCACCAGCCGCATCTTTCGGGGTGAGACGACGGAAACCAGTTGGGTGCCAATCAGCACGGCCGGGACGCCGCCCAGCAACAACTTCCAGAGCATCGGCCACGGCACGCCGGTCATGCTGGCATGGATGCCGCCCGCAAAGACAGAAAGCAGGAGTCCGAAGGCGAGGTCGGTGCCGACGACCTCCGGCGTTGCCAGCGAAGTGAAGCGCATCAGCACGATGGTCCCGAGTGCGCCTGCGCCTGCCGAGGAGAAGCCGACTTCGAAACCGATTGGCGCGATAATCCACGGAAGGATCCTGAGCGATACCGGCTTCGCCTCGATCTTCGGCGTAAGGCTTCGCCAAAGCGTAGCGGCAGCGGTGATCAAGACCGTTGCGCCGACAATGCCGAGCACGGGCCGGCTCAGTGACTTCTGATCCAGCGACTTGAGCAGAAAACTTCCCATCAGGACGGCCGGTAATCCTCCGATCGCCATGAACTTGAGGACTCGGAAATTGACGTGTCCGCGCGAGAGGTAGACCGGAGTAGCGATCAGTTTTACGACAGTCCCGAAGACCAGCGCTGTGGTTACGGCGTCGCTGGCGGACTGGTGAAAGAAGAGGATCAGGATCGGCGCCGTAATACTACCGGCACCGACACCTGTGATGCCGATAGCCAACGCGATAAGGAACCCAACGACTATTTCCATGGGAGCCTTACCCAGCATACCCGCAGCTGCCGGAAAACTCACAAAAGTCGATGGAAATAGTTGACATTTGCTGGCGGCACAAATTATAGTTAGTCTATCTGTACAGTATATTAATAGTCTGAGGATGGCCCTAAGCATGTTCCGTTCAGTAGTTTGCATCGTAATCGCATCGATTGCCGGTGTCTGGTCCGTGCCGGTCTGCGCCCAGACCTCTGATCAGGAGCGCATCGCCGACCTCGAGCGAAAGATTGAAGAATTGGACAAGCGACTGCGTGCCGCCGAAGCGAAGACTGAGCCGGCGACTCCCGGGCAACCCACTCCGCTGGCGGAGCCTCAGGCAACAGTCGCGGCCGGAGATTTAAAGAACACAGCTTCGGTCTCGGCGGATCAAAGCGGTTTTACGATCAAATCCGCCGACGGCAATTATCTGTTGAAAATCGGCGCGGACCTGCAGGTTGATGTTCGAACTTTCACGGGCACAGGGAGCACATCGCTCACCGATCAAATCCTGCTGCGCCGGGTGCGGCCCACGTTTTCGGGCACCGTGTACAAATACGTCGATTACTACTTCCGGCCGGACTTCGGGCAGGGCACGACGGTCATCTACGACGCCTACCTCCAGTTGAATTACTTCCCGCGTTTTCAGGTGCGGGCGGGTAAGTTCAAGCCGCCGGTCGGTCTGGAGCGCCTGCAGTCGGACGACGATACCAGCTTCATCGAACGCGGTCTGCCGACGCTGCTTGTCCCGAGCCGCGACATCGGATTTCAGATTTCGGGCGATCTGGTGAAGCGGCGCATTGGCTACCAGGCCGGGGTTTTTAACGGAGTGCCGGACAACGGCCTGAGCGACGCTTCGCCCACGGGCCACCGGAGCTACGCGGGCCGCATTTTCGCCACCCCGTTTCAGTCCGGCGGCGAGAGTCCGCTGAGCGGTTTGGGATTCGGCATCGGCGTGCTCGGTGGAAGCGTCGACAACGTTGCGTTGCCCGCCTACAAGACAGCGGGTCAGAACACGTTTTTTACGTTCAACTCCGGCGTGGTTTCGGCGGGACACAGGACCGCTCTCGCTCCGCAGGCTTACTACTATCTCGGGCCTTTCGGATTGCTGACCGAATACACGGTGACCGAAGAAGGCTTTCAAAAGGGCAATGTCCGGCACGATGTTGCGTTCCGCGCGTGGCAGGTCGAGGCGTCTTACATTCTCACCGGCGAGAAGAAGGGATTCACGTCCCCGACGCCGCGCCACCCGTTCGAGCCGTTAAATCATGGCTGGGGAGCGTGGGAACTGGCGGTGCGCGTCGGCAATTTCCATGCCGAAAAGGGGCTGTTCAATTACGGCTTCGCGGACCCAACGAAAACGCCGGGGCAGGCGCATGAGTGGCTCGGCGGCGTGAACTGGTATTTGAACCGGCTGGTGCGGATTTCGCTCGATTATGGGAATACGAATTTCGGCGGCGGAGCGTTGAATGCCGATCGGGCGGCGGAGCGCGTGATTCTGGCCCGGTTCCAGATCAATTTCATTTAGGCGCTGAGGTCTAGCGGCGGCAAGAGTGCCGGCGCGGCGGGCGGGAGCGCCCGCGCCACCTGGCCGGGGAGGATGAAGGTGAAGAGTCAAGGGTTACTGATTTCGATTCTGGGTGCGTCGGTGCTGCTGGCGGCCGGTCCAGTGAAACTGCTGAACGTTTCGTACGATCCGACGCGCGAACTCTATCAGGACATCAACACCGCATTTGCGAAGCAGTGGAAGGCGAAGACCGGCGTCACGGTCGAGATCAACCAATCGCACGATGGATCGGGCAAGCAGGCGCGGGCCGTGATTGACGGACTGCAGGCCGATGTCGTTACGCTCGGCCTTGCGTACGACATCGACGTGATCGCGGAGAAGGCCAATCTGCTGCCGAAGAACTGGCAGACGCGGCTGCCCGACAACAGCTCGCCCTACACATCGACGATCGTTTTTCTTGTGCGCAGGGGGAATCCCAAACACATCAGGGACTGGGACGATCTCGTAAAGCCGGGCGTCGCCGTGATCACTCCGAATCCGAAGACTTCGGGAGGAGCGCGGTGGTCGTACCTCGCGGCGTGGGGCTATGCGCTGAAGCGCAACAACAACGATGAGAACCAGGCCCGTGAGTTCGTGACAAAGCTCTATAAGAACGTGCCGGTGCTGGATTCGGGCGCGCGCGGATCCACCACGACGTTCGCGCAGAGGGGCATTGGCGACGTGCTCCTGTCCTGGGAGAACGAGGCTTACCTGGCGCTGAACGAGCTTGGAAAGGACAAGGTAGAAGTTGTGACGCCGTCGATCAGCATTCTGGCGGAGCCGCCGGTCAGCGTGATCGATTCGGTCGCCGCGAGGCACGGCACGACGGCGATAGCGAAAGCTTATCTGGAGTTCCTCTATTCGCCGGAGGGGCAGGAGATCGCGGCGCGCAATTATTATCGTCCGCGCCTCGCCAGCGTGGCGGCGAAGTATGCGGACCGGTTCCCGAAGATCGGGCTGTTTACGATCGATCAGCTTTTCGGCGGATGGCAAAAGGCGCAGGCGAAACATTTCAATGACGGCGGCATATTCGACAAGATCTATGTCCCGCGGGCGTAGTATTCTGCCGGGTTTCCGCCCGGCGCTGGCGTACACGATCCTTTATCTGTCGCTGGTCGTTCTGATTCCGCTCGGCGCGGTTTTTCTGAAGTCGGTTTCGATCGGGCCGGCGCATTTCTGGAAAACGGTGACGTCGCCGCAGGTGGTCGCATCCTACCGGCTGAGCTTCGGGGCGTCGCTCGCGGCGGGCTTGATCAGCGCCGCGATCGGCTTTCTCGTGGCGTGGGTGCTGGTGCGATACGAATTTCCCGGCAAAGCGCTGGCGGACGCTCTCATCGATTTGCCCTTCGCGCTTCCGACGGCCGTGGCGGGCATCGCGCTGTCGAGCCTCTATACCGAAAACGGCTGGCTCGGGCGTTATCTCGCGCCGCTCGGCATTAAAGTCGCGTTCACGCCGCTCGGCGTGATCGTCGCCCTGACGTTCATCGGGATTCCGTTTGTCGTGCGCAGCGTCCAGCCCGTGCTCGCCGACGCGGACCAGGAACTGGAAGAAGCCGCGTCGAGCCTCGGGGCAAATCGGTGGCAGACTTTCGCGAAGGTGATCTTTCCGCTGCTGCGGCCGGCGCTTCTTACCGGCTTTGCGCTGGCGTTTGCGCGCGCGTTGGGGGAGTACGGATCGGTGATCTTCATTTCGGGAAATCTGCCGATGCGGACCGAGATCACGCCTCTGCTGATCGTCACGCGCATCGAACAATACGACTATGCGGGCGCCACGGCGATCGCAGCGGTGATGCTCGTCGCGTCGTTCCTGCTGCTGTTGGGCATTAATGCCGTGCAGCGGAGAACGCGGAAGTTCATGGAGCCGGCATAGTGGCGACGGCGACGGCACATGCAGCACTGGCAGCACGGGCGCGGCGCGATCCGGCGATCGTGCGGTCGGGCCTGACAGTGCTCGCATTACTGCTGTTGGGTCTGTTTATGATCCTCCCGCTCGCCGCCGTCTTCGTGCAGGCGTTCGCGAAAGGTTCGGACGCGTATCTCAAAGCGATCGCGGATGCGAACACGCTGGCGGCGCTGAAGCTTTCGCTGTTGACGGTGGGAATTTCGGTCCCGCTGAATGTGGTTTTCGGCGTCGCGGCCGCATGGGCCGTTGCGAAGTTCCGGTTTCCGGGCCGGAGCGTGCTCGTGACCCTCATCGACATTCCGTTCGGCGTGTCGCCGGTCATCTCGGGCCTGATCTTCGTTCTCGTGTTCGGCGCGCGCGGCTGGTTCGGCCCATGGCTCGGCGAGCACGATATCCGGATCGTCTTCGCCGTGCCCGGCATCGTTCTCGCGACCACATTCGTGACGTTTCCGTTTGTCGCGCGCGAGCTGATCCCGCTGATGGAATCGCAAGGCACGGACGAAGAAGAAGCGGCTCTCGTGCTCGGCGCGACGGGCTGGCAGATGTTCCGCAAAGTCACCCTGCCGAACATCCGCTGGGGGCTGTTGTATGGAGTCGTGCTGTGCACGGCCCGGGCGCTGGGGGAGTTCGGCGCGGTGTCGGTGGTCTCGGGTCACATCCGCGGCCAGACTGACACGCTGCCTCTGCACGTTGAGATTCTCTACAACGATTACAACTATGCGGGCGCGTTCGCGGTGGCGTCGCTGCTGAGTATGTTCGCCGTGATTACGCTCGCGTTCAAGAAGTTTCTCGAATGGAAAACGAATGAGCATTGAAGCCGCGCACATATTTAAGACGTTCGGCACATATGAAGCGCTGCGCGATGTCAGCATCCGAATCGAAACGGGGGAGCTGGTCGCGTTGCTCGGTCCGTCGGGATCGGGGAAGACCACCCTGCTGCGCATCATCGCGGGACTGGAACTGCCCGACAGCGGCACGATCCGGCTGAACGACGAAGACGCGACAAAGTTCACGGCGCGCGACCGGCAGGTGGGTTTTGTCTTCCAGCACTACGCGCTGTTCCGGCACTTGACTGTCTTCGAAAATGTCGCGTTCGGATTGCGGCTGCGGCCGAAGAAGACGCGTCCGGCGGAGAAGGAAATCCGGCAGCGAGTGCGCGGCCTGCTCGATCTGGTGCAGCTTGAATGGATGGGCGACCGTTATCCGAACCAGCTTTCCGGGGGGCAGCGGCAGCGCGTGGCCCTGGCGCGGGCGCTGGCTGTCGAGCCTCGGGTGCTGCTGCTGGATGAGCCATTCGGGGCGCTCGACGCGAAGGTTCGGAAGGAGCTGCGGCGCTGGCTGCGCAGGCTGCACGACGAACTCAGGGTGGCGACGGTGCTCGTGACGCACGACCAGGAGGAGGCGCTCGAGGTCGCGGACCGCGTGGCTGTGATGAACGAGGGCCGAATCGAGCAGGCAGAGACGCCGGACGAGATCTATGAGAATCCGGCCACGGATTTTGTAGGGGAGTTTCTGCGGGATGTCAACCTGTTTCGCGGCCGCGAAGCGCGCGAACGCGCGGGGTCAAAGTAAACAAAAATTAATGCCCGCCTGGACGCGATTTTGATATAGACTGTTTTGGAATGCGCCAACTACTCTTTGTTCTGACGATAAGCGCGGTAGCAGTGTTCGCCCAAGGCCCTCCGGCCGGTGGACGCGGCGCCGGAGCCGGAGCGCCCCACAAGAATTTGAAAGTCCTGCCTGACGACGCCAACCTGATTCCCACGATGCGTGCGGCGGCGGCCGGGCTGGGCGTAATGTGCGATGCCTGCCATGCGCAGGATCGGGCCAGCGATGAAAAGCCGATGAAACTGACGGCACGAATGATGTTTACCATGGTGAAGGACATCAATTCGAAGTTCCCCGACGGCAAAGTGCACGTGACCTGCTATACGTGCCATCGCGGACAAACCGAGCCCCTGACGGCCCCGCCGGCGGCTCAGTAGATCGCTTTTTCTTCCGGCGTCGGGTTCCATCCGGGTCCGACGCCGGTAGTGTGTCCAGCGTCACCCTTCCCCTGCGATTCCCTCCTGCGATAATATTTGCTTCTGAATGAAGCTCACGATCGATACCGGTTCCGGTATTCTCACCATTGAAGACTGCGGCATTTTCAACGAGATGCCTCTCTATTCGCGGAAGGCATTCGAACTGGTCAGCCGCGAATGGGTGAGAACCGGCTGGGCCCTCAACTACTACTTCACGCTGAGCTGGATGGGCAGACCGATTCTGCAGTTGCCTGAGGATTTGGTGCGGCTCCAGGAAGTCGTCAATACTCTGCGGCCGGACGTGATTCTGGAGTCGGGAATCTACAGCGGCGGGTCGCTTCTTTTTCATGCGACACTTTGCGAGGCGCTGGGAGGCGGGCGGGTGATCGGCGTCGACAAGCATATCCCCGAAGACACGCGGGCGGCGATCGAGAGCCACCGGCTGGCGAACCGTATCGAAATGATCGAGGGGGATTCGATCGCGGCGTCCACAGTGGAGAAGGTCCACAGCCGCATCCGGCCCGGCGAAAAGGTTCTGGTGATTCTGGATTCCCATCATTCGAAGGATCATGTGGCGGGTGAGTTGCGTGCGTACTCGCCGCTGGTGACACCGGGCTCCTGCATCGTCGCGGCAGATGGAATCATGCGGGATCTTACCGATGTGCCGGGCGGGGATCCCGCGTGGTCGAAGGACAATCCGGCGGAAGCTGCCCTTGAGTTCGCCGCGGCTCATCCGGAGTTCGAGATGCGGCAGCCGGAATGGCCGTTTAACCGGAGCGAGCTGAGGCAGAACATCACCTACTGGCCGGACGCATGGCTTTGGAGAAAGGCATGACGGCGGCGGAAATTCGCGAAGGAATCGCGCGGCTCGGTCCGTGGTTTTACCGCTTCGAGTTCAGTGAGGGGCTGGCGACGACACCGGCGATCCCGGAATCGGTGGTCGGGATTTTCGATACGCGGCTCCGCATGGTGTCGGATGCCGTCGACGCGCATTTCGGCGGCCGCCTGCACGAAATCGAATGCCTCGACATTGGCTGCCATGAAGGCTTCTATTCGCTCGCCATGGCGCGGCGGGGCGTGCGCAACGTTGTGGGCGTGGATGCGCGACCGGAAAATCTGAACCGCGCGCGCTTCGTCGCGAAAGCGGCCGCGATCGATAATGTCGCTTATCGCGAGGGTTGTGTCGAGACGCTGGCGGCGGACCTCGGGAGAACGTTCGAACTGACCCTTTTCCTGGGCCTGCTCTACCACGTGGAAGATCCCATGCGATGTCTGCGCCAGGTGGCGGCTGTTACCGGCGAGCTCTGCATGATCGAAACGCAGGTGGTGGAAGAAGTCGAAGGATACGCCGAATGGGGCTCGCGGGATTGGACGCGGCCGTATCAGGGCGTGATCGCGGTGATCGATGAGAAGAGAGAGTTCGACGCGGGGAATCGCGAGACGGGTGTGAGTCCGATGGCGACTTGTCCTTCGCCGAAGGCGCTGCTCTTCATGCTGAAGCGGGCGGGATTCCGGCGCGCCGAAATTCTGCGGCCACCCCCGGACGCCTACGAGCAGCACGCGCGCGGCAAACGGGTGGTTTGCGCGGCGTGGAAGTGACACCCGGAAGTGACGCCGTGACGACCGTTGCCCAGGAATTTCTGAATGAGACGGAAGCGTTCACCGCGCGGGCCCGTGAGCTGCAACTTGCGGATGCAGCGAGGCTCTACTGGTATCACACCGTCGATCTCGGCGATGGATTGATCACGCCGGGTCTCTACGATTACCGGGCGACGCTGCGGGACTTCCCGTTTCCGGACGACATGCGCGGGATGACGGTGCTCGACGTCGGGTCCGCCACCGGCTTCTTCGCGTTTGAATTCGAGCGCCGCGGAGCACGGGTGGTTTCGACGGAGCTCCCGTCGCTGCGCGATCTCGATCGTTTCCCGGGCCAGAGCGTGGAGAATTCTTTGCGGAAAATCGAGCGCATGATTTTTCCCGACGGACTCGACCTGGAATCGATGAGGCGCGGGGATTCCGAACGGGAACTCTACCGCTGCCTGCTCGACGGACCATTCCGGTTCTGCGGAGAGCGCCTTCGATCGCGCGTGAGCCGCTGCTATTCGACGATCTACGATCTGACGGCGGAGAAGACGGGCGTTCCGGAGGGATTCGATCTGGTGTTCGTGGGCGACGTGCTGGTGCATACGCTCTATCCGTTGAAGGCGCTGGCGGCGCTCGCGCCTCTTTGCCGCGGTGAGCTCGTGCTTGCCCAGATGCTGCCGGAGGGACCGCAGGAGCCGCCCGCAATGGCGTATGTCGGGGGCGACGATCCGGATGAAGACCACATTTCGTGGTGGCTGCCGAATCGGGCGTGCCTGGTCCAGATGCTGAAGAAGCTCGGATTTCGCGAAGTCGAGGGTTGCGGTTGGCACTCGGGGATCCTCCGCCCGGGCGGCCATCCTTTCAAACGCGCGATATTGCGGGCGAGAAAGCCGACGAGGAAGGCGAAGAGATGATCGTTGCGGACAGCGAAGCTGTCATTGCCACGGACAGCGCTGCTGTCCGGGTGCGGCAGCTTTCCAAAAGCTATCCGCTCGAAAAGTCGCAGCTCGGCCGGTTGCGGCATCTGTTCGGCGCCGCGCGGCTTCCGGCGGTGGATGGTCTTTGGGCGCTGCGCGATGTCAGTTTCTCGGTAGCGAGGGGCGAAGCGTTCGGCATCATTGGGGCGAACGGGTCGGGCAAGAGCACGCTGCTGCAGATGGTGGCGGGAATTTTGCGCCCCACATCCGGTTCCGTCGAAGTGAACGGAAGGATCTCGGCCCTGCTGGAACTGGGGTCGGGGTTCTCGCCGGAATTCAGCGGGCGCGACAATGTTTATCTGAACGCCTCACTACTCGGTTTATCACGGGAAGAAACCGAAGAGCGCTTCGCGGAGATCGAACGGTTCGCCGGCATCGGCGACTTCATCGGCCAGCCGACCAAGACATATTCGTCAGGCATGGTGCTGCGGCTTGCGTTTGCGGTGGCGGCTCACGTGGACCCGGAAATTCTGATCGTGGACGAAGCGCTGGCAGTGGGCGATATCGCGTTCCGGCAGCGCTGTATGCGGAAAATTCATGATTTACGGGCGCATGGCGTGACGATCCTGTTCGTTTCTCACGAGACGACCGACGTGAAGGCGTTATGCGAGCGATGCGTCTGGCTGGATCGGGGCAAGGTGCGGGAACTGGGCGAGGCGGACGAAGTGGTGGCGAAGTATCTGAGCGCGTCGCTCTATCGTGAGAATCTGCATCGTGAGAATCTGCATCGGGACCTTCCGCGCGGGGAGACTCCGCCGGAACTGCCGCCGGAGCTGATCGATGGCTTCGGGGGCGAAAGTCACGCCGGACGCCGCTATGGCGATGGGCGGGCGACGATCGCGGGCGCCGCGCTACTGGATGTTCCCACAGGCGCAAAGTCCGGATTGAGGATCAGCTTTCGCGTGAACGAAACGGTGCGCGCGCCGATGGCCGGATTTCTGGTCCGCAACGATCGTGGCGAGAATATTTTCGGCTCGAACACCGCGCGTGAGAACTACCCGCTTCCCGCAATGGACCCGGGCGAGGCGGCGACCGTGGATTTTCACTGGACGATGCCCGCCCTGACCCCGGGTAAATACACGATTTCGGTCGCGATCAGCGATGGAAATGTGGAGGATTTCCGGGTGTGCGATTACGTGGAAGATGCGATCGGCCTCCCGCTTGACGGAGAGCGGCCCCCGGCGGATTACGCGCCGCGGGCTTACCTCGATCTGCACTCGGCGGCAGTCGCGATCCACCGCAATTCCAGCGCTTCTTTACCGGAGTAATCGCGCGGGAGTAATCGTTGTAAATCAAAACGATACCGTGGTAGAATTGCTTAGCTTTTGAAACCCAGTACATCGTTTGGAACTCTCAACGATAAGCGTTTGCCGCTCGCTGCAATGTCTCATTCGAGTCTCGGGGAATTCATTGCTGGAAAGCGCGGAGGGGTGAGTTTTGCTCATACCGCGCGGATTCTTTGAAAGAGAGAAGTATGAAAGAGACAGGAACAGTCAAGTGGTTTAATGCGGGCAAGGGATATGGCTTCATTTCCCGTGAGAATGGCGAAGATGTCTTCGTCCATTTTTCCGCCATCGAAGCGAGCGGATATCGCACCCTCGAAGAGGGCGCGCGCGTAAGTTTTGTCGTGAATCGCGGGCCGAAGGGTCTGCAGGCCGAGCAGGTCAGCCCGGCGTAGTTCGGGATTTAATCTGAATCGGGGCGGGCGATCTGGTATGGTCGCCCGCCGTTTTTTTGGCGGCTACTTCCCACTCAACGGCACGGCATAGGCCTTGAACGGGCCGGGGTCCTGATCCTTCAGTTTCGGATCGTTCATGTAGTTCAGCTTGCCTTCGATCACCCATGCGGTCTTGCCAGTGCGCGTGACTGCGGTCGGCCCGTTGAATCCATCCTTGAGAACTTCGATTTTCGCCGTGTCGCCGGACACCGTTACGTGGTCAAGCCGTCCGACTCCTTCGATCATGAGGAATTGGTTATTGCCAAGAGCGCGCATTCCGTCGGGACGCGATAGCTCCTGAGACGCCTTGAGTTCGGCAAGCGCGCCCGCCGAACCGTCCTTGTTAATCGGAACGCGGAAGAAGCGGTTGGTGGTGACGGTGTTGACGTAGATCGTGCTGTTGTCGCCAAAGGCGATTCCGTCGGCGCCGGCCAGCCGGTCGTCTTTGATCCAGACGTCGAGCGCCGATGCGCCGGTCTTCAACCGAAGGATGCGATTGGCCAGCGTGTCGGAGAGATATGCCGAGCCGTCGGGGCCGATGGCGATATCGTTGCACAGCGCGTTGGCGGGCGCGGGAAAATCGTAGCTGTTTTTGGGGGCGCCTGTTTTCAGATCGAAAGTCTTCACGGCCGTGGGAGCAGTTCCCTCCGGACGCTTCGAAGAGCAAACCCAAAGCAGGTTGGCTTTCGGATCGGCGAATACTCCGAGGACGCGCTGCAGGCCGTTGGTATCCGGTTTGATCCACAACTCGGCGCTCGACGCGCCTTTCGGCGCGCGATAGACGACGCCTTTGTTCAGGCCGCCGATAATGAGCGTGCCATCCGGCGTGGATGTAATGCTTTCCGGAAAAGGCTTGTCGTCGTGAATGTTGACTGCGGTGGGCGCGGCCGCGAATATGGCAGCCGCGGCTCCGAGCGCGATTCCAGCGAGCGATGATTTCATGGGTCGCTATTTTCCACCCTTATAAAACACCCGCCAGATTTTGCCCTTCTGGCTGTCGCTGATGTAAAGCGATCCGTCGGGCGCCTGCGCCACGCCATCCGGCCGCGCCACCGCCATATTGGGACTCATCAGCGGATCCAGGCCCGCGAACCCACTGGCGAAGACCTCAAAATTCCCCGCCGGCTTGCCGTTTTTGAACGGCTGGAATGTTATGTTGTAGCCGGCCATCGGCAGCGGCGCGCGATTCCAGGAGCCGTGAAACGCGATAAGCGCGCCGCCTTTATACTTCGCCGGGAACTGCGAACCATCATAGAATGTGATGTCGACAGGCGCCCAGTGAGCGGGAAATCCGACGATCGGGAGATCGAACTGGCTGCAGCGCCCCACCGTTTTGCCGTCGCCGCCGTATTCGGGATTGAGCAAAAGCCTCTTCATTCCGTAGTCGAAGAAGCAGTAGGGCCAGCCAAAGTTCGTGCCCTGCGTGACGCGGTAGAGCGGCTCGGCCGGACGCTCGGCATTTTCCTTCGCGGTGAACTTATCGCCCCACAGCGTGTCGAGCTGATCGCGGTTGTTCATCGCAACGTAAAGCGCGTCGCCGTGCCAGGCGATCGCCGGCATCTGCCGCATTCCTGTCGAGAAGCGCACGCCGTCGGTCTGCTTCTGGTTCGGCTTGTTTTCGTCGAACTTCCAGATACCGCCGGCGACGTTCAGCAGCGAGCACGGGTCTTCGCCTTTCACGCCCTTCTGGCGATCGGGCATCTGGCACGCGTTGGAAGGCGCGCCCACGTTGACGTAGAGTCCGCCTTTGCCGTCGAAGGCGATGCCTTTGTCCTGATGGGCGCGGCCGGCAGTGAGATCGGTGACAATGGTTTCGGCCTCACCGGACGGCTTGAGTTGTCCGGGCGTCATCTTATAGCGCACCACCGTCGTCGGATGGGCTACATAAAGGTAGCCATTGTGCAGCGCGACTCCCGTGGCGCTTCCTTCGCCGATGATTTCCTTGACGTCGAACATCCCGTCGTTTTTGGATGAGTGCAACGCGGCGACGCCGCCCTTTCCCTGCAGCGCGACGTAAATGTCTCCGTCTGGCGCAACCGCGATGTGGCGCGCTGTGCCAATGTTATTGGCAACCACGGCGGCGCAGAAGCCTGCAGGCAGCGTGATTCCGCCGTTATCGGCGGCACAGGCGGGGGTTGCGGCGAAGACAGGCGAGGTGGCGGCGGTCAGAACGGCCGCAAGGCTGAAGCCGAGAAGGCGCGTGGATGTGCTCACGATGCCAATTTTACACCCGCGCGCCGGGGTGTCATCTATAAATTACAGGTGGTTATCGCCGCGCCGGCAGCAGCATGGGCGCCGGTTGCTGAAGGATCTGGAAATCCTTCGGTACCTGAAACAACGCCGGATCCGGCTCTCCGCGAGTGATACCGGTCAACCGGTACGAGCTGTCGCCCACGCGCGGATCGCTGCTCGTCTCAAGTACCATCGCCTCGAGATCCGCTGAATACCAGGTTTCGTTCACAATCTCAAAGGCATGCTCATTGCCCATCGCCCCGGCTGGAACCGTGACGGTGGTCCGTCGCCCCTCGGCCGCGACGCCTTCCATCGTTTTCACACCCAGGTAGTTTGCCGTGGGCTGCGGACCGTTGGTCGTGCTCATCGTTGTGGTGTTCGTGTACATGCCGGCGCGATCGCGCGTCGTGATTTTGAAGTCCGTTTCCTTGCGCTGATGCAGAGCGGTGACCGTTATGGTGCTGCCGACCGGGATCGCCGCCAACCGCTGCATCAGATCGCCTGCGTCCTTTACCGGCTGCCCGTTGATGGCAAGAACAATGTCGCCGTTGACGATGCCGGCCTGCTCGGCCGCGCTCCCTATGGCCGTGCCGCCCACCCGCACGCCCCGATCCAAATGCTGCTGCATGTTTATCATCATCCCGGTCGCGCTGCCGTGCATAGGCGGCGCCGGCATTTGCGGCGGTAGAGCGGTCCTGTTTGCGGTGTGCGCCTGTGTGTTCAGGACCCAGGACGCCCCGGCGACCGGATCGACGATCAGGATCAGGGTCCCCTCAGCGCCGGCAAGCGGGGTCGCAATCTCGCGGCGTTCGCGCCCTTCGCGGTCGCGGTATTGCATCGAGGACTTCCGCTTCACGATCCGGTTACCGTCGGCGAAGATCTGCGTCGCTTCCGTGACGGCGACCGCGGAGTATGGATTGCCTGTGACCGTGCGGCCGACGGCAAGCCCGGAGCCGGGACCTCTGGCCGGCAGCGGGGGAAGCGTTTGCGCGGCGAGAGCCGCCGCCCAGATCGCCGCCCAGATGATGGAAACCGCAGCGAGTTTTCTCATTTGTGATCCTTTCATCGGACGTTCACGAACCGGATCGCCCGCGCCTTGCCATCGTCTCCCAGCAGCAGATCGGCCTCGACCCTCTGGTTCAATTGTTCTTCGCGCAGTGGAATTCCGGCGATCTCAATTGCCGCGGCCGGCACTGTCACGCGCAGCAGGATTCCATGCATCAGCGGCGGCGGAGCGTCCATCAGCGGATAAAAATCCGTCACCGTTTCGTGGGAGGCGTTGATGGCGCTCCGGACCTCATGCCGCCGCGGCACACTTCGCAGGCCGAAAGCCCCCGCCGCGATGAGCACCGCGACTAAGGCCGCCCCCTGCCAGCGTCGCAGCCGCGCGTGCCGCACTCGCTCCGCGTGCGCATTCAGAATCCGCTCCCGCAAATCTGCGACAGGCGTCAAATACTCCCATGCGGCGCGCAGTCTCCCGATGTCGGAATCGCTGTCCATCATTCCGTGTTCTCGCCTTTCCAGCTCAATGCGGGCTTCAGCGGACGAAGCAGCCTTTTCATTCGCTCGCGAGCGCGGAAGAGCCGGCTTTTAACGGCATTCCCTTCAATCTCCAGGACCGCCGCGGTTTCGGCCAGACTCAGCCCCTCGAAGTCGACCAGATACAAAGCCTCGCGTTGCGCGGAAGGCAGCGCGGCAAGCGCATGCTGCACGGCATCCGCGCGTTCGAGATCGAGTAGCATCCGCTCCGAATCTTCCGTCCTGCTGGCAAAGCCCACCTCTTCAGAATCAGCCGCAATCTTACGCGCGTCGCGCCGCCTGCGCCTCAGCACGTGATTCCGGGCTACGGCGAGGAGCCACGTCCGAGCCTGCGACCGTGCCGGATCGAACGCACGGGGCTTGCGCGCGAGCGCGAGGAACACTTCCTGCGTAACGTCCTCAGAATCGGGAATGGACTGCGTAAGCATCCAGGCAAAGCTGTAGACAGCGCGCGCGTGGCGGTCATAGAGAAGCCCGAGAGCGTCCCGGTCACCCCGGCCTGTACGCGCAATCAGTTCGGTGTCTTCCATATCCGCAACATGCGCCGCTGGATATTATTCGCCCGGCGGCCCGAAAAGGGTACATGCCGCCTTTAATGTGGAATGGCGGCTTTGCCACAGCGTATAATGGCGTGCGTTATGAAAGCGCCATTCGGCGCGGCTATCGCCCTCGCCGTCTTCGCCGCGGATGCCGGCGAAGGCGTGCTGTGGCGCAACCGCATGGAGCGTTAACGTGGCTCGGACACTCATAACGCCGCGCCCGGTCATCCCCTTCAGGGGCGGCGGGTGGGCAATCTTGCCGGCGCTTGGGCTGACAATTGCCGGATTCGCCTCGCAAAATCCGCCGGGCGCGACTTTCCGCGCGGGCGTCGAGCTCGTCCAGATCAATGTCGTCGCGCACGACAAACAGGGCAGTTCCGTGGCGGGCTTGCGGCGCGATGAATTCGAGATCCTCGACAATGGAGTTCCGCAGCAAATCCGCTTATTCGTCACGGAATCGGCGCCGGCCGATTTGCCGGTCCAGCCCCCGGCGAGCAACACGTTCACCAACCGCATCGCCCGCCCTGCCGGGTCGCACAGCGGCTACTCGGTTATTCTCATCGACGATCTTTTCAGCGGATCCGATCCGACGAATGAGGAAGGCAGCACGCTGTCGCGAGCGCGCGCGCTGCAGATGCTGAAATCGATGGCCGAAGGGGAGAAGATCGCGATTTATGCGCCGGGCCGCAAACTCCGGGTGATCTCCGAATTCACGTCCGATCGCGATCAGTTGATCCGCGAGCTGCGCAAGTGGAAGCCTTATCCGGCCACTCCCGCTCCGGAGGCGAAGCCCGGAATACAGGCGGTGATCGATCCGCAAGCCGGCCCCAGAGGCAACGCCGCGGCAGAGATAGATCGCATCGATGCACAGCAGCGCGCGGCCGCCGGCGACGCGCAAATGGAGCAGATCGCCGATCACCTCGCGGGCATCCCGGGCCGGAAGAACCTCATCTGGCTCGCCAATAAGTTTCCGATCGGCCCTCTCGCGCTGCGGAAACTCGCACGCGCCGGCGTCGCTATCTACCCGGTGGATGTCGACGGCGTCTGCCGGCTTTGCCCCTCAAGGCCCACCGGCGAGATGGATATGATCGCGGCGGCGACGGGCGGCGTCGCCTATTACAAACGAAATGACATTCAGGTCGCGATGCGCGAAGCGATTGACGATGGGCGCGTCAGTTATACGCTCGGCTTCTATCCCGCGTTCGACGACGACGGACCGCCGAAGCCCCACCGTTTACTGGTAAAAACCACCCGGCCGGGCGTCACCCTGCGATACGGGACCGTTTATGAAATGGAACCGCCGCCCGCCGCGTCAGCGAATCCCGTGGGCGATCTGGTGCGGGCACTCAACCGGCCGATCGACGCAACCGCGATCCCGATCGACGCTTCCGTGACGAAACAGTCCGGCCGGATTCGCATCGAGGCGAAGGTCAGTGCGGAGAGTCTCGATCTTGTGGCGGACCGGGGCCTGCGCACCGCGCCCGTATCGAAGTGGTCGAGCGCTTCACGACGGCCGAAGGCGTCATCGCCGCCGATCCCGTCGCGCAGACGCTCATTCTGACTCTCCCGCAGGCCGACTGGGATGCCGCGCTGCGCGACGGACTCCCCTGGCGCAGTGAGCTGACCATCCCGGCGCACGCCGTGGAGTTGAAGCTCCTGTTCGCGAATCGAGCGTCAGGCCGGATCGGCACGCTGGCGATTCCTCTCGTGCGGATTAAGTCTGCGAATTAGCGACAATATCGGAGTCGAGGGAACGGTAACGGGGCGCTGGCTCGGCAAATCCCTACTTCAGCCAGACCTTGGGATCCACGCTCATCCCCGGCCGCAATTCATGATTCGGATCCTGCCCTTCCTTGAACCGGATCCGCAGCGGCACGCGCTGCACGACCTTCACGTAGTTCCCCGTCGCGTTCTCCGGCGGCAGCAGGCTGAACCGCGCGCCGGTTGCGCCCGCGACGCTTTCGACGTACCCCTCGTAGTCGCGATCGTAGGAATCCACGTGAATCGTCACGCGCTGGTTGGGGCGCATCTTCTTTAACTGCGTCTCTTTGAAGTTCGCCGTCACCCAGATGTTCGCGACTGGCACATCGGCCATGAGTTGCTGCCCCGCGGCGATCTGCTGACCCGGCTCCGCGTTCTTCTTGCCGATGATGCCGTCGACCGGCGCGAAAATCTTCGTATATGTAAGATTGAGGACCGCCTGATCCACCAGCGTCTGCTGCCGCACCGCGCTGGCCTGGCGGCTCTCCACTGTCGCATTCTGGATCGCAATCTGCTGCGGACGCGTGTTCCGCGCCTCCGCCTGCTTCGTCTGCGATTCCTCAAGACGCGCCTGGTTTTCTTCGATCGTACGCTCAGCCGCTTCGGCCGTGGCGCGCTTCGCGTCCACATCCGCCGCAGCGGACCGCGCCGCCGCCTCGGCCTGATCGTACTGCTGCTTGCTGATCTCGTCTTTCGCGATGAGCTGCTTGTAGCGCTCGAGGTCGGCCTGGGCTTTCGCGCTGTCCGCTTCAGCCTTGCGGATGTCGGCTACGGCGGATTCGTGATCCCTCTGCGCGCCGGCTACCGCCGCGCGAGCCTGGGCGATAGCGGTAGCCGCGGTCGAAACCGTCGTTTCGGTGGTCAGACTCGTGAGAGGAACGTTCGGCCGCGCCACGGCCACGAGTGATCTCGATTCATTGAGCGCCGCTTTGGCCTGCGAAAGCGCGACGTCGTAATCCGCCGGATCGAGATCCACGAGAAGCTGGCCCGCCTTGACCGCTTGGTTGTCCTCAACATAGACGGCTCTGATTGTGGCCGGAATTCGACTCGTGATGGCGTAGATGTCGCCGTCAATCTCTGCGTCGTCGGTCGATTCGTAGGACTCCAGATAATTCCACCACCGGACGCCGCCGTACGCGGCCCCAGCCAGGATCAGCAGAAAGATGAAGACCTTGATTGGATGTTCGCTTAAGCGCCGGCCCAGAGACTTACGGGGCCTCGCTTCCTCTTTTCGGGGAGCGGGTTTCGGCGGCGCCTGAGGTGGGGCGGCGCTCTGCTCTGGTTCCTGGGTTTGCGGAGTCTCCGCCATGGTCAGTGTTTCCGGCATATTTTCGCGATCGGCTCGTTTACCTTCAATTGGATGCACCGATGGCAACGGCCGCTGCGATTAAAACCGGGGAAAGGCTCCTTCTTTCAAGAGTACACGCCCGCTTCTGTTTCGACGTCAATCGTTTGTGACCCCTTTGGTGGCCGCGCGTACGCTCACGTGTCTCATCGCCTTACCTGCACTGTCAGCCGCCGCGGATGTTAACCCGCTGCTTCAGAAAATCCAGACCCGATACAACCACGCGCAATCGCTTAAGCTCGATTTTTCAGAAAGTTACGCGGGCACCCGCAGCCCGTTGCAAAGCGAGGCCGGAGTGCTGTATTTGAAGAAGCCGGGCCGCATGCGGTGGGAATACACGTCGCCCGCCGGCAAACTGTTTCTCTCCGACGGAAAAGACGTCCTGACATACACGCCCGCCGACCACAGCGTGCAAAAGGCCAAATTGAAGGAATCCGAGGACGTGCATGCCCCCATCG
The DNA here is from genome assembly GCA_035552355.1 of Bryobacteraceae bacterium. Lineage (GTDB taxonomy): Bacteria > Acidobacteriota > Terriglobia > Bryobacterales > Bryobacteraceae > BOG-234. The sequence goes on along the minus strand of DASZLP010000112.1, from coordinate 36,059 downwards.
CCTTCCTGCTGGGGAAGCTCGACTTCCGAAAGGAGTTCAAGTCGTTCGAGACGCGGGTCGAGGGCCCCGACACCTGGATCGTGGCGACCCCGAAGTCGGAAAACCTGGCATGGTCGAAGGTGGATTTTCTGGCTACTCCCGAAGGTGAGATCCGCCGCGTGCGCATTGCCCTGCAGGACCAGTCACGACTCGACTTCGCCTTCTCGAACGAACAGTTGAACGCACCCGTGGCGCAGACGATGTTCACTTTCCACCCGCCGCCCGGCGTGCAGATCGTCGAGGCCGGCCAGTGATTGTGGGGCAGGATGGCATCCTGCGGCCGATTGGCAATCGGCCAGGACGGCCGAAGGTGACAGCTTCAACCGGCGGACAGTTGGTCGCGGATACGCGCGCGGCCGATCGGCAATCTCGCTTCGCCAGCAGAAGCCGATTGCCAATCGGCCGCAGATTACCAAACCGCCCCACATGCCCTGCGAATATGTTTGGGATACACCCTTAACATGTCGGATTTTGTCCTCAAATATGCGGACACGCGCGGCGAAGTGCACAGCCAGCTTGCGCAGGGCGCTTCCGCCCAGGAGATCCGCGAGCGATACACCCAACAGGGATTTCTCGTCTACTCGGTCAAACCGAAGGCCGCCGGCCTGAATCTTTCCGGCGAGATCTCGATCCCCGGACGCCGCAAGCGCCTGAACATCGAGAAATTCCTCATCTTCAACCAGCAATTCGTGACTCTCATTCGCGCCGGACTGCCTATCCTCAAATCGCTTGACCTGCTGGCGGAGCGGCTGACCGACCCGAAGCTGACGCCCTACATCAACGCCGTGCGCGAAGAAGTCCGGCGCGGCACGCTGCTATCGGAAGCATTCCGCCAGCAGGGCATTTTTCCGAAGATTTACGTCACGTCGGTGATGGCGGGCGAAAAATCGGGCAGCCTGGTCGAGGTGCTCGAGCGTTTCATCACTTATCAGAAGCTCGCGCTGGGGGTGAGGAAGAAAGTCCTCGTCTCGCTGATGTACCCGAGCGTGCTGATCGTGCTGGTGATTCTGCTGATGGTGTTTCTGGTGACGTACGTGGTGCCGAGTTTCGCCACCCTGTATTCTTCGATGTCGGCGCAGCTTCCGACAATCACTTTGTATCTGATCGCGATCGGCACCTCGGCGCGCTCCTACGTTGTGTTCTACGCCATGGGGCTGGCCGCGGCTGTGGCATTGTTCCTCTGGTGGTCGCGCAAGGAATCGGCGCAGGAGAAGATCGACCGCGTGAAGATCAAGGTGCCGATCTTCGGCGATATCTGGATCAAGTATCAGGTGGCGCAGTTCGCGCGTGTGCTGAGCACGCTGCTGACGGGCGGCATCCCGCTGATGCAGGGGCTGGACACGGCGGCGGATTCACTCGGCACGCCATTGCTCCGCAAGACTCTCGAAAAGGCCGGCAAGATGGTGCGGGAAGGCCAGACGCTTTCTTCGTCTCTCGCCTCTACCGGCGTCTTTCCCGCGCTCGCCGTCGACATGGTGGAAGTCGGCGAATCTACCGGCGCTTTGCCGGCGATGTTGACCAGCGTCGCGGAGTTTTACGAGGACGACGTCAATACGAAGATGACGGCGGTGCTCTCGCTGATTGAGCCTGCCATCATGATCTTCATGGGGATCTTCGTGGCCTTCGTCCTGATCGCCCTGTACCTGCCGATTTTTTCGCTGGCGGACACGATCCATTAGTGATTTGAACCGCGACGGTCAGGGAGCGGCAACGCAATGGCATTGCATCACTTTGTCGCCTCTCTCTGACGGTCGCGGTTCAAAATCAACGTTTGGTCGTCCAGAATCGTATTGACAGACAGAAGCATGCAGGCAACGGCCCTGATGTTCGAAGTCGCGCGGCCGGCGGACGACGCGTTCGACCGCGTGGTCCGCGAGCGTGAAGAACAGCTTCTGCGGATCGCCTGCCGCATCCTCGGCAACTGGGCCGATGCCGAAGAGGTCGTGCAGGATGCGTTTGTGCGGCTGCACCGCCATGGGGTGAATTTTCCGAGCGAAATTGTACTGGGGTCGTGGCTCTACCGTGTGACCGTGAATCTGTGCATCGACCGCACCCGGCGGGCACATCCGGCCGAACAACTGGGCGAGATCAGAGCGCCTGACCCGTCCGCCGAGGCGGACCTGCTTCGCGATGAACGCAAGCGCCTGCTGATGGCTGCACTCACGACGCTTCCGGCCAAAGAGCGCGCCGCCGTGGTGCTGCGGGAGATCGAAGGTCTTGCGACGGCGGATGTTGCGGCCATTCTGGGTTCGAGCGAAGTCACGGTGCGCACCCAGATCTCGCGGGCGCTGGTCCGGTTGCGCGGGGTATTGGAGAAAGGGCGGTTATGAACGAAGATCAGGTCCACGATCTGCTTCGCGAGATACGCGAGGAACCGGTACCAACTGATTCGCTGGCGCGTGTTCGCCGGAATGTCGCCGAGAGAACCAGGCGCTCCGTGCGCTGGAAGCCTTTCGCGTGGGCGATGGCGTGCGCGGCGATTGCATTCGCGGGGATTCTGCTGCAGTCAGGCGTGTTCGTCCGCCGGGCCATCCAGACGGCTATCACAGCCCGGCCGCGAGTTCCCGAGCCCGTGCTGCCGGTGTTGCCGAGACACGAGCCGCCGCGCCAGCCGGTGATGCCGGCGATCCGCCGGGTGCGGGTGCGGCCCCGGCCCGCGCCGGTGGTCCAGACAGTGTCGATTCGAATTGAAACCCCCGATCCGGATGTGGTGATCCTCCTGGTAGGTGAGTGAGGTGGGTGAATGAAAGGAAGAGTATGAGACGCTTGCTGATTTTGTTCGTCGCGGCGGGCATGGCTTTCGCGCAGGACGCTCCGAAACCTTCTGCGCCGCCGCAGAGGGAAGCGGAAATCATTCCGGTCAAAACGCTCTCCGGCGATTCCTTCGACCGGCTGGTCAAGCTCCTGGATGTATTCGGGGCTCCCTACAAGGCCGACGAACAGTTACGCACGATCCTCGTCTATGCGCCGAAGGACGTGGTTGCGCAGATGCGCCGCGTGGTGGAACAACTCGACCGACCGGGCAGTGAAGCCACATTTGGACGGAACATCGAAATGACGCTGACGCTGCTGCGCTGCTCGACGAAAGCGCCGGCCGCGACGTCCGTGCTGCCAGCCGATATGGAACCCGTGGCGAAACAGTTGCGCGCCGCGACGCAGTATAAAGACATTCAACTGTGGGATGTAGTCCCGCTGCGGCTGCAGGAAGGCAGGGATACCCAGGAATCACTGCGTCTACCCGGCGGCATCGCTCAACTGAGCCCTGCCACCGGACAGATTCGGATTCATCCAGAAGCCGTATACCGCAAGGACCAGGCGCGGTTTGTGCGGTTCTCAAGGGTGGATCTCGGGTTTCGGATTCCTGTTCCCACGGGAGCGTTCCACACAGGCGGTCCCGCCGATACGGCTCCGCTGGTTCAAACTCAATACACCATGGTGGACGTCGGGCTGCAGACTTCGGGCGATTTTCAGGAGGGACAGAAGACCGTGCTGGGGAAAGTGTCCGGTGTGGAAGAAGGCGACGCGATCTTTGCGGTGATCGCACTGAAGGTTCTGGACTGAGCGGCCCACCCGCGGATCGTCTACTCTGTAAAGATTCCGTGCTCCGTCTCTTAACCATCGCCGTCTTGTGCGCGACCGCGGCTACGTCCTCATTCCCCCAGCAATTCGAAGTCGCCTCGATCAAGCCGACTCCCATCGGCCGCAGGGGCGGCGCAGGCCGGAAGTCAGGCCACGGGAGGCTGACGATGAACAATGTCAGCCTCAAGCGGGCCATCATGGACGCCTGGGGCATCGGGCCCCACCAAATCGCCGGCGGGCCGGATTGGCTTGACGCCGACGCGTTTGAAATCTCCGCCCGCGCCGAAACGCCGGTCGAAGACGCACCCACACTGAACGCGATGCTGCGGACCTTCTCACCGAGAGGTTCAGGCTGGAAACGCATCCCGAAACGCGCGTGGTGTCGGCATTTGTGTTAGAAGTGGCGAAAGGTGGTCCGAAGCTGGAAGTTTCGACGGACCCGGCGGCATCCGCCAGCAGCGGACGCGGCAGCATCGAGGCTCGCAGGATTTCAATGGACCGCTTCGCTGAAGTGCTGGCGCGCCAGGTGAACCTGCCTGTCGTCAACCATACCGCGCTCGGAGGCCCTTTCAATCTCGATCTCGAATGGACGCCGGTGCGTCTGAAGGTGACAGTGCAGGCGCCGCCGGATGGTCCGTCGGTTTTTACCGCAATCCAGGAGCAGCTTGGGCTCAAAACTGGTGACGCAGAAGACGCCGATCGAGATGCTGGTGATCGATCACGCGGAACGGCCAGGGGACAATCAGGCCAAAAATCTCACAGCATCGAGGAGAACAAGCGCCGGCAATCGTGCCGGCGCTTGTTACGTCAGGGCCGCTGTTCAGGCGCGGAAGATGGCATACAGGTTTGCCGGGTCCGTTGCCTCGTCTTCCTCGCCGGGTGAATCGGTAACCAGCGGCTCCACGAGCGCGAGAAACTTCAGGACATCGTAAATCTCGCCCTCCTCCGGAACCGCGAGCGCGTATCGCTGGGAGCGCACGAGCATGCGGGCCTCGCGCTCCGCGAGACGCCAGGTGACAAAAGCGCAATTCTCGACGATCTGCTCGAACCGCTCCCGCCGTCCGGGCGGCACGCGCCGATCGAAGAAAATCTCCACCATGCGCTGTCGATCGCGCGTGAATTCGCGCACCTGCAGGCCGCCGGTATGAGCAGTGCTTTTCCAATCGACGTGACGGGCGCTGTCCTGCGTGTCATATGGGCGAATGCGGTAGAAATCGCGCCCATCGCCGCGCAGATGCGATTCGATTTCCCCGGTAATAGAATCGAGCAGCGCTTCCACGCCATCGCCAGGCTCGAGCGCGGGGTACACGATCGTCTCACGGCGCAGCGCCACGGTCGTGCTCTTGCGCAGGAATCCGAAAGGGAACCGCGTCGCGATCACGAACAGATTTTCGCGATGGCGTCCGCGCATCGGAAACGTTACATTCACGGGGACCTCGATCGTGCCGCCGCCCGGAATCAGCGGGAAATAGACCGGCGCGCGCAGGATCGAAGGCGTGCCGTGCGGCGCTTCGGCGTCTCCGGAGAGCTCGATCGAGAACGATGGCGTCAGGCCCTTGAGATTGCGCAGACGGACCCGCGCCGCCACCGGCATGCGCGCCGCCACGTGTTCGGGCAGCATAAGCTCGAGCTCGAGGCCGGAAAGCACAAGGCGGCTCACAAATCCGGAAACGAGCAGTAGCGCGAGCATGGCGGAGAAAACGAGGAACAGCAGATTGTTGCCGGAGAGGAAGGCGCCCGAGCCAGTCACGACGATCGCGAGGATGAATAATGCGCCGCCGCGTGTGATGCGGTAACGAACGCGCCGCCGGAGGATGGCGTGAATGCGGTTCAGACGCATTGTTTAAAGCTATCAGCGTTTAAAACTATCAGCCTCAGCTATCAGCTATCAGCCAGTCGCGGTAAGAGCCGCTTGCTGCGCGCGCGGCTCGATCCTCATTGAAATTTTCAGACACGCCGCGGACGCTAACCTTATGAGCTGACGGCTGATAGCTCTCTCATCGTGCTACCTCGCTCCGTCCCGCGCCCTCCAGCGCCGGTGCCGCCCCCGCGCCAATCAACGGCAGCTTCACAATGAAGCTCGTGCCTTTGCCCGGCTGACTCTCGACGTCCACCGTTCCGCCGTGCGCTCGCACAATCCATGCCACAAAGCTCAGCCCGAGTCCAAGGCCCTTTTCCGGAGACGCCTGATCTCCCGCGCCGCGCACGCGATAAAACCGATCGAAGATATGCGGCAGATGCTCGGGCGGAATTCCCTGCCCTGTGTCTTCCACCCGGATCTCCGCCATATCGTCGCGCCGGTCGAGCACAACGCAAACATCGCCGCCGGCCGGGGTGAACTTCACCGCGTTTGAAAGCAGGTTCGACAACATGCGGTCCACCTGCACGCGATCGAAGTCTCCGGCGCAATGCGCCACGCGCTTTTCGAACCGCAGAGTCACATCGGCGCCCTCGGCGGGAATCTGGAACTGATCGACGACGTCTTCGACAACTTCGGCGAGATCGAGATGCTGCCTCTGCAGAATTACCTGCCCTGTCTCGGCCTGCGAAAGCAACAGCAGCGCGCGGACGATCTGCGACAGCCTTTCGATGTCATCGAGGGAATCCACGATGGCGTCGCGATACTGCTCCACCGTCTGCGCGGTAAACAACGCCACTTCGAGCTGTCCGCGCACGACAGTGATCGGGGTGCGCAGCTCGTGCGAAACGTCGGTCGAAAACTGGCGCACCTGGTTGAAATTGATCTCGATGCGCTCGATCATCTGATTGAATGTTTCGATCAGACGGTCGATCTCATCGCCCGCGCCGCGCGACGGAATGCGCAGGCTGAGGTTCGAACCGCTGATGCGCTCGGCGGTTCGCGCCACTTCGAGCACCGGGGTAAGCGCGCGCCCCGCGAAGATCCATCCCATCACGCAGCCGGTCAGGATCACGAGCGGCACCAGCCCCACGCCCAGCAGCGTGAATTCGTTCAGGACTTTGTTGTTGCCGGCGAGCGAAGTCCCGATCGCGACGTAGAACTTCTTCGCCGTGTCCTCTTCGCCATTCACGTAACTCGCGCGGATAAGATACAGGACTCCGTCCGCATCCGCCTTTTTAAAAAGGGCCGCGCCTTTCGCCTGCAGGACCGAACGGATCTCGGCCGGCGTCGGTATCCCCATCGATTCGAAATTGGAGGAGACCGTGTCCTGGTCCTCGGTGTCCTTCATGACCTTGCCGTTGGCGTCGGTAATAAGGTAAGCCTTCTTGACTCCGGCGACGGCGTTGCTTTCATCCGAATCGCTTTTGTCGTAGTTCCAATTGGCGTGATAGTTGGTCTGTCCGGGGTCGTTTGGGATACGCAGGTAGCCTTTGACGACTGCCCAGTTCTGTTCGAGATCATCGTGCGCCTGGTCTGCCAGGCTGCTTTGCAGCTTCTGGCGGAACAGCAGCGTGACGCCGATCAGCAGCAGCGTGAATACGAGCGTGTATACGGCGGTCAGCGTGAAGCGCAGGCCGCGTGTGATGTGCTTTCGTCCCGGCGCCATAACCAGTTCCGCCCAGCGCCTGCCGAACTCTAGGCCGACGACTCCATCGGCGTCTCCGAGCCGGTTTTCGGCGCCGCGTTCTTCTCCGGCGCCTCGATCATATACCCGATTCCGCGCACGGTGTGGATCAGCTTTTGCTGGAACCGGTCATCGATTTTGCTGCGCAGATGCCGGATGTAAACGTCCACGATATTTGTGAGCCCGTCGTAATCCATGTCCCAAACGTGCTCCACAATCATCGTGCGGCTCAGCGGACGCCCCTTGTTCCGCATCATGTATTCCAGAATCCCGAACTCCTTCGGCGCCAGCTCGATATTCTCCGAGCCGCGGACCACCTTCCGCCGCGCGCAGTCAAGCGCCAGATCAGCCACCTGTAATTTCTCCGGCGCCGGCTGCCCGCGCCGCAACAACGCGCGCACGCGGGCCAGTAATTCGACAAATGCGAACGGCTTCGTCAGGTAATCGTCGGCGCCGGTTTCGAGACCTTTCACACGATCGTCGACTTGCCCGCGCGCGCTCAGGATCAGCACTGGCGGACCCGCCCGCCGGCTCCGAATCCGTTCCAGGACCGTGAGCCCATCCATGTCCGGCAGCATCAAGTCGAGGATCACCAGGTCATAATCGGTATTGTGTGTAAATTGCAGGGCGCTCGCTCCGTCCGGAGCGACATCGATGGCGTACCCGGCCCCCTGCAGGCCGCGGCCAAGAAAATCCGCAATCCTTTTCTCGTCTTCCACAACGAGGATTCGCATGTGTTTTCAGCTTACCTCAGAACAGAGTTTTGTTACATTTACAGTGATTAATGCAGCGGAAAACCTTCACGAGGGCGGCGATTTTTCTGCTGTTCACGTCGCTCCATGCGCAGCAGAGAGTCCCCAGCTTCGCCGATGAATTCAACGTCCCGCAACTCGATCTCGCGCGTTGGGTCCCGCACGATCCGCAGGATTCCCTAAACCAGGATCGTCTAAATGACAAAGCTCCTGTCTCCCCTGCCGCGAGCGATCTCAGGATCAGCGGCGGCCAATTGCATATCCCGCCCGGCGGCGCCCTGAGCACATTCGGAATCTTCGCCCAGACGTATGGACGATTCGAAATCCTGGCGAAAGCTCCCACTGCCAAAGGACTCCGCGCACGTTTCCGCCTGATGCCCGTGCCGTTTGGATCACTGCCGGCAATCGACATCTTCGAAGCATCCGGCACACCGGCGAAAATTTCCCTCACCAACCGCTGGGGGACCGAACAAACCGAACGGTCCTTCGCCGAGTCGCTCAGCTCTCCGGATCTCTCGGCGGAATTCCACACCATCGCTGTCGAGTGGACGCGCGAGCACATTTCATGGTTGATCGACGGTAAGGAAAAGTTCCGCTCAATCGACGGCATCCCGCATCAGCCCATGTACCTGCTGCTCGATCTCGCCGGCGCCGGCCCGGCCACCGAGACGCTGGATGTCGATTACGTCAGGGTATACACCGCGATGCCGTGATGTCGCTCAGAGCAGGAAAGGCCTTCCCGGCTAAAATAGCTCTTTGGACGACTCCCTGCCCGACCAGTCCGTCCGCGATCGCATGCGCGCCGACTGGAACGAACGCGCCCGCGAAGACGCACACTACTACGTCGCCTTCGGACGCCGCGAGCAGGACGACGACGAGTTCCTCTCCACCGCCGCCGACGTCATCCGCAATCTCGAAGGCGAGTTGAAACGGCTGCCCTCGGCGCCTTCCGGTGCTCTCCGCGCCATCGAGGTCGGCTGCGGACCTGGCCGCCTCATGCGCCCCATGAGCCGGCACTTCGGCGAAATCCACGGCGTCGACGTCTCGGATGAAATGATCGGCCAGGCGAGGGTGAAACTGCGCGACATCCCGTGGGCGCACGTCCATCACACGAGCGGCAGCGACCTCGCGCGCTTTCCCGGCAACCACTTTGATTTCGTCTATTCTTACGCCGTTTTCCAGCACATCCCGAGCGCGGCCGTCGTCTTCTCGTATCTTCGCGAGATCGTCCGCGTTCTCAAGCCCGGCGGCGTGGCGCACCTCCAGATCAACGGACTTCCCAAAACTGCCCGCGCCTGCACGACCTGGGAAGGCGTACGCATCGGCGCCGATGAAATTCACGCTTTCACGAAACAGCATGACGTTCTGCTGCTCTCACTCACCGGCGTCGAAACGCAATATATGTGGACCACCTGGCGCAGGCCGGCATTTCCCACCCCGGCGCCCGATACCAGTTCCACACGAATCCGCCACGTCGTGAACGCGTTCAGCAGCGAGCAGGCCGTGCCGTCGACAGGTCGCCTCGCCTGCGCCACTCTCCAGATCGAAGCTCTTCCCGCGGCCTGCGATCTCAACTCGCTCCACGTGCTGATCGATGGCGTGTCAGGAGTCCCCTGCTACGTCGGCCCGCCCGTCAATGGGCTCTCGCAGGTCAACGTATTTCTTCCGGCGAACGTCCGCACCGGACTGGTTCCCGTGCAGGTTAACTGGCGCGGCCGGCGCCTCTGCCCCGATGCGACCCTTCGCATCATCCCCGCCGGACCGGCGGTGCCGCGCCTCGTAGCGCTCTCGGATGGCGTAAATCTTCTCTCCGCGCAACGCATCGAGAGCGGCACCATGAAAGCCACCATCGACGAGGTCGAACGCATCGGCGCTTTCCATGCCACCATCGATGGCATCCCCGTTCGCAACGTGGAAACCTTCCGCACCGACCCGCTGGCTTCCCGCTACGAAGTGAACTTCCACTTTCCGCGCGGGACCGCACCCGGTGGCCATGTGCTCGACATCCACCTCGGCGCGCGCGCACTTACTAAGATCGGAATCGAGGTCATCTGAATGCGTTTGTATTGTCTGCTCATCCCCATTACGCTACTCAGTGCCGCCACGCCGGAAGCCGATCTCCGCGCCAAACTCGAAGCGAAGACGGGCGCCGTCACACTGCCCGCCGGCGTCGTCGAAATCTCGCGGGAAATCGTGCTCCCGGCCGACGCCCACGACCTCACCATCCGCGGCGCCTCGACCACAATCAAAGCCGCCGCCGCATTCCGCGGACGCGCGCTTCTCGTGATCCCTTCAGGCAAGAACATTCGCATCGACGGACTCTCTCTGGATGGCAACCGCGACGCCGTCGGCAAGCCTCTCGGAATTCCCGGCTCCGATGTGATGTTCTCGCGCTTCACGCCGAACAACGGTATCCTCGCGGAGACTGTCACCGGCCTCGAGATCGGCCCAATGAAAGCGACCGGCATCGCCGGCTTCGCCATCCTGGTGAACGCGAGCCACACGGTGAAGATCCACAACATCGAGGTCTCCGGCAGCGGCGGCGAGAATGCCCGTCACCGCAACAACACCACCGGCGGCATCCTCCTCGAGGAAGGTACGAGCGATTTCGAAGTGCTCGACTGCCGCCTCGCCGACGTGCGCGGTAACGGTATCTGGACCCATTCCCTCTACACGTCCGCGCGCAATGCCCGCGGACGCATCGCCGGCAACGAGTTCGCCATGATCGGCCGTGACGCCATTCAGGTCGGGCACGCCACCGACGTCCGCGTGGAGAACAATCGCGGACGCATGATCGGCTACCCGGCGGAATCCGTTGACCTCGAAGGGCTCGCTTTCCCCGTGGCCGTCGACACGGCTGGAAATGTCGACCGGTCTTTCTATCGCGGCAACCAGTTCGAAGAGATCGACGGCAAGTGCTTCGACCTCGACGGCTTCCACGACGGCGAAGTCAGCAACAACACATGCACCAATGCCGAGGCCGCCAAAGAGTATCCCTACGGCAATTTCGGCATCATCATGAACAACAGCAATCCGGACATGCAGTCGCGCAACATCAAAATCATCGGCAACACCATCGATGGCGGCATGTTCGGCGCGATTTTCATCATCGGCTCCGGCCACACTGTGACAGGCAACCACCTTCTGCACCTGAATCTGGCGCATTGCAACGACCCTGGCGGACCCATGAACTGCGCCGCCATGTCGAACGAGCCCGACCTGCTGCGCAGCGGCATCTATCTCGGCTCCGGCGCCGAGCGCCGCGACCCGTCGCAGGGCAATACCGTCGAGAACAACGAAATCAGCGGATACGGCATGTCGCGACACTGCATCGGTGTCGCGCCGGGCGTTTCACTCGACGCCAATAAAGTCGGAAAGAACGAATGCTCCGACGACGCCGCCGTGGCGCGGGCAATCCTGCCGGCGATCAGGTAAACCGGGCGGGGCCCACCCGATTTACTTCGCCTGCAACACCCGCGACACCGCATTCACCAGCTTGCGGTAAGGGATCTTCTCCCAGTCATCCACCAACAGCAATTCCCCATCGCACCATCCCGAATAGAACCAGCGCGCAACAGTCGCGAGTTGCTCCATGCGCTCCATACCCACCGACGCACGGCACGGCGCCGCCATCGCCAGCTCTCGCAGACGCGCATCGAGCGACACCGACGTCCCATCCGCCGGATGAAATTCCAGGCGCGAGAACCCCTGCCACGACCCCTCGCGCAGCCACCCCAGTTCCACGGTATCCGGATCGGCTGCCTTCGTCACCGTAATCGCGTGCAGCTTGTCGACCGCCCGCGCCATCTCGTCACGCTCGCCGAGCACCTCCTGCACGCGCTGCAGCCGCTGATGCATCAGAGCCGCGCCCTCGAAATCCATCTCAGCGCTCAAACGATCGCGCGCGCTTTCGGTAATTGCCACCAGCGACCGTCCGCCGCTCTCGAGAAACTCGGCAACGCGACCCGCCTCGCCGCGATACTCCGGCACACCCACCGCCTGCTGGCAGGGGCGCAAACACTTCCCCATCTCTCCGTAAATGCATCCCGGATGGCCGGGCGCGGGCGCGAGATCCTCCTGGCAGCGCCGCAATTGAAACAAATCGAGGAACTCGGACTCAAACCGCGCTGCCGTCGATTTCGTACGGAAGGGTCCGAAGTAAACCGCCCGCGCGCGGCCGATTCGCGAGGTTACCTGTGTGCGCGGGAACTGGTTCGAGAGGATCAGCTTCACATACGGCGGAAGCCGCAGTCGTATTTCGTTCCGGTAACCTGGCCCGAGGTGAGCGCGCGCCAGATCGAGCATCAGGAACTGCGAGGCGAGGCGCGATCCCGTGAACTCGTATTCGATGCGTTCAATCGTGCCCCGTAATTCCGCGAGCACCCGCTTCAGCCGCTTGCGCAGAACGTTTGTGCGTGCAAGGTGTGGATTTCCAGCCCGCGGCCAAAGTAAATAGACGGCCTGACGATTGGGCAACTCCTCGAGCGCCCGATCGATCTCAGACGAAGCGTCCCCGGACAGACCTTGCGGAATGAGCAACTCGACCACGACGATTCATGCTACGACGGGATCGCCGGCGAAATGGCAGAGCCGCGATGCAGAACCAGCGACCCTACCTGCCGGGCTCTGTGCGCCTCGGCATTTTCCGCTTGCCGTCTTCAACAGGCGGGAAGTCCTTCAGTTCGTCGTACACCTCTGTGATGAACCGGTCCCTGCTCTGCTTCGTATCGCCCAGCGTAGTCGCGTCATAGGAAGCGGTAAGATTCGCGGCGAGGACGTCATCGAGCGACTTGCCCTCATTGCGGAGCTTCTGCACCTTTCCCAGAATGTCCACAAGCATGGCCCGGTAGCCCAGCAGATCCTTTTTCCTGACCAGCGTTCCATGGCCCGGAACGAGCGTCGTATCGGGGCCGGCAAGCTTTTGAATGAGGTCAACCGCGTCGATCATGCCCTTGATCGAACCGCCATTTGCCTGATCGGCAAACGGATAGCCGAAGTTGCGATAAAAATCCTCGATATAGATCACATTCGCCGTGTTGAAGCGCACGATCGTGTCGCCCGCGGTGTGCGACGGCATCATCGGGATAAAATCCACCGTTTCGCCGTTCATATGGATCGTTACGGCGGGAACGCCTGGCGAGCCATACCGATAGGTAACAGTCGGGACGCCGTCAGGCGCGGGTGCGCCACCGGCGTTGCCACGGCCGGGCGGCCTGAGCATTTCCGCGCGCAGATTCTCCTGTGAGAAGATCACCGCGCCTTGTTTCGCGAAGAATGCGTTACCGCCGGTATGGTCGGGGTGAATATGGGAATTGACCACAAACTTAATGGGAGCGCTGGTGAATGTTCGGATTGTGTCGAGTGTTTTTGGCGCCAGTTGTGGGTCCTCGGTATCCACCAACAGCACGCCGTCGGAGCCGAACAGCACTGCGACCCTGCCACCGGCAGCGTCGGGATGTGCCGGGTCAAGACCGGCCGAGCCATGGAGCGAATAGAGGTTGGACGCCAGTTTCTCGCTCACCAGCATCTCGATCTTGTCCCAGGGAGTTTGGTACCCCTGAGGAAACTGGTAAGGTCCTTTTCCCGGCGGGACGATCGTGATCGGATACCCCGGTCCCTGCGCCCACGCGCCGGCGGAAATAGCCGCCACCGTCCACGCTAATAAGAGTGCGCGTCTCATATGTTAAATCCTTCCACGCCTCGAATCCTGCGAGCCCGAGCTTCGATATTACCGGATCCAGACTGACTCCAGTGCGATCGATGGGTCCGACTTCGGGTCCCATTCCACTTCCGTGCGGGACAATGTAGCTGATGACATCGGCCAGAGTCGATCCGCTCGCTTTTCTCGGCAACCAGTTGAAGGAATGGAAACAAGCCGGCACTTATCAGCGGTTGCGCATTCTCGAAGGTCCCAGCGCCGCCGAATCGAAATTCGACGGCCGGAACGTCATCAATCTTGCATCCAACAACTATCTCGGCCTGACGACACATCCAAAACTGATCGAAGCCGCTATCGAAGCCACCCGCAAATATGGCGCGGGCTCCGGCGCCGTCCGCACCATCTCCGGCACGATGGACCTCCACATGGAGCTCGAGCGCCGCATCGCGAAATCCAAGAACGTCGAAGCCTGTGTCGTCTTCCAGTCTGGCTTCACGGCGAATGCGGGCACGGTTTCGGCGGTTCTCACCCCCGAGGACCACATCATCTCCGACGAGCTCAACCACGCCAGCATCATCGACGGCTGCCGGCTCTCCCGCGCCAAAATTCACGTGTTTCCGCACAAAAACCACGAAGCCGCGGGACGCATTCTGGACCAGCTCGCGAGCGTTACCGGCCGCAAGCTGCTGATCACCGATGGCGTCTTTTCGATGGATGGCGACATTGCCCCGCTGCCCCGGTTAGTTGATCTGGCGGAGAGGTACGGCGCGATCATGATGATCGACGACGCGCATTCCTCCGGCGTGCTGGGGCGCAATGGGCGCGGCACCGTCGACCACTTCGGCCTGCATGGCCGCGTCGATATTCAGGTGGGGACCCTTTCAAAAGCAATTGGCGTTCTGGGCGGCTATGTCTGTGGTACGCGGGACCTGATCGAATTCCTCTACCATCGCGCGCGGCCGTTCCTCTTCTCGACGTCGCATCCACCCGCGGTTGCCGCCTCGTCGATCGCGGCATTTGAAATTCTGGAGAGTGAGCCTGAGCGCATCGAGAGGCTGTGGTCCAACACACGCTATTTCAAGAAGGGCCTGGGAGATGCCGGATTCAACACGGGCATCAGCGAGACGCCGATCACTCCTGTCATGGTGGGCGATGCGGCGCAAGCTCATCAGTTTTCCGCCGAACTTTTTAAGGAAGGCGTGCTGGCGACGGGCATCGGTTTCCCGACGGTCGCCAAAGACAAAGCGCGCGTGCGTACCATCGTCACCGCCACGCACACGCGCGAGGAACTGGATACGGCCCTCGAAGTGTTCAAACGCGTCGGGCAGAGGATGGGGATCACGAGCTAGCGGGGTTGATCGTGATGGCCGCGGCCTGCCACTCCCCTGCCCCGGGTTATCTCCACACCTGACGAGCGATCTCGACAACGAGACGCAGCTTGGCCCACTGCTCTTCTTCCGTGAGTAAATTGCCTTCCATCGATGACGCGAAACCGCATTGCGGACTCAGCGCGAGGCTTTCGATGGGAACGTACTTCGACGCCTCTTCGATGCGGCGCCTGAGCTGGTCCGGCGATTCGAGCGTGGCAACCTTGCTGCTGATGAGCCCCAGAACGACGCCCTTGTTGCGCGGGACGAATCGCAGCGGCTCGAATCCGCCGGCGCGCTCGGATTCATACTCCAGCAAAAACAAATCGACGTTCAGCTCGTTGAACAGCTTTTCGGCGATCGGATCATAGCCGCCTTCCGCGTACCAGCGGCTGCGGTGGTTGCCGCGGCAGAGGTGGATAGCTATTGTCACCCCGGCGCGACGCAATCCCTCGATGCACGCGTTGTCGGCGCGAATAGCTTCGTCGAGAGCCTCGGCCGGATCCATGCCCATTTCGTCCTTGACGTAGCCGCGCCATTTCTGATCGATGTAATAGCTGTAGCGCGGGGCGTCGATCTGGATGTAGCGGATGCCGTCCTCGACGAGCGCCGCGACCTCGGCGCGGATGATCGGTACGATATCCCAAAGAAAATCGGAGCGCGTTGGATAAGCCTGCTCGCTCATGCCTTTCTTCCAGGCAATCGCCGGAAACTGATTGGCGGTGGGGAGCGTGATCTTGATGTCCCCGCCGCTGTGATGCTTCAGGAACGCGGCTTCATGGCTCGCGAGGCGCTTCGTCTGGCGGATCTTCTGCACGACGGCGCCGGCGATCGAGACAACGCCTGCCGATACGGCCGCCGTGCCGGAAGACTTCCACGCGCGGGCGACTTCACCTTTGCGGTCGAGGCCTTCCACGGAATCGTTGAAGTCGCTCATGAAGCCGGCCCGGCGGAACTCGCCGTCAGTGAAGATCTCGAGTCCGGCGTCTTTCTGGCGCGCGAGCGCGTCGAGGATCGCGCGGTCCTCAATTGCGGCCAACTGATCCGGCGTGACGGCAGCATCGCCGCGGGCGCGCTGCAGTTCGGCGGGCCGTAACAGGCTGCCAACGTGATCAGCTCGATGACGGATCACTTTTTGGCCGGCGCAGGCGCGCGCCCGGCGGCCTGCAGCAGTTCCTCTTTGGTTGCCATGCGCCCATGCAGGCCGAGGATTTTTTCGTAGTCCAGCTTCAGCCGGTCGAGGTTTTCGAGCAGGCTCACCGTGTACGGGCTCGGCGGATTCGGCGGAGCCGTGCCAATGGCAGGGGGAGTATAGAGGTCCGCTTCGACGACAATCTTTTCTTTGGGAAGGTACGCGATCAGCATGCCTTCGTTGTGCTCGTTGGGGACGTGATAGAGCTCGATCGTGTGCGTGCCGTCGGTGAGGACGCGCTTCTCAGGCACGGCCTCGATCACCGCACGCTTCTTCGATTGCGAAAGCCGGTCGGGGGCGAGAGTGCGCGGCAGGGCGAAAGTTTTCTCGTAATACGGCTTGTTCATCTGATACGTCAGGATGGTGGCGCCTTCCGCCGCATAGGTACGGATGCCGCCCGCGTGATCGAAGTGCGCATGCGTGTTAACGAGGTAGCGGATCGGCTTGTTGAAGTAGAGCTTCTTCACTTCGCTGATCACCGCGCCGGAGCGGGTGTCATCGAGCGGCGCTTCGATCACGACCACATAGTCGTTGAAATTCACGATCACGCTGTGGTGCGTGCCGCCGGTGAAGTAGTAGACATCGTCGGCGATCAGTGTCTCATCGATGCCGAAGATGGGATTGTCGAGCGCCTGCTTCGGCGGCGGCTGCACTCCGGCGACGATGTTGCGGTTGGCGTCGTTGACGGTGAGATCCATGACTGGATAGCCGCCCTGCTTCTCCACAATCTTCGTCGGGAATTTCATGCCGTGGAACTCTTTGTAATCGGAGTACTCGGCTTCGACCGGCATGTCGCCGAGCACGGGATTCTCCACCCAGGTTTCGACTTTCGCGACCATGTTCTGGTCGTCGAGATAGCCGTTCAACTTGTATTTGTTGTCGACGGTGTAAGAAACAACGTTGTACTTCTTCGCGCCGACCGTCTTCGACTGCACGGTGGGCGTGGCGGCCATCGCGCCTTTGAGGAAGCCGACGGGATTCACCCAGACTTCAAACTTCGACGGCCAGGGCTGCGCCATGCCAAGCGTCTGCGTCTGATTCTGTTCGCCGACGATGGGCTGCTGTCCGCCGCCGCGCGGAGGATTCTCGGCCTGCGTGCGAACCATCGTCTGGCTGGCGGCTCCCGCGTCGAAGTCGATGATGCGCTCGTAGGATTTCACGTTGAACTTCGGCCACGGGGAACTCGGATTGACGGCCTGTCCGAGCGCGAAGTTCAAGCCGGTGGCGGTATAGCGGATCGACCCGAGATTCCGGATGCCCATGGCTTTGGCGGCGTTGTCCACGACGGTCTTTGCGTCCTCGGCGGATGCGGCCGGCGACAGCAAAACCAGCAGCGTCCCGGCAAAAACCACAGCAAAGCGAGTTCGTCCCATAGCGTCCTACAGTTTACTGCCACATCATCGCAGGCCCGCCGCCGCAAGGAAATTGCGCGCGATCTCGCGAGCCGGCCGATGCTTTCCATCCAGCTCGTAATTCAATCGGCGCATGGTGTCGCTGTTGATCTTCCCCGAAAGTTCCGCGAGCGCGGGACGTAACGCCGGGAATTCCCGCTCGGCTGCTTCACGCACTATGAGAGCGCACTCGTATGGCGGAAAGTATCGGCGATCGTCTTTGAGAACGGTAATCGGCAGCAACGACAACAGTCCATCGGTGCTGTTGCCCGCGACCATGTCGACCTGGTGCTTTGAAAGCGCCTGATAGAGAAGGCCGAGATCCATCGTCTTCGGCGAACCGGCGAGGCGAAGCCCGTAGGTCCGCATCAGTCCGGGCAGGCCGTCTTCGCGATGGGCGAACTCGTAGCCCACACCGAGTTTCCATGCGCGCGCGACGGCGGCGCGGGTCAGCGTCGCATAGCCTCCATCCTCGCGGCGGACGGCCATCGCGAACGTGTTCTCGAATCCAAGCGGCTCGAGCCATTCGAGATGCCACTGGGCATAGCCGCGGCGGACTTCTGTCAGGACCTTGGCCGGGTCCTTCAGCGGCTTCTCTTTGAGGACCGCGGTCAGAGCCGTCCCCGTGTATTCGGGATAGACATCGATGTCTCCGGCGACGATGGCCTGTTGAGCGAGCAGCGTTCCGCCGAGATCGAGCTTGCGGCTGACGTGTCCGTGCAGGCGATTTTCCAGATGCTGGGCCACGATTTCGCCGAGCACGAGTTGCTCGCTGAAGTTCTTGGAGCCGACGCGGATGCGGGGCTCGTGTGAACAGGCGGTGAGGAACAGCGCGAGAATCATCAGGCACAAGTGCCGGCATGAGTGCCGGCCCTTGTTGGTCACGCCAGTCAGCGTGCGCATTTCTTTTCCAGCCATCCAAGCAGACCGTCAGCCGCCAGAGCCAGCAGCGCCGCCGGAACAGCGCCCGCGAGAATCTGCAGCTTGTCCACGGAAGCGATGCCGCGGAATATGAACACGCCGAGTCCGCCCGCGCCGATAGCGGCCGCAATGGTCGCTGTGCCTACAGTGGTGACAGTGGCAATTCGCAGACCCGCGATGATGGTCGGCGCGGCGAGAGGCAGTTCCACCATTCGCAGAATCTGCGTGTGAGTCATCCCCATCGCAACGGCCGAGTCGCGGACCACCGGGTCCACTCCGAGAATCCCGGTCACCGTGTTCCGCAGTATCGGCAGCAGGGCATAAATCACGAGCGCGATGATCGCGGTGTGTTGCCCGATGCCGCCGATGAAAGGGATCGGGATGAGAAATCCGAAGAGCGCGAGGCTGGGAATCGTCTGCCCGATATTCGCGATGCCGAGCGCCCAGCGGCGCGCGCGCGGCTGCGATGCGAGCAGCAGGCCGGCGGGGATCGCGATCGCCGACGCGATCAGCATGGCCGCCAGGACGAGAACGAGGTGCTCGCCGAGAAGCTCGACGCCCTCTTCGAGCAGATCCTGCAGGACGTCGCTCAGCATTACTGGCAGCCGCCTCCGGCGTCTCCTTCCCCGCCACGGGCTTCATGCAGCACGTCGAGAAACGCCCGCGCTTCCGGATGCCGGCTGCCTTCAAATTCGGCGGGCACCCCGATGAACGCAAGCTTGCCTTCGTGAAGCAATGCGATGCGCGTCGCCAGCTTCATCGCTTCCTGCACATCGTGGGTCACAAACACCGAAGTCTTGCCGAGCTCGGCGCGCAGGCGCAGAAACTCGCGCTGCAGATCGAGCCGCGTGACAGGGTCCAGCGCGCCGAAAGGCTCGTCGAAAAGCAGAATGGCCGGATCGGCCGCGAGCGCGCGAGCCACACCCACGCGCTGGCGTTGTCCGCCGGAGAGCTCGCGTGGAAGACGGCGCGCGAAATCCTCCGGAGGCAGGCTCACGGAACGCAGCAGCGCGGCGACCCGGTTGCTGATTTTCTCCCGCGGCCAGTTTTCGAGTCCAGGAACAAGGCCGATATTGCGCTCGACCGTGAAATGTGGAAAGAGGCCGCCCTCCTGAATCACGTAGCCGATGCCGCGGCGCAGGCGGACGCGGTCCCACGCGATGGTCGGCTTGCCCTCCACCAGCACCTCGCCCGCGGAAGGCTCATGCAGGCCGTTGATGAGGCGCAGCGCTGTGGTCTTACCGGAGCCGCTGCGGCCCAGCAGCACGAGCGTCTCGCCCGCTTCAATTGAGAAGTCGATGTCCTGCAGTATCGAGCGGCCGGCGATACGAAAGTCGACGTGACGGAATTCGACGGCGCTCACGATTTTGGATTCACGACGACGGCTTTTGAAAGAGTGTCCCGGCGAAGCTGCGGTCGGTATCGAGCCACTGGCGCAGGAAGGCCCAGCCGCTGCGGCAACCGATGCCCGGCACTTCATCCGCGCGGAATTTGTGGGAGGATTCCGTCCAGATCGTCTCGCCCGCCGCGAACGATACAGGCCCCGCCAGCGCGCCGATGTGGACCTTCTGGGCCGCGCGCGCGCGCAAATGCATTTCGATGCGCGAGTGCCGCTCGTTCCAGCGAGCTTCATGCGCGAACCGGCTGAGGTCGAACTCGCCGTCGAGCTCGCGATTAATGCGCGCCAGCAGATTCAGATTGAACGCGGCGGTGACGCCGATCGGATCGTCGTACGCGCTGAGCAGCGCGGCGCGCGATTTCACGAGATCGGCGCCAAGCAGCAGCGAATCGCCGGGACGCAACCGGCTTTTCAAACGCCGCAGGAACGACGCTGCCTCCGCACGAGTGAAATTGCCGATCGTACTGCCGAGGAAAAGCACCAGCACGGGCTCGCCGGAGCGGCGCTTCGCCAGCGCGTGCGTAACCCCTTCGAGATAGTCCGCTTCGACAGGCTGGATGTTCACGTTCGGCATTCCCTCGAGAGTCCGAACGCACGCGTCGAGCGCGGCGCGCGAAATATCGATGGGCAGGTACCGGACCTGGCGTTGCTGTGCCGCGGCCGCAAGGATATGGCGGGTCTTCGTGCCCGTCCCGCTGCCGAGCTCAATGATGAGCGGCGGATGCCCCGCGGCGCGCACGATTTCCCCGGCCGCCGTCTGCAACATACTGGCTTCCGCGCGCGTCACACCGTATTCCGGAAGCACCGTGATGACTTCGAAGAGCGCAGACCCGACCTCGTCGTAGAGCCATGAGGGCGGCAGCGTCTTCTGGCCTTTTCGCAGCAATCCCGCGGCCACCGCCTCCGCGAACTCGGGATTGTATTCCGCACGCTGAATGGAGGCTTCTAATATGGAGTGCGACGCCGCGGATGCGAACATTCTAGTTTTCCACCAGGCGGAATCCTGCGTAGACGTATGGATAGTCCGAACGGAACCAGTTGCGGAAGCTCGGCCGCGTGAAGACCACCGCGGTGCGGGGCGAGGCTCCTTTGAGCACGTAGTGCTGGCCATCGAAAAAATCCGCCGAATAGCCTGGATAGAGAGGATGCGGCGCGAAACCATCGAACGGCGCGAAGACGTCGCGCGTCCACTCCCATCCGTTGCCGGTCATCTGAAACGGAGCATAAACGGCTGGATCGCCGGCGTTGACCGGGGTGGGGTCCCAATTACGGTAATCGAAGTTGTCGCGCCGGGCGTCGGGCGTGGTGAGTCCGGCGGCGCGATGATATTGGGCCTCCGTCATGAGGCTGGCGCCGCGCCATGCCGTATATGCCGCGGCCTGCTGCCGCGTGACCCAGACCGGCCAGTCCAGGTGCAGCGGCCGATTGGTGAACATCGCGCGGAAAAGCCACTTGTTGTTCTCGCGGGTCCAGAAATGCGGCACCGGACCGCCTTCATTGACGAAATCGAGGTACTCGCCATTGGAGATCTTGTACTTCGAGATGTGGAAGGCGGGAACATCCACGTCGTGCGCGGCGCGTTCGTTGTCCCATCCGAAGCCATCCCCGGGCTGACCGAGGGTCACGCGGCCGGCATCGATCGCGATCATCGGATTTGACGGGGTGCGCCCGCTGCTGAACGCCGCGGTGCGAGTCTTAATTTTCTGATCGTGCGGCAGGTTGTGCAGTAAGTAAGCGAACGTTTCCGCATGCATGTGCCGATGCTCGATCGTCATCTGCACGTTGAGAGGATCCAGATCGTTGAGATGCTCATCGACCCATGCGCGCGCCGTTTGGTTGTACTGCTCGACTTCCGCCACTGAAGGCCAGTCGGCGGGCGAATCCATGGCGGCTTGACCGGGCGCGGGATCGATGCCGCGCTCGAACAGCGAATCGAACGCCGGATGGAACGACGGCGCATCCAGACAGCGGCGCGCGAGTACATTCCAATCGAAGGCTTCGAAATGGCCGAGATAGAAGATCAGGCGGTGGCGCTCGGGTATCGGCCGGGCGTAAAGCGCTTCCGGCGAGATCAGCCGGAACAGGCTGTCAGTTTGCTCTCGAGCCAGTGCAAGTTCGCGGCCCAGCAACTCGATTCGATTTGTTATTACAGGACTCGACATGGTGTTTTACCAGCCCGGCTCGGTAAAGCTGGACTCACTGATGCTAGCAACCCTTTCGCCTTTCTGGAAACCAAAAACGTGATGAAAACGGACAAGATGCTTTTACGCGAGTAGTGAGAAACCGCTGGATTCCGGAAACATTTACCCGGATAGGATGCGGTGGGATGCTGCGCGGTCACCGATTTTTCCGCGAAATGTGGTTAGACCCCACGTCCCATGCCTGAACACCCGGCCACATTTGTCTGATAATTGACAATCGGGATGGCTTCGCTTCCGTAAAATCACCTGAGTGCCGATGGTAGCGCGGCGTATTCCTCTACAGCCAGACCGAGTGGGTCGAATGCCTCGCGTCCATCTCGCGGCCGATGAAGTGGGCGGGCGTGAGGCGAGCCTCTTTCGTCCGCTGCGGTCGACCATGCTGGCATCGTCGACCCCTTGGCACTACTCGGCGCGTCTGGGGCTCTCATCTTACGACCCGGATGCTGCCGACGCTGCGGCTCGACGCCGGTGAGCCCGCAGACAGGATGGTGCGGAGACTTAACGAGTCGCAGCCGCACATTCTCGTAGCGTATCCGTCCGTCCTGCGGCAGCTTGCCGATGAGCAGATGTCCCGACGCCTGCGCATCGCGCCGCGGTTCTGTGCCACGAGCGCGGAAGCGTTTTCGAGACCTACGGCACGACCGAGTATGCCCCGATAGCGACGGAGTGCCCGGCCGGCCGGCGGCATTTGTTCGACGACGGCGCCATCATCGAAACGTGGACGAGCGCGGCAAGCCCGTGCCGCCGGGCGAGCTCGGTGATCGTTGTGCTCCTGACGATCTTCAACCGCCGCACGCAGCCTCTGATTCGTTACGAGATCAGCGATATGCTGCGCGTTTCGAGCGGGAAATGCGAGTGCGGGCGGCCATTCCGCTGTCTGGAAGAGATCGAAGGACGGCAGGAGGATGTGCTTTACTTCCCCGCACGCGGCGGTGGGAAGGACGTTACCGTGCCTCCGAACGTCTTCCATCGGCTGCTCGAAACCGCGCCCGCCGCGGGCTGGCAAGTGATTCAGGAAGGCGCGGGCATCACCGTGAACCTTTATGGGTCTGCGCGACCCCGGCGTGCGAGAGAGTATCGCGGCGGCACTGCGCAAGCTTCTCGAAGCGGAACGTGTCAGCGCGCCGGTAATTCCCGTCGAGACGGTGTCGGAATTGAAGCGCGGCAAGACAGGCAAGGCGCCGCTGATCATGGGCCTCCGGGCATGAAGAAGCGATTGCCCGCGCCACGATTCCCGTCAGTTCACCAGCGGCAGCCAGACCGCGCTGGCCTGACTCGCCGAGTGAAACACGGTCTGCGTCGCGGCAGCATAATCCGCCGGCTTCGCGAAGAAGACATTCGGCACATACGTCTGCGGATTCCGATCGTAAAGCGGGAACCAGCTCGACTGGATCTGCACCATCACCCGATGGCCCGGCAGGAAAATGTGATTTGTCGTCGGCAGCGCGAAGCGATATTGTTGCGCTTTCCCCGCGGGGATGGCCGACGGATGCTCAAAGCTGTCGCGGTAACGCCCGCGAAAAATATCCATCGAGACGGCGAGCTGGTATCCGCCCATCTCCGGCTGGCTCGGCACTTCATCGGGAAAAACATCGATGAGCTTCACCACCCAATCGGCATCCGTGCCCGTCGTAGCGGCGAAGAGATCCGCGACCGGCGCGCCGCTGATGCGCATCGGCGCGGTTAGTGTCGCCGTCTCATATGTCAGAACATCGGTACGATCGGCAACCGCGCGCTGATCCGTAACAAGCCATTGTTTCCAGCGATCGGAATCGGCGAACCGCACCGGGCGCGGCACGTACGGCACAGGCTTCCTGGGATCGGAAATATAAGCGTCGGAGACATAAGCATCGGAACCGACCGCCGCGGGCCTTTCGAAGCCGAGGCCGAAGCCCGCTTCCAGATACAGAGGCTTCATCGGCGAAGCGCACTCCTTCTCGCAGGCGAGCGGCCAGTTCTGCAGACGGTCCCAATGGTTCTCGCCGGTGTTGTAAATGAAAACAGGAGGCGTCGCCACCCTGGGTGCGCCTGTCTTCAGATATTGATCGAAGAACGGCCGCAGCACATCACGGCGGAATTCGGTTGCGGTATCACCCTCCCACTTCAGCGGACCCAGATTGTAAGCGTCGTAATTCACCTGGCTGTGCCGCCACGGACCCATCACGAGGTAGTTGTGGTCCGCCTGCCCTTTCGCCTTGAGCGCGAGATAGCTGTGAATCGCGCCCCACATATCTTCCTGGTCCCAGAGGCCCTGAATCCACATTGTTGGGACCTGCGCGGGATGCTCGGCGACAAGCTTGTCGAGCGCCTGGCCCTGCCAGAACGCATCGTAGGCCGGATGCTCCATCACTGTCGCCGCCCATGGCAGCGCATCGAGGCCGTGTTCACGCATATACGCGCCCGCGGAACCGGCCCGCCTGAACGTTTCGTAATCATCGTACGCGTTGCGCGGCACGGCTTCGCCTTCATCCTTCTTCGTCGTCTGCTCGGAGAAGTAATCGATGTTGACCTGGCGAAACGCGCCGTAGTGGAACCAGTCGTCGCCCATCCAGCCATCGACCATGGGACTCTCGGGCGCCGCCACTTTCAAAGCCGGATGCGGCTCGAGCAGCGCCATCACCACCGTGAAGCCTTCATATGACGAGCCAATCATGCCGACGCGGCCGTTCGATTCGGGCGTATTCTTCACCAGCCAGTCGATCGTGTCCCACGCGTCGGTGGCGTGGTCGGTTGAGGCGCGGTTGAGCGGACCACGCACCGGCCGCGTCATCACGTAGTCGCCTTCGGATTTGTATTTGCCGCGCACGTCCTGAAAGACGCGGATGTAACCCGCCGCGACGAACACTTCATCGCCCTGGGGCAGAATGGCGAGCATGTGCTCGCTGTTGCTGCGCGACGTACGGGCTGAAGCGTTGTAAGGTGTGCGCGTAAGCAGAATGGGCGCATCGTGCGCGCCTTTCGGGACCACAATAACGGTGTGCAGCTTCACGCCGTCGCGCATGGGGATCATCACGTCGCGCTTGATGAAGTCGAGGCCGGCGGTGGGCGCGGTGAAGTTCTTTGGGATGTCGCCCGCGGATTTCTTTTCCTGCGAAAAGCCGGCGCCCACAGCACAGATCACGGCAATAAACGAAAGGACGTGCTGAAGCTTCGGCATGCCCGATTTTAGCGCCACGTGGCCAGGGCCATCATTATTCGCGGCCTGCGACGGTCACTCCACCCGCATAAGCGTAATGGCGTTCCCATGCTCGACCGGTCCCCTTACATTACGCACCTGAGTCAGGAACAGCTTGTTGCCTTCGATGCGAAACGCGTAGACCTCATACGCTCCCGGTTTCATCACAACCGGAATCTTCGCGACGATGGGCCGAATCGTCACCTGGTCCCCGTTGATCTCGAAGACGCCCGCGTTGGCCGCCATCGGTCCCCAAACAGCGCGGAGCTCATCCGCCGTCGCCTTATTCGTGTCGACATCCGGCCGGTCACCGACCGTAAACATCATGCTGTAATGCGTACCGGTGAAAATGTAGACGCCAGCGGCGCGCTGGCCGTTGACATCCACGACCTGCCAAACGCCTTCGAGCGGACTCGCGGCCGCCGCCAAAGCAGGCCGAGACTGGCTGGCGAGCAATAACGCGACGCCGAGCGTGAAAGACGCAAGCCGCCACATGAGAAGGGCTACTTCCTGCGTTTGGCCGGCGGCGCGCTTGCAAAGATCGACAGGTCGACCGAATCCGCCATCGCCTTATACCCCGCGTCGTTCGGATGCAGATGGTCGGTGTTGTTGAATTCCCTGAGAATTTGCTTCGGATTCGCCGGATCGCGCGTCACCTGGTCGTAATCGACGAACGCATCGAAGTTACCCGGCGTACGGATGAACGTATTGATCGCCGTACGCATCACTTCTCCCTCATCGCTCGCGTAGCTCGCCCCGACATAAGGAGTCAGCGTGCAGCCGATGACCTTGATGCCCTGTGTATGGGCGCGTTCGATCATCTGGCGCAGCGCGCCGATGAGCGCGTCGGACGTGATCGAACCATTGCGCGCGCCAAGCCCGATGTCGTTGATGCTCTCCATGATCATCACCCACTTAACGCCTGCCTGCGCGATCACGTCACGATCGAAACGGGCGAGCGCGCTCACGCCGGCGCCATCACCCAGCACGCGATTTCCGGAAATTCCCAGGTTCACGATGGCGACATTCGCCGTCGCCGGATTGGCCAGCAAGCGCCCGGCCAGCACGCTGGGCCAGCTTCGGTCGGTGTTGGGTGTCGAGGTCGCTCCGTCCGTGATCGAATCTCCGAAGGCCACGATCGTCGAGGCATCGGCCGGAGCCATCACGTCCACACCCGATACCCAATACCATGCCTGCGAAGTAGTGGCATCGGCGATTTGCGGAGCGGCGGTGAAGTCCCCTTCTTTCGAGATGTATGTCGTGTGCAGGCCCATCGAATGCACGCTCGCCGGACCAGTCTCCGCCGGAACGAACACGCTGACGGCGAGATCGCTCAGCTTCGGTACGATGAGATCGACCGGATCGCTGAGCATTTCCGCACCCGCTGGAATCGTCACCGCGGTCGCGCCGCTGAACGTCAGAGGACGATCGGAACCAGCCACGATCGAAGATTCCATATCGCGCAACGCCACATGCGCCGAGCCGATGCGCAGCGGAGTCGCGCCGAAAGCATTCGAAAGATGCACGCGCAGACGATTGCCGCCGAGGCTCGTGCGGACGATCATCCGCACGGTCTGATTCTGAAAGCTCGAAGGCGGCGGAGCGGGGCGTGGCACAGCGTTTGACGCCGGAACCGCGCCATTCACATTGGACACAGGCGCGGGTCCCGGACCAGGTCCGCGGCCGGGCCCGGCGGCGCGAGGTTGCTGTTCGGCAGCGGCCCACGTGGCAACCCAGTGCATATCGCCGGGCGCATTCTGGGCGGCGCGCTGGGCCATGGCGGCCTGGCCGAAGAGGATGAAGGTGAGCGCGGCACTCAAAGCAGCGCGAGTCAGATTAGTCATGGGAACGATCAACCTCCTGAGTATTCCGTTTCGCAATTATTGCATCATAACTGAACCCGGTGAGCGAAGCGCCCGGTCTTCCGAACAGGTATGATGCTGCTATGAAATCTTTCGCCCTGTCGCTCCTGCTCGCGGCCGGTTCGTTCGGTCAGTCCACCCCCAACTGGACGGCTGCTGACGACCACCAGAACATGATGGACCAGCTCGGCATCAAGGCCCTGCGCCCAGGCCCCAGCGGCAACGAAAGCGCGCCGAATCATGCGAACTATGACGAGGCGACGGCGAATCCATATCCGAATCTGCCCGACGCCCTTACGCTGAAGAACGGCAATAAGGTCAAGACCGCGAAGATGTGGTGGGACCAGCGGCGTCCGGAAATCGTCGAGGATTTCGACCGCGAAGTGCTCGGCCGCGTCCCAAAGACCGCGCCCGGCGTGACGTGGACGGTGACCAATACGGTCGAAACGACTGTCGGGCCATACGCTGTCAAAGCGAAGAAAATCATCGGCCACGCGGACAACTCTGCTTATCCGGATATCAACGTCGATATTCAGATGGCGCTGGTGGTCCCCGCGAACGCACAAGGGCCAGTGCCCGTAATGATGATGTTCGGCGGCGGACTGATGCCGGGCGAGACGCCTCCCGGACGCGCCGGCCGAGGGCCCGCGCCGGCGCCGCCGCCCGGAAGCGATCCGCCATCCACACAGCAATTGCTCGCCGACGGATGGGGCTATGTCTCTATCAGCCCGACCAGCGTGCAGGCGGATAACGGCGCGAGTCTCAGGAAAGGCATCATCGGTCTCGGCAATAGAGGACAGCCGCGCAAGCCCGACGATTGGGGCGCGCTGCGGGCGTGGGCGTGGGGCGCATCGCGCGGCCTCGATTATCTCGAGACCGACAAATCGGTGGATGCGAAAAAGGTCGGCATCGAAGGCGTGTCGCGCTACGGCAAGGCCGCTCTGATCACGATGGCCTACGATACGCGCTTCGCCGTGGTGCTGGTCGGATCGTCCGGCGAGGGCGGCGCGAAGCTGCACCGGCGCAATTGGGGTGAAGCGGTCGAGAACCTCACGGCTACGGGCGAATATCACTGGATGGCCGGCAACTTTCTCAAGTACGGCGCTTCGGAAGCGGCTTTCGGCAGCAAGACTGCGGGCGACATCCCTGTGGATTCGCATGAGCTGATCGCGCTGTGCGCGCCGCGGCCCACCTTCATCAGCTACGGTGTGCCGGAGAAAGGTGACGCTAAGTGGCTCGATCATCAGGGCAGTTACATGGCGGCAGTCGCGGCGGGTCCGGTATTCCGTCTGCTGGGCGCAAAGGACCTGGGAACGTCGGACAACTACCAGACTGAGAAGATGCCCGAGGTAAACGTGAGCATTCTGAACGGCCAGCTCGCATGGCGGCAGCACGATGGCGGCCATACGGATGCTCCGAACTGGAAGTACTTCATTCCCTGGGCGGACAAGAACCTCGCCCACAAGCCGCCGTCGGACTAGATGAAACACAGGTGGGGCAGGCGGTTTCGCCTGCCAGCATTCGCGCTTGCGTTCTCGTGCGCTCTGCTCGCGCAGCCTCCTGCCACGCAGCCAATTCCGCGCTCCGACCGAAACTCAATCACCGCGCACGCGCAGCTACTGGAAAAAGCGAAGCAAGGCCGTACGGACGTCTATTTCGAAGGCGACTCGATCGTCCGCCGCTGGGGGGCCATCGATTACCCCGAGCTGCTCGCGAACTGGAAGCAGAACTTCTTCGGCTGGAACGCAGCCGATTTTGGATGGGGCGCGGATAAGACCGGGAACATCCTCTGGCGGCTCGCAAATGGCGAGCTCGACGGCGTCAATCCGAAAGTCATCGTGCTTCTGGGGGGCACGAACAACGTTGGCGACGGAGCCAGCGCGGCTGATGTGACGGCCGGCGTCCAGGCGATCCTTGCCATCATGCGCGCGAAGGCGCCCGGCGCGGCGATCATCCTGACAGCGATCTTCCCGCGCAACGATAAGATGACGTTCATGCCGGTGATCGATGAGGTCAACGGAAATCTCGCGAAACTGGCGGATGGAAAGAAGGTCCTCTACCTGGACATCAACGACAGGCTCGCGGACGGGCAGGGCAAGCTCTTTGATGGCATGATGAACGAGCGCGACAAACTGCATCCCACGGTCAAGGGATATCAGGTGTGGGCGGACGCGCTGAAGCCGCTGTTGATGGACCTGCTCGGCCCGCCGACCAAAGAAGACCACGCGCCGCCATCCACGGGCGATCCGAGCGCTGCCAAAAAAACAAGGTAAGGCCGGCACGCCCGCCGAGTCAGCCCAGCAGGAAGACAGCCGTCTGCGCGATCAGATTGGGAAATGTTCCGATCTGGCGGGCGCCGGCGAGAAAGAATCGGCGCTCGATCGGAAAATTCTGATCGCGGCACAGACTCTCGAAATCGTTGATGCTCAGAAAGCGGATATTGGGCGAGTTGTACCAGTTGTGAGGAAACAAGCGCGTCTTCGGCGCCTGCCCGTTCAACAGCATGGCGAGCCGCACGCTCCAGTGGCCGAAGTTAGGGAATGAGATGATCGCCCGGCGCCCGACGCGCAGCATTTCGCGCAGCACCTGCAGGGGCGCGCGGGTCTCATGCAGCGTCTGGCTGAGGATCACGTAATCGAACGCCTTGTCGGGATAGTCCGCCAGCCCCTCGTCGATGTCACCCTGATACGTCGAAACGCCGCGCGCGATTGCCCGCCGGACCTGCGCCGAAGAAATCTCGACGCCGCGCGCGAGCACGCGCTTATTCTCGACGAGCCACGCCAGCAACTCGCCCTCGCCGCATCCGAGATCGAGCACGCGGCTGCCCGGTTCCACGATCTCGCCGATCACGTGGAAATCCGGCCGCTCGGAAAGCGTCACGGGCTGCTGATGATGAATCGCGGCCATTGCCTGTGCTTGTCCCATTGTTACGCCGCCTGGGCCAGTCGCGCTGTACTGTCGAGAAATCCGCGCACGATTTCGCTTTGCTCCGCGATATCCACCAGAAACGCATCGTGGCCGTAGTTCGACTGCAGGTCGCAGTAAGCCACGTCGCCGTTGATTCGCCGCAGCACGCGCACAATCTCCTGCGACTGATAACTCGGATACAGCCAGTCCGAAGTGAAGCTGATCACAAGGAAGCGCGTGTCGACCGTCCGGAAAGCCTCGTTCAGCTTCCCTGTGCCGTTGGTCAGATCGAAGTAATCCTCGGCCTTGGTGATGTAGAGATATGAGTTGGCGTCGAAACGCGATACGAACTGCGAACCGCGATAGCGCAAATAACTTTCGACTTCGAAATCGACGCCGAAATCGAACCCGAACTTCTCCTTCTCGCGGAGCTTGCGGCCGAACTTCTCGCGCATCGACTCATCGCTCATGTACGTAATGTGGCCGACCATTCGCGCCACTGAAAGTCCCCGCGCCGGCGGCTTCTTGTCGTAATATTCTCCGTCGCTCCAGTCGGGATCGGCCATGATCGCCTGGCGCCCGACCTCATTGAACGCGATCTGCTGCGCGCTGTGCCGCCACGTGGTTGCGATTGGAATCGTGCAGCGCACGACGTCCGGATAGCTGACTGCCCACTCGAGCGCCTGCATGCCACCCATCGAACCACCGGAAACGCACAGCAGCTTGCCGATACCGAGCGAATCGATGAGCATCTTCTGCAGTCGAACCATGTCGCGAATCGTGATCACGGGGAAGGAAAGCGCATACGGCCTGCTCGTTACAGGGTTCATCGACGAAGGTCCGGTCGTTCCCTGGCAGCCGCCGAGCACGTTGGAGCAGATCACGAAATACCGGTCCGTATCGAATGCCTTGCCTGGACCGATCATGTTGTCCCACCAGCCGGGCTTGCCGGTTTCGTGGCTGATCCCGGCGGCATGCGCGTCGCCGGTGAATGCATGCGTAATCAGAATGGCGTTCGAGCGGCTGGAATTCAGATGACCGTACGTTTCGTAAGTGATCTCGACCGGGGAGAGAGTGGCGCCACCCTCCAGCGCGATGCTGTCGAAACGCGCACACTGGGGTTCAACAATCATTGTTCGTCAACAGGACAAGGCGCTTGATCCTCATGGTAACAGCATGGTGCGCTACGCTGGCCTTTGAGGAGCATCGCCCTTTCGCTTTGTATTCTCCCGTTATTCGCGGCGAACTTCGAGTACCGCGAAGCGCTGCCGGGTTATCACTATCAGTTTCCGCGCGACCATTTCGCGCACGAAGACTTTCGCACGGAATGGTGGTATTACACCGGTAATGTGACTGCAACAGGAGGCGAACGGTACGGCTTCGAGCTGGTCTTTTTCCGCGAAGGCGAGCGGCGTAGCGCCAGTGACAAGTCGCCGTGGGCGCTCGAGGATCTCTATCTCGCCCACGCCGCGCTGACGGACGCTCACGGGAAACGCTTCCTTTATGAAGAGCGGTTGAACCGTGCCGGGCCCGGTCTCGCCGGCGCCAGCTTCGACCAGCGTCGCATCTGGAATGGAAACTGGTTCGTGAAATGGACCGGAGACGACCAGACTCTCGCGGCGACTACAAATGACTTCCGCTTTCAGTTGAAACTCGCGCCCGAAAAGCCGCCAATCATCGAGGGTGAGAATGGCCTCAGCCGGAAATCTGCCGGTGCGGGGCGCGCTTCTTACTACGTTTCATTTCCCCGGCTCGCCGTCTCGGGGACGATCAACAGCAGCCAGGTCACAGGCACGGCATGGATGGACCATGAATGGTTCACCGAACAGCTCGCGCCGGATCAGATCGGCTGGGATTGGTTCAGTATCCAGCTCGACAACAACACCGAGCTGATGTTGTTCGAACTGCGCCGCACGGATGGATCGATTGATCCGTATTCGTCCGGGACGTTTATCGATGCGAGCGGGCAGGCCCGGCATTTGCGCCATGAGGATTTCACGCTGGAGTCCCTTTCGCACTGGCACAAGTACCCGATTGCGTGGCATATCCGCGTACCTTCGCTGAACATCGATGTGACATCGCGCGCCCTGCTGCCGGATCAGGAATTGCGCACGAAGCAGGGCGGCGCGAGCTACTGGGAGGGAGCGGTCGACTATTCGGGCACACACCACGGCGTCGGTTATGTCGAGATGACGGGCTACGAAGGCCGGGTCAAATTCTGATGTGCCCCGGCGAATCCGCGAGCGGGTTGAACAGTCAGCTTCATATCTGCCGTGGGGACAAATCCCAGCGACTCATATAAAGCCCGGCCTTCCTCCGATGCCGCCAGGGTGACGTGATCCATCCGGTGTGTCTCACACCAGGCGAGCAGCTCCTTTACAAGCCATCGGGCCAGACCGCGCCGGCGATGCTCCCGTTCCACGTAAACGTTCACAAGATGCGCCCACTTGCCGACTCCGAGACAGCCGGGGACTGGCCCCAGCTCCCGGAGCCAGATGCCTCCGCCTGCAACAATCGCGCCATCATGCTCGATGAGGCGCCCCAGGTAGGCGCCCTCCGCCAGCAATCCCGCAATCCATGGCGTGCTGGCGCTGAGCAGCGTGTCGTGCTCTTCGGCCGATAGCTGTCCCATATCGCGAAACATGGCGGCACGATGTCCGGCGATGATCCCGGAGTCCTGCGCGCAGGCAGCGCGCATCGCATAACCCGGCGGCGGCATTTGACTACTTCAGTTCCGCCGCTTTAGTGATCACCTCGGCGTTCAAATACGGACGCAGCGCCTCCGGCACAACCACGCAGCCATCGCGCTGCTGGTAATTCTCGACAATGGCGACCCAGGTGCGCCCAACCGCGAGTCCGCTGCCGTTCAACGTGTGGGCAAACTCCGACTTCTTCCCGCTCTTCATCCGAATGTTCGCCCGCCGCGCCTGGAACGCCTCGTAGTTCGAGCAGGACGAGATCTCTTTATACGCGCTCTGGCCGGGCAGCCACACTTCGATGTCGTAAGTCTTCGCGGACCCAAAGCCCATGTCGCCCGTGCACAATACGACCGTACGGAACGGCAGGTCGAGGCGCCGGAGAATATCCTCGGCGTCATTCGTCAGCCGTTCCAATTGGTCGTAGCTCTCTTCCGGCTTCGTGAACTTTACGAGCTCGACCTTCTGAAACTGGTGCTGCCGGATAATCCCGCGAACATCGCGTCCATAAGATCCGGCCTCGCTGCGGAAGCACGGCGTGTATGCACAGAAGCTGATCGGAAGCTTTTCAGCCTCCAGCGTCTCATCGCGGAACAGGTTCGTCACCGGCACTTCCGCCGTCGGAATCAGCCAGTAATCGGTCTTTTCCAGCTTGAACAGATCCTCGGCGAACTTCGGCAGTTGGCCCGTTCCGAAAAGGCTCGCCGAGTTGACCGCGAACGGCGGAAGCACCTCTGTGTAGCCATGCTCGCGCGTATGCGTGTCGAGCATGAAATTGATCAGCGCGCGCTCGAGCTTCGCGCCGAGCCCGAAGTAAACGGCGAAACGTGCACCCGTAATCTTCGTAGCGCGCTCGAAATCGAGGATGCCAAGATCGGGGCCGATATCCCAGTGCGCCTTCGGCTCAAAGTCGAATGTCCGCGGCTCCCCGACCTTGCGGATCACAAGATTGTCTTCGGAAGATTTTCCCACCGGCACCGACTCGTGGGGCAGATTGGGAACACCGGCCAGCAGCTCGCGGTACTCGGAATCGAGCTCCTCGGCGGTCTTCGCCAGAGCTGCGATGCGTTCGCCGAGAATGCCGGAACGCACCTGCAGAGCGACCGTATCCGCTCCTTCTTTGCGGAGTTTGCCAACCTCGCGCGACAACTGATTCCGCTCGGCGAGCGTCTGCTCGGATTCGGTAATAGCCGCGCGCCGCCGCGCGTCGAGGTCTCGGAATTGCTCCACCGGCAATGTCCAGCCGCGTGTGGCCAGACGTTCGGCCATCGCGTCCAGATTGGCGCGAAACGTCCCCATGTCGTGCATAGAGGCTATGCTAGCAGGCACTTTCACAGCGCTTGCGCACACGGCGAAGTTGTTTTGCGGGCGTTACGGGAAGGGTGCTGCGGGGCTGGCGGCTCTACTCGGCTTTACTCCTCTTCAGGCTCGGCGCTCACCGGCTCGAGGTCTTCAGCCTCGAAGATTTGCCGGCAGTCGACGCATTCCACGTAGTCCACGCCGTCTCGACGGGCGAGGACGATTGTCTTCTTATGCTCGCAGGCGGGTTGCATAATCAACGCTTGAGATACGAATTATTTTAATGTTTCGAAACGCCATGTCAAGGGTATCCGGGTACTGAATTATCTTCGGTCGCATGGCAATCCGGAAACCTCTATAGGCCAGATTATAAACCCCGCGCGCCACCCCGGGCTCCGCCGGGACGGTAGAATCCGTTTGAGATGCCTTTCCCCATTCACAGACCGCGCCGTCTCCGGTCGAGCGAATCGATGCGGCGTGTTGTCCGTGAGACTCATCTGGAACCGTCGAATTTCATTCTGCCGCTGTTCATTTGTCCGGGCGAAGGCGTGCGGAAGCCGATCGCTTCGATGCCGCCACAGTGCCAGTGGTCCATCGACGCCGCGGTCGAGGAATGCCGGGAAGTGAAGCGCCTCGGGATCGGCGGCATCATTCTCTTCGGGCTTCCGGAATCGAAGGACGAAGAAGCATCGGGCGCTTACGCGGATGGCGGCATCGTGCAGCGGGCCATCCGTTCCATCAAACGCGAACTGCCGGATCTGCTCGTCATCACCGACGTTTGCAATTGTGAATACACCACCCATGGGCACTGCGGCAAGATTGTCGGCGGCGAAGTAGATGGCGTAGTGGATGGCGTAGTGGATAACGACGCCACCCTCGAATGGCTCGCCCTCGGAGCGCTCTCGCACGCGCGGGCGGGCGCGGATATCGTTGCCCCTTCGGACATGATGGATGGACGCGTCGGCGCCATCCGCCACAAGCTCGACGAGAACGGCTTCGGCAATACGCCGATCCTCTCCTATTCGGCGAAATTCGCCTCGGTGTTCTACGGCCCGTTCCGCGAAGCCGCCGATTCGGCCCCGCAGTTCGGCGATCGTCGCAGCTACCAGATGGATCCGGCCAACGGCCGCGAGGCCATGCGGGAAATCGAGCTCGATCTCGAAGAGGGCGCGGACATGATCATGGTGAAGCCCGCGATGCCTTACCTCGATTTGATCCGGCAGGCGCGCGATCGCTTCGACGTGCCGCTTTCGGCCTATCAGGTGAGCGGCGAATATTCGATGATTATGGCGGCGGCGCAGAACGGCTGGCTCGACGAGGAACGCGCGATGGTGGAGAGCCTTACGTCTATCCGGCGAGCCGGCGCCGATTTCATCCTGACGTACTTCGCGAAACCGATGGCGCGGCTGCTGGGTTAGCGAGGCACGGACCGACCCGTCGCGTCGACCGGGGTCGCCGGCGGCATCCAAAGAGTTGGCCGGGTGTTAAAATTCAGATAGCGCAAGGGGGCGCAACGGATTCGACGGGAATGAATCGCGATGGAGAGGCGTGCCGGGTTCCGAGCTCCCGTAAAACGATCGGAAAACCAAAACTGCCAACAACATGCAGTTTGCATACGCTGCTTAATTAAAAGTTAAGTGAGCGTCGCTCCGGCCGGTCAGCCCACGGGCCGGTCAGTGAGCGTCATTTAGTGGGATAGGGTGCAGGCTTCGATCCGTAGCCGAGACCCGAGATCAATCGGATTAGGCGCGGCGCTGCTCTTGCTGGTTCCGATGCGCTGGCCGAAATAATAGAATCAGATACGCACGTAGTCACTTCATTTCGGGCTTTTTCGGACGGGGGTTCGACTCCCCCCGCCTCCACCAATTTAGAATCAGTAGCTTACACGGAAACGGCAACGAAGATCGTGCCAAACCGTGCCAGCACCGGTAGAATGGATGCTATAAGGAGCGTCCAGATGCTGAACGTGCAACGTCGCCACCGGCCGCCATGTACCCGACAGGAATGGGATCAAAGAAGCTGCGCAGGTAAGGGCGCGAAGTGTCCGATCCTCATACGCGGCACGCTGAACGGTT
>DASZLP010000111.1:0-5276 GCA_035552355.1 Bryobacteraceae bacterium | reverse complement strand
TGGGCCACTGGTTTCTCTGGCGCAGGCAGCGCGCCTGCAACGCCATCGAAGCGAGCGTCTATGAATCCGCCGGCGACGACCCCGAAAACCTGAGCGAAGAACACTTCCGCCGCCTCCATCTCGCCGAGCGCTACAAAGTCGCCGCCGAACGCGCCCTCAAACGCGCCTTTCAGAACGCCGAGTCCATCCGCAAAGACCGCAGAGCCGACCGCGACTACCGCGAACGCCACGCCCGCTGGGAAGCCGCGCAGGAAATACGCCAACGCCACCTCGCCCTTCAAGAGGAAAAGCAAAAAGCCGACGAAACCCGCAAACAGCAGCGCGCCGCACGCGAAGCTGCCCTCAATCCGCCGCCCCGTCCGCCCATTCAGTGGCCCGAACGCGCCGGTCGAAAGGTGTTGCGAGAAGAACCCGATCAGGCGGCCGCCCGGAAACTCGCGGATAGCTTGAAATGACCCCGATTCGTTTCGCAAAAGACGCTGTTTCTTCGCCCTTCTCGATCGCGTTAAAAGGAAACTCAAGCGTTTCTGGTGAGATATCGCGTATACTGGATGCAAGACTTCGTCGGTTTCATGCTTTTCCTTCTCCAGGGCGGACTTATTATTAGCGTGGCGATTAGCGCCCCCGCCTGAGACCTCTTGCAGTCTTAAAGAATTCGAGGCCATCGGCGGGACAATTCCAGCCGATGGCCTTTTGCGTTATACGATTGAACTCAAAACAGGGCTTATGAGAATCTTCACCTTCGACACTACCTTGCGCGACGGCACGCAAGGCGAGTCTGTTTCCTTCTCCGTCGATGACAAGCTGCTGATCGCTTCGAAGCTCGACGAGATTGGAATCGACTACATCGAAGGTGGATGGCCGGGCTCGAACCCCAAAGACAAGGAGTTCTTCAGCCGTGCCCGGAAACTCAACCTGAAGCATGCCCGTCTCACCGCCTTCGGTGCCACTCGTTTCGCAAAAAACCCGGTTGAAGTTGATCGCAATGTCGCCGAACTGCTCGCCGCCGAAACGCCTGTCGTCTCGATCTTCGGAAAGACTTGGGATTTCCACGTTCGCCGCGCCCTCGGCATCACGGAGGAAGAAAATCTCAAGCTGATCTCCGACACCGTCGCCTATCTCAAAGCGCATGGACGCGAGGTTGTTTACGATGCCGAGCACTTCTTCGACGGCTATCTGGCCAACCCGGACTTCGCTTTCCGGACTCTGGAAGCGGCCAAGAAGGCCGGCGCGGATGTCCTTTGTCTGTGCGACACCAACGGCGGCACTCTGCCCATGCGCCTGGTCGAAATCGTGGCCGATGTGCGCGCCCGCTTCGACGGAGTCCTCGGCATCCACACGCATAATGATTCGGACGTGGCGGTCGCCAACGCCCTTGCTGCGGTCGAAGCCGGCGTCACCCACGTGCAAGGCTGCATCAACGGCTACGGCGAGCGCACCGGCAATGCCAATCTGTGTTCTCTCATCGCGAATCTCGAAACTAAGCTCGGCCACAACACCATCGGCCGTGAAAACCTGAAAGAACTCACCTCGCTCGCACGCTTTGTCGCCGAGCTCGCCAACTTGCCCGTCCGCCGCGAACAGCCCTTTGTCGGCGATAGTGCCTTCGCCCATAAAGGCGGCATCCATGTCAGCGCCGTGCTGAAGGATTCCGCCACCTATGAACACATCGCGCCCGAAACCGTAGGCAATCGCCAGCGCGTTCTCCTCAGTGATCTTTCCGGCCGCGGCAACGTCAACTACAAGCTCAAGCAGTTCAATCTCGGCGAACAGTTGAACGATAACGCCCGCCGTGCGCTCCTCGAGCGCATCAAATATATGGAGTACCAGGGCTACGACTTCGAAACCGCCGAGGGCACTTTTGAACTCCTCGTCCGCGAAGCGGCTACCCCGGATTTCCATCCCTTCGAAGTCGTCGGCTATGAAGTGACCACTAAGTTGCGCGGCACCGTTTCGCAAACCATGCCCGCCTCCGACGACACTGTGACCACCGCCAGCGTCACTCTTCGCGTCGGCGACGATGTCCACTCTTCCACCGCGGTCGGCAACGGTCCGGTGAACGCTCTCGACGTTTGCCTCCGCAAGTGTCTTGCCTCCGTTTATCCCGCCGTCGCCAGCGTCCGTCTTACGGATTACAAGGTCCGCGTTCTCGGCGCGAAAGGTGGAACCGAGTCCAAGGTACGCGTCCTCGTCGAATGGACCGATCACCGCAAAAGCTGGACCACCGCCGGCATCTCCGATAACGTCATCGATGCCAGTTGGCGTGCCCTCGTCGATGCTCTTCGCCTGGAGTTGATGCGGCTCCTCGATGCCAATCCGGCAAAGAAACAGCCCGTCGCCGACTACAGCTGGGGCGTCTGATGCATCGGCTCCTCGCCAGAGCGCAGCCCTCGTTCCACTCCCTGCTCCTCATCGAGAGCGGTCCTCGCCAGGTGACCGAGCGCATCCTGTCCTATTTCTATACCGTCAAAGGCTGCTCCCACCTCGACCTTCTGACCTGCTACGGCAAGCCGCCCGAGTCCTTCGATTTCACTCGCGGCGTCGTCTATTCGGTCCACGACCCTGAAGCGCGCGCCGACCGGAGCGCCTTCATTCAAAAGCTCGCCTCCGGTCCCTACACCCTGCTCGCCCTCATGCTCACCGGCTCTCCCGTACTGGCAAAGTGGAAATGGATGCTCGCCTTCCGCTCCTCCGCCCGGCTCATCGCCGTCAACGAAGAGGCGAAGTATTTCGGCCTTGAAATCTGGAACCATCGCGCCCTGGAGCGCATGCTCCTCCAGCGGCTGAACCCGTTCGCCGACTACACTCGCGACAGTCTCGCCGGCATGCTTGTCGCGCTCCTCGCCGGACTGTTCGTCGCACCGTTCACGGTTGCGTATCTGCTTCTTTATGCCGCCGGGCTGCATCTGCGCCGCTGGCTGCGCGGGCGAAAAGGCGCTCCCATCGTAGAATCAGTCCAGATATGAAAGCGGTCGTAGCGGACCCGGCCGGCGGTCCCGAAACTCTCAAGTACATTGATGTCGAAACGCCTCAGCCCGGTCCCGGCGAAGCTCTCGTCAAACTCGAAGCCATCGGTGTCAATTTCATTGACGTCTACTTCCGTACCGGCCTGTATAAAGCTCCGGAAACTCCCATCAGACTCGGGCAGGAAGGCGCCGGAACAGTGGCCGCGCTTGGCCCGGACGTCGCCGGGCTCCAGGTGGGCCAGCGTGTCGCCTACACCATGCACCGCGGTTCCTACGCGGAGTTCGCTGCCGTCCCTGCCGCCTCGCTGGTGACCATTCCCGCGAACGTCAGCTTCGAAGATGCGGCTGCGGTCATGCTCCAGGGAATGACCGCTCACTATCTCACCCATTCCACCTTCCCGCTTCAGCCCGGACAAACCTGTCTCGTTCACGCCGCCGCGGGCGGCGCGGGCCTGCTCACTGTGCAGTGCGCCAAAATCGCCGGGGCGACCGTCATCGGAACCGTCTCTACCGAGGCCAAGGCCAAGCTTGCGAAAGATCAGGGTGCGGATCACATGATCCTCTACACCCAAACCGATTTCGTCGAAGAGACGCGCCGTCTCACCGGCGGCAAGGGCGTCAACGTCGTCTACGATTCCGTCGGCAGCACTACTTTTCATAAGAGCCTCGATTGTCTCCAGCCGCGTGGCATGCTGGTCAGCTTTGGCCAGTCCAGCGGTCCCGTCGGACAAATCGACCCCCTGGTCCTCAGTCAAAAAGGCTCGCTTTTTCTAACTCGCCCGACCCTCGCCCACTACATCAGTGACCCCAACGATCTTCAGTGGCGCTCCTCCGACCTCTTCCGATGGATTGAAGAAGGCAAACTCAAAGTCAACGTGTACAAAGCCTACCCTCTGCGGGACGCTGCTTCCGCGCACCGCGACCTCGAGGCCCGCAAAACCACAGGAAAGCTGCTCCTCAAACCCTGACTCCCGTGACAGTTCCCACCTCATCCCACTTCGCGCCTCGCCGTGAGGCGCTGGCCGCGCGTCTCCGCGAGTTCAAAGCCGACGCCTTCCTTACGCTCGCGCTCCCCAATGTTCATTACCTCTCCGGCTTCACCGGAAGCAATGCCGCACTGCTCCTCACGCCCTACCGTTCCCTGCTCTTCACCGACCCCCGCTATCAGACACAGGCTCCGGGCGAATCCGATTGCGAAGTCAA
The DNA here is from genome assembly GCA_035552355.1 of Bryobacteraceae bacterium. GTDB lineage: Bacteria > Acidobacteriota > Terriglobia > Bryobacterales > Bryobacteraceae > BOG-234. The sequence goes on along the minus strand of DASZLP010000111.1, from coordinate 1,107 downwards.
AATCGCCAAAGGTCCCCTGCTGAATGAGGTGGCCTCCTGGATCAAGCGTCTTCACCTGAAATCGCTTGCTTTTGAGCAGAACCGTATCAGCTTCGACGATTATGGACATCTCCATGCCGGAACGCCCGCGCTCAGGCTCAAGCCTGTCTCCGGCGCCATCGAGCGTCTTCGCATGGTGAAGTCCGAAGCCGAAATCGGCGCTATCCGCACCTCCGTTCAGCTCAACTCCGCCGCCCTGGAACAAGCGCTTCGACAATTCAAACCCAACATGTCGGAGCTCGACCTGGCCGCTGAGATCGACTACCGAATGCGGCTGCTCGGTGCGGACGGAACCGCTTTCGACACCATCGTGGCCTCCGGACCGCGCACCGCGCTGCCCCACGCCCACCCCGAAGCGCATTCCATTGCGGGCAATCAATTATTATTAGTGGATATGGGGGCGCGTGTCGCCGGCTATTGCAGCGACATGACCCGCACTCATGCCGTCGGCAAGCTGACCCCGAAAATCCGCCAGATGTATCGGGCTGTTCTCGAAAGTCAGTTGGCGGCCATTGAAGCAGTAAAGCCTGGAGCAACTACCGCTGCCGTCGATCGTGCGGCTCGGCGGGTGTTGCGCGGCTATGGACTGGATAAACTTTTCATTCATTCCACCGGTCACGGGCTCGGTTTGGAGATTCACGAGGCGCCACGCGTGGGCCGGAAAGACGGGACGAAACTGGAACCGGGAATGGCGATCACCATCGAACCCGGCGTCTACCAGGAAGGGATCGGAGGCATCCGCATTGAAGATACCGTCGTCGTTACCGGATCTGGTTGCGAAATCCTGACCCCCACCGGGAAAGAACTGGTCGTCCTTTAAAAATTCGAAATGACAATAGAAGAAATCAGGGAACTCATCCGACTCGCTCAGGAATCGGATGTAGCGGAGCTCGAAGTTCGGTTCGGGAACGATAGCGTTCGCATCACGCTCGCCGGTGGCAAGCGCACTGAGATGGTTCTGCCCACCATGGTTCCCGTATCGGTCGCGCCGCAGTTGTCCGCCGAGTCGCTCCACGTCCCACCCCCGCCATCTCAGCCTGCTCCCCGCGAAGAAACTGACCACACGAT
>DASZLP010000110.1:0-17424 GCA_035552355.1 Bryobacteraceae bacterium | reverse complement strand
AATGCTTCGCCATTTATCGATGGGACCTGCCGGCCGATCTCGGCCCGCTGCGCGAAGCGGCGCGCCGCCTGGCCGCGCGCGAAATCGACGTGGTGTTGTTCACGTCATCCATTCAGCTCGATCATCTCTTTCAAATCGCCGGAGAGCTGGGGATTGAGGCGGACGTGCGGAGCACGCTGCGGGAGTACTCCGTGGTGGCGTCGGTTGGTCCGATCATGACGGAGGCGCTGGCCGCTGCCGGCCTCGCGGCGGATATTATTCCGATGCATCCGAAGATGGCCGGTCTGGTGAAGGCCGCCGCGGAATCGGCCTCGCCCGCGCTCGAACGCAAGCGCCGCCCACGGGGCCGGTAGCGCCGGCGTGCCACGCGTCCCCGGAGCTTGTTATTCTCGATTCGTGGCGGAACGCGATTTGACGGATGTTGGAGGAACACCCGGCGGTCTGGGCGAGTTCCTGCTGGGCTTCATCATGATTTGCGTCGGCGGATACCTGCTGACGAATCATGTCATCGTGGCGAGCTCTTACTGGAATTTTGGCGGGGTGAACACGTTCGGGATCACTTTGATACCCATGCTCATTGGACTCGGCCTGCTGTTCTGGAATGGCCGCAGCATCATCGGGTGGCTGCTCTCGGCCGGTGGCGTCCTGTTCATTCTGGCCGGGGTGATAGCCAACCTGCACATCTATTTTCAGCCGACCAGCCTGTTCAACACGATTGTGATGTTGGTTCTGGTGGTGGGTGGATTGGGGCTCATCGCACGCGCGATGCTGCCTCATCGGCGCTAAACGGATCGCTGCGTTTCGAACTGGGCGTCTTTAACGAGCGAGCTCATAAGGTCTAATAAGGTCCACAGCGGCCGCTGGAAAGACAAGGTCCAAAATAAAAATGGCCAGCCCGGTGCTGCGGGTGGCCATTACCTCTAACTGCTTTTTATCTATGGTGCGGAGAGGGGGACTTGAACCCCCACGAGATTGCTCCCGCTAGCACCTCAAGCTAGTGCGTCTGCCAATTCCGCCACCTCCGCGATTTGGGGCGTGTTTTACTTCTTCGGAGTCGCCGGCGCTGGAGCCGCCGGGGCCGGTACTGCCGGAGCTGAAGTCTTTGTCGGATGCCGCTGCAGCGCGGTGCCGCTGCCCGATCCGTTGCTCTTCGTCGCAATAATCGAAAGCGAAATCGATGTCAGCATGAAAATAACCGTCGATACCGTCGTCGCCTTCGACAGCAGCGTCGCCGAGCCGCGCGGACCGAATGCGGTCTGCGAACCCATGCCGCCGAACGCACCGGCGAGATCCGCCGCCTTCCCGCTTTGCAACAGGATCACGATAATCAGGAAAAAGCACACGATAACGTGCACGATGGTAAGTAATACGGCAATCACAACTTCATCAGTATAGCAAGGCAGTCACGCGGCCAGCTTGCGCATGATCAGGCGCAACGGCTCGCTCTTTTCAGCACACGCCGCGGGCGCCGCATGCCACAACATCTCCGCGATCGACAGCACTTCCTCGGCGGCTTCGTTCGTAACATGCGCGGGCGCCGAACGCGCAAGCGCAGCATCGGCCGCGGCCACCGTAGTCCGATTCTGTGCCACATCGGTCACGCAGGCTCCGTACTGCTCCCGCGCCATCTCAAGGATTCGCCGGCTGCGCCGGTATTTCTCGGCCGACGTGAGCTGCCGCGGGGTCGGATCGAGTCCTGTCACCGTGCTCAGCGTGTTCAGATGGTTTCGCACCGATTCGTTTTCCGCGTCGAGCTCATGCGCCCTGTCAAAAGCCTCGCGGGCCGCGCGGTATTGTCCTTCTTCGAGTTCGGCCTCGCCAAGTCCCTCGAGCGCCGCAATGTCTTGATGGTCCTTATCCAGAATGGCGTGATAGACATCGATGGCACGCGCGGGCGAACCCGCCTCCAGAAACAAAGGCCCGAGTCTCCTTTGGATTCCCGCGTCAGCCGGCGACTCCGCCTGCAGCGAGATCAGCTCGGCAAGCAGTTCCTGCTTTCGATTCGTTTGCGCGAGCAGATCGATCAGCTCCATCCGAACCGCGATCCGGCGTGCGTCCGTATTGTCCTGCCATTGGCCATAGATTGCACGATGGAAGTAGGCTTCGGCTTCCGCCATATCGCCTTTACGTTCCATCAGGTGCGCCGCCGCAAGACTCGCGCGTCCGTCGTTCGGTTCGCGCTGCAGGACTTCGGTAAGCAGCGGCTCGGCTTCGTTGATCCTGCCGGCACTGGTGAGCGCGGCAATCAACTGGATAGCGTACAGGTCATTCTGCCGCTCGAGCGAATGGGCGTCCCGCAGATCGTCGATCGCTTCCCTGGCCTTGCCATTTTCGAGAAGACGCGACCCGGTTGCGTAAGAATGCTCCGCCGTGTTGCGGACCTCCGCCGATTCCACCCTTGCCAGAAACTGATCGGCGGCGGCAAGGCAGACCACGATCAGTGTGAGGATCGCAACCGTTGTCCCGCGTTTCATCCCGGTATACTCCGTGAGAAGAACGCTGCGTCGGGAACTCCATAAGATTCGAGAATGTCGCGCAGACCGATCACGCCGCTGATCTCATGAATACTGGCGCGGCTGACGACGGGAAGCACATCGACGCCGCCCTCGCGCATGCGCTCCAGCGCATAGCTGACCGGATGATCCGCGTGCACATGCGGAAAGCCGTTTTCCGAATCCAGCAGGTCTTTTACCTTCATGCCGGGACGCGGCGCGGCTTCGAGATCCCGCCGGCTGATCAGGCCACCGGTGAAATGCCCTTCGCCGGCCGGCCAGGAATTGCACTGGCGCCGGTCGAGGAAGGCCAGCGCCGCGCCGGTATCAGAGTCAGGCGCCAGCAGCGGCGTCGCTTCACTCAACGCTTTCATCACTTCGCTGACGCGCGCACCGTAGAGTTCCTCGCGCGATTCGCCGGTCGGAAGGACCACCCCCTCCTGCAACGCCAGCGCTTCATAGATCGGTTCCGGCTGCAACTGGCGCGAAATCATGAAGCTGATCAGATTGGAAATCATCAGCGGCACAATGATCGCGTAATCGCGCGTCATCTCGAAAATCATGATCACCGACGTGAGCGGCGTTCGCACGATTCCCGCAAACGCGGTTCCCATGCCCACAAGCGCATAGGCCCCCGGCGCCGCCGTCAGCCCGGGCAGCAGCAGATGCGCCACACCGCCGACCGTCCCGCCAATCATCGCGCCGATAAACAGACTGGGCCCGAAAATACCGCCCGCGTTCCCGGACCCGTAACAAAGCGGCGTCGCGACGATCTTCAGGATGGCCAGGACCGCGACGGTGGTAATGGGTATGTCGCCGCCTAACACGCGATCCACGTAGTCGTATCCGACTCCGAGCACCTGCGGCATGAACCATCCCATCAAGCCCACGCCCAGACCGCCGGCCGCCGGCTGCAGCCAAAGCGTCGACCGGGGAAAGCGCTTGAACAGCATACGCAGCCACAGCAGAAGCTTCACGAAGGCGACGGAGCCCAGTCCGCCGGCGACGCCCAGTACGACGTAGATGCCGAACTCCAGCGGATGGACAAGCTGATAGGCGGGCACATGAAAGAGCGGCTGGTCGCCGAGAATCAGGTGCAGCACCATCCATGACGTGGCGGAGCTCAAAACCACCGAGCCCAGCACCGGCGCATGCATGTCGCCCAGAATCTCCTCGAGCGAAAACAGCACCGCGGCGATCGGCGTATTGAATGCGGCTGCCAGCGCCGCCGCGCAGCCAACGGGCACGAGCGCCTTCACATTCGCCGGACCCAGACCGAACCGCCGGCCGATGATCGACGCAATGCCCGCCCCGATCTGGACCGATGGACCTTCGCGGCCAAGAGCCATCCCGCTTGCCAGTGAAATCGAGCAGCAGGCGAACTTCCCCAGCACGGTGCGCAGCGAGATCACGCCATTGCGGATGAACAACGCGAACTTCGTTTGCGGAATGCCGCTGCCGCGCGCGTTCGGGAAATAGCGGACGAGCAGCCATCCGCTGACAAGGGCTCCAGCCGTAGGAACGAGGATTCTCCGCCATGCCGCGCTGTTCGGCGGGTACATGCGCGCCGCCAGACGGCCAGTCAGCAGAATGAAAGCGGTTACGGTGAGTCCGACGACAAGCCCGATCACCAGACTCAGGATGATCATCAGTTGATCTTCCCGATTACTAAAGCCCGTCCAGTGCGCCAGCCGCGCGCGGAAACCATCCTCCCCCGGCTGTGGCTCGCGCTTCAAATTCTAACGTAACAGATCGCCGGGGGTGCATAAACGATAGATAAAAGGACTGTCGATTACTTCACGTCCACTGTGATCCCGGCAAATTTGAGGCGCCACGCGGTTCCGGCGAAAGCCACGCCGATAATGACCGCGCCTCCCGCCAGAGCCAGGGCGCTGGGTCGTTCGCTATGGAAAATCCACGACCAAATCGGATTGAGCACCGGCTCGACGAGCAGAAGCGTCGCGGCTTCGAGTCCCGGCACCTGCCGCAGGGAACGCGTCAGCAGGATGTAAGCCAGAGCGATCTGGAATACGCCAAGATAAAGCAGGACGGCCGCATCGGCGGCGGAAATCCGCTCGACCGGCATGGCCATCGGCAGGCACAAAACGAAAGCGATCAGATTGCCGGCGATTACCGCTGCTTCAGCGGAAAGGTTACCGGCTTTGCGCTTCACCATCCAGCGGAAACCCGTTATCGTGAGTGCCCACGTCACGCCCGCCATCAGCGCCAGTAGGTTTCCGCGCGCGGGATTGACAGCAGTTGCGCCCGCCGTTTCCGAACCGGCGAGCAGGAGCAGCACGCCCGCTGCCACGCCGGAGATCACCGCGATATCGATTTTCCGGATTGGCTCCCGCAGAACCAATGGCCCCAGCAGCAGCAAATACAGCGGCGCTGTGGATTGCAGGAAGATCGCATTAGCTGAAGTAGTCAGCTTGTTGGCCAGAACGAAGAGGATCATCGTGGCCGCGTAGGCGAGGCTGGCAAGCCAGGTTCGCCACGTCCAGCCGCGGCGCGCGCCGGGCAGCCCCAGATATAAGACCGCGGCGGCGATTCCCGACCGGAATCCCGCGACTTGCCAGCTCGAAAGTGAACAGGCCTTAATCGCGGCGCCGCCGGTGGAGAACAGGACGGCCGTGGCGAAGAGAAACAGCCGGTTTTTTGATGCTTGATTCAGATGTAACCGCGCCCTTGTAACCAAAGGCGAGCGGCTACCATATAACCATATAACCGAAATCGCCGCCGTGCACATCGTCGCCGAAAACCACGAGCTTTCGACGAAGGAACGGATCGAACTGGAGACGCGCCGGTGGCGCCCCACGATTCGATATCTGTCCCAGACCGAGGTGCACGTCTACGCCCTTTCGATCGGCGCGAGCGTGCTGCTCAGCTTTCTCCCCTTCCTGATCGTGATGCTGACGCTGGTGCGCGACGTGTTTCACTTGCCGGCGGCGGAACACGCGCTGATGCTGGCGCTGGGCGACTATTTCCCGGGCGACCTCGGGAAATTCATCATCAAGAACCTGAATAAGGTGCACCACAGCCGTTATCAGTTGACATCGCTGTTGCTGCTGTTGTTCACTGCGAACGGAATTTTCGAGCCGCTCGAAGTGGCTTTGAACCGCGCCTGGGGCGTTAAGCAGAATCGCAGCTATCTCCGGAATCAGGTGCTGAGCCTGTTCCTGATTATTCTGTGCGGCGGCCTGGCCCTCGGGTCGGTTCTGCTCACCGCTGTGAATACGAAATTCGTTACAACGGAGTATGGGATCACGGCCGCGTGGCTGCCGCTCGCGCTCTTCAGGCTGGCGGCGATTCCGGTCACCATCGTGTCGCTGTGGGTGGTCTACTGTGTGCTGCCGAATCGGCGAGTGCCCGTGCGCGCCGTGTTTCCGGTGGCGCTGCTCGTGGGAGTCGGGCTCGAGCTTTGGAAATACGTCTTCCTGATCGCCTGGCCCTGGCTCGAGAGGAAATTCACCAACGAATACGGGGACTTTTCGGATTCCGTGTCAATCGTGGTTTTCAGTTTGTTGACCGCGTTGCTGGTGCTGGCGGGTGCGGAGTGGTCGGCGCGGAAACCCGTGCTCGAAGAAGCCGCGCTCGCCGAGGCGGCGGGCGCTAATCCGGCGGTGGAAACAGGGCGGCTGCGCGTCCTTCGATTTCCGCCATAGCCCCGGATTTCGCTCCCGGCGCCCGCACCAGAGCGAGTCCGAACACCGCCTCCGGTGTCGCCGCCGAGGACGTCACTTCGCCTGAAGGCTTTCCTTCCACTATCAGCTTCGCGCCTGGCGGCGGCGGAACGGCGTCTCCATCGATGCGGAAGCCCATCAGCAGCCGGTTGACGTGGCCGCGCGAACGAATGCGCTCCACGATCTCCTGCCCGAGGTAGCAGCCTTTCTGGAAATGCAGAGCGTGCGTCAGTTGAGTCTCCTGCGGGAGTGTCGTCTCGGTAATGTCGACGCCATAACGCGGGACGAAATTCGCGATGCGCGCCGTTTCCGCGTCCTCCGCGGACGCGGCGATCGCGCCGGCGGCCTCAATCGACGCCGCGGTCTCGTCCTTCAGGCCTGCGGCTCCGTAGATGCGGATGCCGTGCGATCCCGTAGCGGCAATTGCGGCGGCGATGAGTTCTCCCGATTGCACGTGCGAAAAGCGATGGTGTGGGGCCTGCAATCCGCACCGTGCCGCCGTATCGGCCGATTTCGGCCCCTCGATGCCGAAGCAGAACGTCTGCCCGGTGACATCCTCGAGCGTCACGTCATCGGCGATGATGTATTGATCGAGGTGCGCGTAGACGGATTCGCGGGACTCGGGCGCCGTGTCGAGTAAGAAGTGATCGGCGAAGCAAAGAATGTAAGCATCCGCCAGAATTCGCCCCTGCGGGTTGAGAAAGAAGCAATAGACCCCATCGCCCGGCTGCATCTGTTGCACGTGATTGGTTGTCATGGCGTGCAGGAGCCGCGCGCGGTCTTCACCGGTGACGCGAATTCGGCCGCGGGTCGAGAGATCGATCAGCGCCGCGCCGTTCATCAGCGCGTCGTATCCCGCCGTGGAATTTTCCGTCATCGTGTCACCATTATCGAATGAGGCCGATTCCCCGATGATTCACGAAGTTCTGCCGGTAGGGATGCTGGGATGCAACTGTTCCGTGCTCGGCGACGAAGCTACCCGCGAGGCAATCGTCATCGACCCTGGCGATGACGTTAGCGACATCATCGCGATTCTCGACCGGCACAGGCTCGCGGTCCGGATGATCGTGATCACGCATGCCCACATCGATCACATCGGCGGCGCGGAGAAGCTGCGCGCACACACCGGCGCACCCGTCTACATGCACGAAGCGGACAAGATGCTGAGCGATCAGCTTGCCGTGCAGGCGGCCTGGCTTGGCATGGAAGCGCCGAAGGACCCCGGCATCGACAAGCCGGCGCGCGAAGGTGACATCATTCGCGCGGGCAGCATCGAGGGACACGTGCTGCATACACCCGGACACACTCCCGGCAGCATTTCGATTTATCTCCCCGTAGAGAAGAAACTCATCGCCGGGGATACGCTCTTCCAGCGCAGCATCGGCCGCACCGATCTGCCCGGCGGCGATACCGCGCAGATCGGGCGCTCCATTCGCGGCAAGCTCTATACGCTGCCCGAGGACACGATCGTGTTTCCCGGACACGGCGAGACGACATCCATCGGCGAGGAGAAGCGGGAGAATCCGTTCGTGCGCGGGTAGTCGTAGCGGGTAGTCAAAAGAGATGAACCCCCGACCGATCCCGGCGCTCGTCATACCTGTTGTCTTCACCGCCGCATTCGCCGCCACGGCCCTGCTGCCGCCGGTCAGCGCAAACGTCCACGCGACGACCGCTGTTCTTGCCGCGGCCGGGACTCTGTTCGTCTGGACCGTAGTCCTTCTGCTCACGCGCCGACCACTAAAGTTTCAGTTCGCCGCGAAAAAGCAGCACTACATTCAGGCCTGCGCGCAGGGCGCGGTTCTCATCTACTGGGGTATGTACTGGCCTGAAGTTCCCGCGTTCGCCGCATTCATCGCGGCCCAACTGCTCTTCGCGTATGCGTTCGACATCCTGCTGTCGTGGTCGCGCCGCGGGCACTGCATACTCGGATTTGCCCAGTTCCCGGTCATCTTCAGCATCAACCTCTTCCTCTGGTTCAGGCCGGACTGGTTTTATCTGCAGCTCCTGATGATCGCGCTCGGCCTCGCCGCCAAGGAGTTCATCCACTGGTCTTCACCTGGTATGCCGCGCGACGGCCGCCGCTGCCACATCTTCAATCCTTCATCGCTGCCGCTCGCCGTATTCTCGCTGGTGCTGCTCGCGGCTCACGCGAGCGGAATCACCTGGGGGCAGGAGATTGCCACGACGCAGTTCTACCCGCCGCAAATGTACCTGATGCTGTTTCTGATCGGACTCCCCGGCCAGTTCTTCTTCGGCGTGACATCGATGACGATGTCCGCCGTCATCGCTACGTGGCTTTTCGGACGCCTCTACTTCGCCGCCACCGGCATCTACTTCTTCTACGATTCGTACATCCCGATCTCCGTCTTTCTCGGGATGCACCTGCTCTTCAACGACCCCTCGACTTCGCCGCGCACCGGAACGGGCCGCGTCATCTACGGTGCGCTTTACGGACTGAGCACCGTCGCGTTGTATGAATTCCTCGGACGCGCCGGCCAGCCGGCGTTCTATGACAAGCTGCTCCAGGTTCCGCTGCTGAATCTTTCGGTCAAGTGGATCGATGGCGTCGCGCGTTGGCTCGTTCGCGCGCCCGCGCCGTCGCTCGCGCCGCGGCTGCGCAACACTGCCTCGATTGCCGTATGGGCCTGCGTCTTCACTGCATTGAGCATCACGCAGCAGGTCGGCGACAAACACCCCGGACAGTGGCTGCCCTTCTGGCGCCAGGCCTGCACTGACGAACGTCCTTACGCCTGCCCCTACCTTGCCGACCTCGAGGACAACTTCTGCGATCGCGGCTCGGGGTGGGCGTGCAACGAAGCCGGGCGCCTCGACATCAAGCTCTCGCGCTCCGGCGAAGATGCGCGCCGGACCGATCCGGCCAAAGCCCTCGAACCTTTCAAACGCGGATGCGACCTCGGCTCAAGCGACGCCTGCCGCAATCTGCAGACGATGACCTCGGGCGGAGCGCTGGTCAGCGGGCCGCCAACCTTGAAGGACTACCCAATCATTCTGCGAGGCAGTAAAGGGGAGATACGGCAACGGACGCCGGCCGAACTGTATCAACTCGCATGCACGGAGGGCTGGACCGCTGTGTGCAGCCACTAGCGGGCCGTCTCGATCATTCGTGGCCGATTACCAATCGGCAGGCACAGAGTATCTACAGGATTCTCAACGCAGCCCGCAGCACAATCCAGCTCTTCTCGGCCGCCGGCAACGAGATCCGCCGCACCAGCACATCGTAGTGCGATTCCACAATACGGTCCAGCAGGCGCGAGTAGATCGCAATCAGTGCCCACAACGCCGGCCGGCTCCCCGGCTCGATGAACTCCAGCAGCGGCGCTGACTCCCGATAGTACGCGCGCGCGCGTTCCGTCTCGAACTGCATCAGCGCGCCGAACTGTTCGGTTCGCCGCGCACCCGCAATGTCGTCGCGCGACACGCCGAAACGGGCGAGATCTTCAGCCGGAATGTAGATTCGTCCGAGCCCGGCGTCTTCGCGGATGTCACGGATGATGTTGGTCAACTGGAATGCGATGCCGCACTTCTCTGCCAGCGACAGAGCCTCCGGAGACGTAAAGCCGAAGATGTGGATCGTCGTCAGCCCCACGACCGAGGCCACGCGGTAGCAGTAGGCGTAGAGCTCGTCGAAGGTCGTGATCGCGCGCGGCTCCAGATCCGAAGCCACGCCCTCAATCATTTCGTAAAAGTACTGGCGAGGGATCGCATAGCGTCCGACCGCATCGAGAAATGCGGGCCACATCGGGTTCTCGTCAGGCTGGCCGGCGAGAGCCTCGTTCAGTGCCTCGCGCCAATGTTCGATTGCCGAGAGTGTCGCGCCGGGCTCGTCGCTCAAATCGTCGCAATACCGCATGAACGCGTACATCGCGCACATGGCGTTCTTCTTTTCGAGCGGCAGCAGGACGAAGGAGTAGTAGAAATTCCGCGCGCGGCTCTTCGCGATGGCGCGACAGTGCGCCTGCGACCGTTCAAGAGTGGTCATGATCGGCGGGCGCGCTCGCAGACACGATGGTGGAACAGGCTTCAGCCTGTGTTTTCAATGCACAGGGACAGGCTGAAGCCTGTCCCACCACCGTATAGACTTGCACCGTCTCGAACAATCTGGCCGATTGCCAACCAAACCTCATGCGGCCCGCTTAAATGCCATGCGCGCCAGCGTGCCGATCAGCAATCCCGCGCGTTCCACCTTCGAGATCTTCGGACGGCGTGAAAGCACGTCGTAGTTCTGTTGTTCGATCTTATCGAGCACGCATATTCCCCCGCGGCTGAAGAGTTCCAGATCGACGGCGAGCCGTTTGTTGACCATGCGGGCGAGCGGCAGCCCGGTCAGGAAAAGCTCGCGCGCGCGATCGACCGCCTCACGCATGATGGCGCGGAAGCGCTCGTCGTACTTGTGCGCGAACAGCTCGTCAACCGTGTAGTTGTGTCTGGCGAGAACGTCGAGTGGCAGATAGACGCGGTCTTTCAACTGGTCGACCGTAACGTCCTGCCAGAAGTTCGCGAGCTGAAGAGCCGTGCAGGTCGCGTCCGAAAGGCGCTGGCGTTCGGCGTCGGCATATCCGCACAGATAGAGAACGAGGCGGCCGACCGGATTGGCCGAGTAAACGCAATAGTCGAGAACTCCCTCCCAATTCTGGTAGCGGCTGACGTTGCGGTCCTGAATGAAGGCGCGGATCAGATCGGCGAAAGGCTGCCGCGGGATCCCATACTTTGCGACGGTGCCCTTCAATGCAATGAAAATCGGATGCTCGGCTTCGCCCGCGTACATGCGATCGAGTTGGGCGAGAAAATCGTTGAGCTGACGCAGGCTCTCGTCGCGGTCCGGAATTTCGTCGGCGAGATCGTCGGAGGCGCGACAATAAGCGTATACGTTGTAAAAATCCTGATGCAGATGTTTGGGCAGCAGAAAGCTGACGACGTGGAAATTTTCGTAATGCGTCGTGGCGAGATGGCGCGTGTACTCCTCGGCTTCCCGGACCGTCATGACGCTCAAGGAATGATTGCGGTTTTCAGCGGCCCGCTGCCTTCCATGAGCCGGAACAGCACGTTCGACAGGCTCTCGAGCCGCTCTTCGGCCTGCACGAACGCCTGCGCCGTCACGCCGCCCGTCTCGATGATTTCGAGAGCGTCGCGGAAGGCGCGCGGTGTGTGGTGGAAGCTGGCGCGGCACGTGATTTCGGAGTAGTGCAGCAGATTGGTGTCGAGCTCGACGCGCGTGCCGCTGGGCGGTCCGCCGAAGAAATTCACCACGCCGCCGCGGCGCAGCATTTCGACCGACCAGTTCCACGTTTCCGCGCGACCCACGGCTTCGATCACGATATCGGCACCGCGTCCACCGGTGAGCTCGCGAACGGCCGCGACCGGGTCGAGCGTTTCCTCGGTCGCGATCACGCGGTCCGCCCCGAGCTTCAGGGTGTGGTCGAGCCGCGAGCGCCGACGCCCAATGGCGATCACCTGCGCGCCGCGCAGTTTGGCAAGCCGCACGAACATGGAGCCGATCGGACCTACTCCGATCACCGCGACGGTGTCGCCCGCCTCCATGCCGGTGTCCTCGAGTCCTTTGACGACACAGGCGAGCGGCTCTGCGAGAGCAGCGTCCTGATACTTCAGGTGGGGCGCGATCTCATAGGTGTTGCGCTCGACGATGCGGGCGGGAACCCGGATGTACTCCGCATAGGCGCCGTTGTTGAACATCAGATCTTCGCAGAGGTTCACTTTGCCGCGCTGGCAGTAGAAGCACTGCAGGCAGGGAGCGGAGTTGGCCGCTACCACGCGCTGCCCGGCATGAAAACGCGTGACGGAATCGCCGACCGCCATAATGTCGCCGGCGAATTCATGCCCGAAAACGGCCGGCGGAACGATCATGCGGGCGTGGTACCCGCGGCGGAAAACCTTGACGTCGGTGCCGCAGGTGAGCGCGGCGCGCACGCGGACGAGAATGTCTCCGGGGCCAATGGCGGGAACGGGGATCCGTTCCAGTTGCAAGTGCTCTTTCCCGTAAAGTATGGCTGCGAGCATGTTCCCGTTATTCATCGTTCTCTGGCCCACACGGCCAGTCACCCGCCCGTTATTTCCTGCGGACGCACCATGATCTTCAGCGGATTCTCCCCGGGAAACTCGCCGGGGTGCGTCGCGAGACGAAACGCAAACTCGATCTTATCAAGCGGAACGCGGTGGGAAATGAGCAGGTGCAGGGGCAATTTTCCCCCGAAAACCAGATCGGCGGATTCCTTCTGGACGTCGACCGAGGCGCTGTAGGAGCCCAGCAGCGCGCGTTCGCCGACGCAAATACTCGCGCCGGAGAGCTCGATCCTCTCCTGGTCGGAGGTCTGGGCGAAGAGCATGATTTTGGCGCCGGGCCGCGAGCAGTCCACGGCCTGTTCGACGAGGCCTTTGACGTTGGTGGCGACGAATACCATGTCCGCGCCGCGCCCGCCGGTGAGCTCTCGAAGCTTCGCGGGGACATCCGTGCTTCGGGGATCGGCGGCGACCGCGGCGCCGCAGAGCCTCGCGAGCTCGAGACGCCGCGGAATGGTGTCGGTCGCGACGACAGCGCATCCGCCAAGATTGAGCAGCATAGTGAACAGGAGGCCGATCGGCCCCTGCCCCTGCACGAGCACGACGTCGCCGGCCTGCGGATCGCACTGGTGGACCGCCTTGAGGCAGGTATTCAGCGGCTCGACGAACGCCGCGACTTCGAAGGGCACATCGGCCGGAATCTTTTCCACGCCGTGCTCGACGATCCAGTCCATGACCCGGACGTATTGCGAGAAGCCTCCGCCGGCCGGCTCGAATCCGGCGGTAACGCCCACCTTCTTATATACGGGACATTGAGCGTAAAGTTTGCGCTCGCAGTAAAAGCACCTGCCGCAGGGGATGTGGTGGAAGACGACGACGCGATCGCCGGGCTGGACGTGCGTGACGCTGGCGCCAACCGCCGCGACCACGCCGGCTGTTTCGTGGCCGTAGATGCGGGGCGGCGTGAGGAGATCGTACTCGATCTTTTTCAGATCGGTGTGGCACACGCCGCAGGCTTCGACACGGATCAGGATCTCACCGGGCGAGATTTCGGGCGTGGGGACCGAGTCTACCGAGACTCGCGAGTTGCCGCGATAGACGGCGGCTTGCATGGTGGTTGGAATCATAGTGATCGACACATGGCACTAAAAAGACGATCGGGCAAGAAAATCTCCCAGTTTTTTGGCGGCTTCGGCAGTGCGGCGCCGCAGTTGAAGCAACTCAGCGAAATGCCCTTGTTTGACCAGGCGCATCAGGCTGAAACGTCCGTCGGGCTTAAGAGCGGCGTTGAAATCATTGGCAAAATCCTCGTTGGCGAGATCGCTCACGGCGCGGATGCAGTAGAACGGCAACCCGAGGTCTTCCGCCGCGCGCGCCGCGCCCGCCGCTTCCATTTCCACTATCGATGCTCCCGTCGCGCGAAGATCCCGTTTTTCAGCGGCGGTCCGCGCGATATGGTCGATCGATGCAACCGCCCCTTTGCGGGCGTCGGGCGAGTCAAAATCGGCGGTGGGCCAGGCATCCTTGCCGTTGCGCACTTCCGTTGCGATCACAACGTCGGCAATGCGAAGGGATTCGTCGAGTGCGCCGCAAAATCCGACATTGCAAATTGCGGACGGCCTGGGCGCGACGAGGGCGGCGGCGAAGGCGCGGTCGGCACCCGCGCCGTTCGCGATAGCGATGACTTCGCGGCCTTTCCAGCGTCCGTTACGAGCCCAATGGACGGGGAGCTCGAGCGGCTGCGCCTGTTGCCAGCGCGGAAGGAAGCCGGCAAATTCGCGCGGATCGGCGGCGATGAAGAGAAGCGCCGCGCTCATCGTTTTCCAACGGGCACAACGGCGCTGCGGCCTGTGCCCTTGAACCACTCGACAGCGTCGCGCAACGCGCTTATGGCCGGACACGGCGAGTAGCCGAGCTCGCGCGCGGCCTTCTCGTGCGATACCCACATTTTCTTCTTCGCCATCCGGACGGCTTCGAGCGGTGCGCGCGGTGGCGTGCCGCTGATATGAGCCCAGGCGGTCGTCGCGAGACCGGCCGCGTACGCGACGGCATACGGAAGCTGCGTGGCGGGCGCTTTGCGACCGGTGATCCTGGCGAGTTCCTGGAGGATCTGGCCCAGTGTCATATTGGCTGCGCCGAGGATGTAGCGCTCGCCGGGCACGCCACGCTCGCAGGCGAGGAGGTGGCCACTGGCAACGTCGCGCACATTGACGACATTGAGCCCGGTGTCGATGTAAGCGGGCATGGCGCCATTCAGAAAGTCGCGCACGATTTGTCCGGTGGGCGTCGGCTTGAAATCGTGATCACCCATGGGCGCGGTGGGGTTGACGATCACGACCGGAAATCCATCGCGGGCAAATTCGAGAGCGGCCTGTTCGGCTAAAAACTTGGAGCGCTTGTAATCGCCGGACATTTCGCCTATCGAGACCGGCTGCGTTTCGTCGCCGATTCCGCCGTCCGGGACGCCGATGCATCCAACGGTGCTTGTATAGACGAAGCGTTCCACGCCCGCGTCCCTCGCGGCGGCAAGCATGTTGCGAGTGCCGTCGACGTTCGATTGATAGAGTTCGCGTGGGTCTTTTGACCAAAGCCGGTAGTCGGCGGCGACGTGGAAGACAACCGCGCAGCCCGAGGCGGCGCGGGCGAGCGAGCCCGGGTCGCGCAGATCGCCTGTGACGGGTTCCACATCCAGCTCAGGAACTTTGCTCGATGCGCGGACCAGTGCGCGGACCCGGTGTCCATGCTCGAGGAGGACGCGCGCAACGTGCCAGCCGACGAATCCCGAAGCGCCTGTGACGAGCGTTGGTTGCATTCCGAATCTCCTATCGTGACACGCAATGAACGAACATAAGGAGGATGATGGAGCGCACGATTGCGACGACCATACATGGCCGGTATCTGGTGGCGCCTGCGAACACGGCCGAAGGTTTGCTTGTGGGCTTTCACGGTTATGGCGAGAACGCCGAGACGCAGATGGAGCGGCTGCGCGCCATCCCCGGGTCAGATCGATGGGCGATCGTCTCCATTCAGGGACTCAACCGGTTCTATGAACGCCGCACCGACCGCATCGTCGCAAGCTGGATGACGCGGCAGGATCGCGAACTGGCCATTGCTGACAACCTCGAGTACGTGTCGAAGTGCCTCGATGCGGCCGCGCCTGCGTCAACTCGCCTGGTGTTTGCCGGATTCTCGCAGGGAGTGGCGATGGCATTCCGGGCGGCGGCCCGCGCGAGCGTGATCGCCGTCGGCGGCGATGTTCCGCCGGAGCTGGATCGCGCCGCGCTCAGCCAAATCCAATCGGTGCTTCTCGTTCGCGGAACGGGTGACACCTGGTATACGAAAGAGCAGTTCTCAAAAGACGCCCAGCGGCTTGAGGAATGCGGCGTCCGGGTTCGCGCGATTGAGATCGACGCTGGGCATGAATGGCCGGCCGATCCGGCGGTGCTCGGGGAGTTTGTTGCCACTACTTGATAACTGCGGCCCCGGCCTGGGCGGTATGCCCGTCCTGATCGCTGGTGCCTCCGGACGCCCCGACGGCCCCGATCACTTTGCCTTTGACGATAATTGGAATCCCGCCTTCAACGGGTACCGCGCCGGTCAGGCCGAGCATGCGCATGCCCGCGCCGCCCGCGGCCACGGCGTCCTGAAATACTTTGGTGGGCCGCCGGAAGAGAGCGGCCGATTTGGCCTTATCCATCGAAACCTGGACGCTCCCCAGTTGCGTGTCCGGCATCCTCTCGAAATAGACAAGGTAGCCGCCGGGGTCGACGACGGCGACAGCCATCGCCCAGCCGTTCTTGCCGGCTTCGGCGATCG
The DNA here is from genome assembly GCA_035552355.1 of Bryobacteraceae bacterium. Classification (GTDB taxonomy): domain Bacteria; phylum Acidobacteriota; class Terriglobia; order Bryobacterales; family Bryobacteraceae; genus BOG-234. The sequence goes on along the minus strand of DASZLP010000110.1, from coordinate 1,397 downwards.
CGGCGGCTGCGATCTTCTTCGCGGCATCTGCCGTGATTGCCGTGCCATAGGGAATGTTGGTGGGCGGAGCGGGCGGCGCCTGGCCGAAAGCGGCAACGGCAAGCATCAGCGGGGCGAAAGTTCGTTTGCGTGGCATTGGTCTATTATCGGCCAGGCCGGCTGATCCGGATCCCGCTACTGCGTAAGCGTAAAGTTCACTTCGATCTCGGTGACCACTTCCACCAATTCGCCATTCAGCAGCGCCGGCTTGTAGCGCCACGTGGCGACAGCGTCCATGGCCGCCTTGACCAGGAGCGGCGGCCCGCTGATCAGTTGGAGGTTCCGGATGACGCCGTCGCGCCCGATCAGCGCCTGGATCTTCACTGTTCCCCGGGTGTGTGTCGTCTTCGCGAGCGCCGGATACGCCGGCTTCGGCCCGAAGATCAGCCGCGCTGTCTGGACCGAGCTGCTGATGCGCACGGGGCCTGCTGGAGCCGGAGTGGAGACGGGAGCGGTTGGTTGGAGCCTTTTGACAACTGGAGGCTGCGCCGTCAGCGCGGGCATCAATGAGGTCAGGGACGACGGTCCTCCCGAAGAAAGCGCCGACGCAGGAACGCCGATCTCCGGCGCATCCGGCGCGGGTTCGATCTCGGTGGGCACTGTTCTCGGTAACACCGCGATCACTGGATCGAATATCGGTCTCGGCGCTGCGATGGCGCGCGAGAGGGTACGGGGCTCCGGCTTCACGCGCAGATCGACGCGCCGCACGGGCAGCCAGATCGGCGCTTCCGGCGGCGCATCGAGCGGCGCGACGCGAAGAATCGGGACAAGCAGGGCCGCCGCCACGAGAGCTGTTTGCAGAGTTAGTGAAAGCGCGACAGTCCATGGCCGGCGTGTCTGCGCATGGGCGTTAACGAAGGTTTGATCGAACACGGGAAACCTCTCGCCGAAGTAGACCCCGTGATTCGATTGGAAGTTCCTGGCCGGGCTCTGCCCGCAGGACCGTTAGCGCTCTTCGAGGTGTTTCAGCCGTGCGTCGATGACTTCCTCCACGCGCCGCAGTTCCGCGCGCCAGAGATTGCGCATATCGTCGAAGCGTTTGTCGATCGCGTCGAAGCGCTGGTCGATCCCGTCGAATCGCCCGTTCAGGCCCTCGAATCTGGCGTTGATATAGGCGACCAGAAGTCCGATCAGCACCGCGTTGAAAAGCATCGGCGCACCGATCACAATGTACAGTTGTTCGTTCCTGATGAACCCTCACAGGCTAAAGCCTGTGTCTCGGCTTTGGCCTATTAAATTTCATCCATTGGCGTAGCAGACAGCGGATGCGATGGGAAAAGTGCATTTCTGCGGCTTCGAGTCGTGGGGCAGGTCGGAGGCGAAGCCGGAGAAACTCTCGATGCCGAGGCCGCGACCCC
>DASZLP010000109.1:0-6417 GCA_035552355.1 Bryobacteraceae bacterium | reverse complement strand
AATGCGGCCGGGCAGCGTCTATGACTCGAACGGGCAGGTGCTCGCCGACGCCGTTCGCGAACTGGGCGGCGAGCCGAAGCGCTTCGGGATCACGCGCGATGAAATCGGTGAACTACGCACGCAATTGCGCGCGGCGCTCGGGCGCGTCCTTGCGGCGGATGTCACATCGCCCGTGGATGTCCCCTCGTTCGATCGTTCGAACTTCGACGGCTTTGCGGTCATCGCCGAAGATACATTCGGGGCATCGGAGGAAATTCCGCGCACAGTGACGCTCGGCCCGGAGAGCGTCCACACGGGCGTTGTACCGGATACCGTGATTCATCCGGGCGCTGCCGTCGTCATCGCCACCGGCGGCATGATGCCGCGCGGCGCCGATGCGGTGGTGATGGTCGAGCATGCCGAAGCCGCGGGTACGGCGCTGAGAATCCGCCGGGCGGCGACGGCGGGCAGCGGCGTCTCATTTGCCGGCACGGATATTACAGCGGGCGAGACGGTCCTGCGCGCCGGGCAAGTGCTGACCAGCCGCGATACGGGTGTGCTGGCCGCGGTGGGTGTCGCCGCCGTCGAGGTGTGGCGCAAACCGGTCGTCGCAATTCTTTCGACAGGCGACGAGATCATCGCGCCGGGCGAGGAAATGCGGCCGGGCAGCGTCTATGACTCGAACGGGCAGGTGCTCGCCGACGCCGTTCGCGAACTGGGCGGCGAGCCGAAGCGCTTCGGGATCACGCGCGATGAAATCGGTGAACTACGCACGCAATTGCGCGCGGCGCTCGAATCCGCCGACATGGTGCTGCTCTCGGGCGGAACAAGCAAGGGCGCGGGGGATGTTTCATATCGCGCGGTGGCGGAACTCGACGATCCCGGAATCGTCGCGCACGGGGTGGCACTCAAGCCGGGCAAACCGATCTGTCTCGCGGCCACGGGCGGACGCGCAGTCGTCGTGCTGCCAGGGTTTCCGACCTCGGCGATCTTCACGTTTCACGAGTTCGTCGCGCCTGTCATCCGCATGCTCGCCGGACGCGGGGCGGAGGCGCGTCCGGTCGTCCCGGCGAAGCTTGCAGTCAAGGTCAACAGCGAGATCGGCCGCACCGAATACCTGTTGGTGGGCCTGGTCGAAACAGCCGACTCCCTCATCGCGTATCCGATGGGGCAGGGCTCCGGCAGCGTCACGACATTCAGCCGCGCCGACGGATTCGCGACCATTGGCCGGCATGAGGAAATCGTACAGGCCGGAACGATCGTCAACGTGCAACTCCTCGGGCGCGGACTGCAGCTCGCGGACCTCGTCGTCATCGGCAGCCACTGTGTCGGTCTCGACTATCTGCTCGGCGTGCTGCAGCGGGAGGGTGTGCGATCGAAATTCCTGACTGTCGGAAGCTCCGGCGGGCTCTATGCCGCGATGCGGGGCGAGTGTGACATTGCCGGCGTGCACCTGCTCGATCCGAACACAGGCGAGTACAACCGATCGTTCCTGACGCCGGTGCTCGACCTCATTCCGGGCTACGGACGTCTGCAGGGAATCGTATTCCGTCCGGGCGACAAACGCTTCGATGGCCGGACCGCCGCGGAGGCTGTCGCCGCGGCCGGGCGCGATGCCGCATGCATCATGGTGAATCGGAATAACGGCAGCGGCACGCGTGTGCTGATCGACCGGCTGCTGGGGAATGCGAGACCGCACGGGTACGCCGTGCAGCCGCGCAATCACAATGCCGTCGCCGCCGCAGTGAAGCAAGGCCGCGCAGACTGGGGCATGACGCTCGACAGCATCGCGCAACAGGCCGGGCTCGGATTCCTGCCCGTGCAGGAAGAGCGCTACGACTTTATCGTGCCTGTCTCGCGGAAGGACCGGCCCGGGGTTGTCGCGTTCCGAAATCTGCTGGAGCGCCCGGCGACGCGAGAGGCGCTCGCGCGCCTGGGAATGAAGCCATGACCGTTGGCGGCATTGTTCTGGCAGGCGGGATGTCGACGAGGATGGGGACGTCCAAGGCGATGCTGCCTTTCGGAGACGAAACGATGCTGCAGCGTGTGGTGCGGCTGCTCGGCACGGAGGTGGCGCCGGTCGCCGTGGTCGCGGCGCGCGCGCAGGAATTGCCCGCGCTTCCCGGCGACGTTATCGTGGCGCGGGATGAGCGTGAGCAGAGAGGTCCGCTCGAGGGCCTGCGGGCGGGTTTGAAAGCTCTGCCGGAATCCGTCGACGCCGCCTATGTGACGAGCTGCGATGTCCCGCTGCTCGCGCCAGGATTCGTGAGGCGGATGATCGGGTTGTTGGGCGATCGCGATATCGCGGTGATGGAGATCGACGGTTTCGCGCATCCTCTCTCGGCGGTCTACCGGCGGCGAGTGCTGCCCGAGGTCGAGTCTTTACTGGAGAAAGACAAGCTGCGGCCGGTGTTTTTGTTCGATGCGGTCGCGACGCGGCGGGTACAGGCGGATGAGATGCGCAATGTCGACCCGGAGTTGCGGACGTTGCGGAATCTGAATACGCGGGAAGATTATCTGGCGGCGTTGGCGCAGGCCGGATTGAGTCATCGGGCAGACGACTGATGGCACGGCGATCGAAAAATCCGGGCGCTCGAACAACGCGATCGCGCTGGGAAAAAGAAGCGGCCTGGCCAACCGAATAATGCTGGTTATGTGGCGCGGACAATCTCGCACGCCGCGCTGGCAATTGTGCCGGCGCTTGTTCACGATCACAACGTGATCGCCATTCGACGGCAGCGTCCTGGGCGCAGGGTTTCCCAGCTGAATGGGCATCGAATGGAACAAGTCTGCGCCGCGATGTGCTTCTCGCTCGGGGATGATGGCGGCGAATAGCCGCTACCAGCCGCGCTGGCGATGGTATTCCGCCACCAGCGCGTCCAGACGCTCCCGGCTCAGCGAAGCTACGGGGTCGTTCGGCAGGGCCGTCTTAAGAAAGCGCTCGGGCAGCGTGTCTTCGGCGGGCGTCCAGCCGGCGAGCAGATTGAACTGCCGCTTCGCCGCGACGATGCCGCGCGCCGTTTCGCGCATTTCGTCCGCGCTGACATCCCAGCCGGTCACGGTGTGCAGCATGGCCGCAGTCTCGGCGTAAAAATCCTCAAAGACTCCGCGCAGAAATTTGCACATGATGAGCGAATCCATCAGGGCGGCTTTGTCTTCTGTCTCGATAGCGTGGCGGACCGCGTCGAGCGTTACATTCCGCCGGTCGACCTTGTCGGAAAAATCGATTTCGTAAGCGCCACTGCGGTTGTGATCGGCGCCGCGCGCACCGACGGCGAAGCCAAGCGCCATCGTCTGCAGCGCGCGCGGCTCATAGCCGGGGATTTCGAGACCCTTCACCTGCGGCGCGATCGCGATACTGTCATGCCCGATAACGGACGCGGCGCGGCGGCTGCCCTCCGCGAGAAGATCCCCGATTCCTTCGCGCGACGCAATGAGTTCGATGGCGCGCAGCAGTGCGTCCGCGCTTCCGAATTTCAGCCAGGGTTGATCGAGCCAGCCGCGCTCGACGCACTCCATCGCGAAGGCGATCGTACCGCCCGTACTGATGGTGTCGAGGCCCAGTTCATCGCAGCGCCGCGAAGCCTGAAGTACCGCGTCCGCGTCGCCGATTCCGCAGAGTGATCCCAGCGCGAAGAGGCTCTCATATTCCACCCGCACACCCGCGTAAATGTGCTCGCAGCCGATCGTGCAGGCGACGCAGCTTGCCCGCGTCTTCGCGCGCGTCGCGCCGAGCTGTTCGGGCGACAGCGCGGCGGCTTCTTCAAACGTCCCACTCTGAAAGTTGCGCGTCGGGAGCGCTCCGAATCGGTTGAACGTCACCAGATTCGTCGCCGTGCCGAGTTCGCGGTACTTCGCCGTCGCGGGACCGAGCGACCTTTTCGATAAATCGCGGCTGAGCTCGGTCACCGCGCGCGGATGCGCCCACTCGACGCGCTGTGTACCGCGCACCGCGATAGCCTTGATGTTCTTGGCGCCGAGAATGGCGCCGCTGCCGCCGCGCCCGGCGTGACGTCCATCATGCGAAACGGTGGCATAGCGGACGAGATGCTCGCCGGCGGGTCCGATCGATGCGATGCGGAAGTTCGCGCCGAGCCGCGCGCGGAGCGCCGCTTCCGTATCGCGGCAGGTCGCGCCGCGATGTTCTTCCGCGCTTTCGAGCCGGACACCCCCATCAACACCCCTATCAACGACACCGTCATCGATGACGAGAACGGAAAGCTTGTCCGCGCGTCCGACGATCACGATGGCATCGCAGCCGCAGCTCTTGCCCGCGATCGCGAAGCCGCTGCTCGCGAGCGAATCGTTGACGCGTTCCGTCAGCGGGCTCCTGCTCACGACGGCGAACTTGGCCGAAGTCGTCAGAGGACTCCCCACCAGCGGACTGAACGCGAAAACGATCGCGGCATCAGGCGCCAGCGGATCGATCGCCGCGGCGCCTTCCGCGAGAAGCACATGCACGCCCAGTCCGCTGCCGCCGAGAAACCGGCGCAGGACCGATTCGTCGAGCGTAACGTAATCGGCTTTTCCGCGGGAGACATCGACCCGCAGATAACGGCCGTGATAACCGAACATTACCCTCCTGCGTCGGCGGAAAGGATCAGGACGCAATCGCCGGGCGCGAGCGGGGTTTCGGGATCGCGAACAAACCGGTCGCCATTCAGGTTCGCGGCAAGCGCCGGATGCAGTCCATCCGCGCCTATAAACTGATGAAGACCGGGAATTCGCGCCGCGAGAGCGCCGAAAAGCTGCCCGAGCGTCGTTGCCTGCACTTCCATTTCGGAGATGCCGGCGCGCTCACGGGGAACACCGAAAAATTCCACGTGCATAAGGCTCCGAATCCGCCGCCAACGAACGGCAAATCCATGCCGATGATAGCATGGAGCTTGGCCGCGCTGGCTTTTCGAAAGCCAGAAACGCATTGAAAACATGAGAGATTTTGTAGCTACCTCGGCGCTTGAATCGCCTGCGCCGGAATCGGGTCCGAAGAACAGGAAGGGCGGCAAGCGCGTTCGCGGGACGCCCAAGGGCCGGCGCGTCGACCCGCGGGCGCGTGAAGAAGTGCATGCATTATTAGGTGATTCGCCGCGCCGGCCCGATCTCCTGATCGAGCACCTGCACAAGATTCAGGACCGCTACGGCTGCCTCTCCGCCGAGCATCTCGTCGCGCTCGCCGACACCATGAAAATGGCCATGGCGGAAGTTTACGAAGTCGCTACTTTCTATCATCATTTCGATGTAATCAAGGAGGGCGATCCGCGTCCGCCGGCGATCACGGTTCGGGTGTGCGATTCAATTGCATGCGAGCTCGCCGGATCTGAAAAACTGCTTGCGAAGCTGCCCACTATGGTCGGGGCCGATGTGCGCGTTTTGCATGCACCCTGCGTCGGACGCTGCGAGACGGCACCGGTCGCCGTGGTCGGGCAGAATCCCGTTCCCCATGCGACGGCCGAACAGATCGTGGAAGCCGTACGCACCGGCAGCGTGAGGCACCCGGATGAGCCCGGCGCTGTTACCCCCGGCCACATCGGCTACGACGCGTACCGCGCCGCGGGCGGCTATGCGCTCGCAAAGGACTGCGCGGCGGGCGAGAAAAAGGCCGCCGACATCATCGCCCTGATGGAAGATTCCGGCCTTCGCGGCCTCGGCGGCGCCGGTTTTCCCGCCGGCCGCAAGTGGAAACTGGTCGCGGCGGAACCGGCCCCGCGCCTGATGGCCATCAACATTGATGAAGGCGAGCCCGGCACTTTCAAAGACCGCTACTATCTCGAACGCGATCCGCACCGCTTTCTCGAAGGCGCGCTGATTGCCGCGTGGGCGGTCGGCATCGACGCAATTTACATCTATCTGCGCGACGAATATCACGGCTGCCGCGCCATTCTCGAGCGCGAAATCGCGGCGCTGCAGGCCAATCCGCCATATGCGATTCCATCGATTTATCTGCGGCGCGGCGCCGGGGCTTACATCTGCGGCGAAGAGTCTTCGATGATCGAGTCGATCGAGGGCAAGCGCGGCGAACCCAGGCTGCGCCCGCCTTATGTGGCGCAGGTCGGATTGTTCGGACGCCCGACGCTCGAGCACAACATGGAAACACTGCACTGGGTGCGAGCGATTATCGAGAACGGTGCGGCGTGGTTCGCCGGTCAGGGACGCAACGGCCGCAAGGGCCTTCGTTCGTTTTCCGTCAGCGGCCGCGTGAAGAAGCCGGGCGTGCATCTCGCGCCGGCGGGCATCACCCTGCGCGAGCTGATTGACGAATTCTGCGGTGGCATGCTCGATGGCCACGAACTCTACGGCTATTTGCCCGGCGGCGCGTCCGGCGGAATTCTGCCCGCGTCGCTCGCGAACATTCCGCTCGATTTCGACACCCTGACCCCATACGGCTGCTTCATCGGTTCGGCCGCGATTGTCGTGCTGTCGGACCACGACACGGCCGCC
>DASZLP010000108.1:0-2950 GCA_035552355.1 Bryobacteraceae bacterium | reverse complement strand
GCGCCGCGCGCGGTGCTGCTCGTCTCCGTGGCCGGAGCCGCCGCGCAATTGATTACGCAAGCGGGCAAATTCCTCTGGCTTTCGCGTTCGGAGGCGTTCGAGCTGCGGTCGTCTTCGCTGCTGCTCGCCGGCCGGCTGCGTTCGCTGTTTCTGCTGCGGCTCGCGATTTTGGTTGTCGCGGGAATCGTGGGGCCGCTCGCCTTTTCTTCGGTTGCGGCTCTCGATTGCGCTTTCGCGGCGGCGCTTTTTGGCGAACTGCTGGGGCGATACCTGTTCTTCGTCAGCGTCGTTCCGAAGAACATTGCGGCGGCATTTGCGGCGGGGAGGGCGGCATGAACTGGAAGCGCGCGGTCGGTCTGGACAATCTGGCCGAGGAATATCGCTTCGATCGCAGTGAATCGACCGGCTATACGTCCGCGCAGAAGATTCCTGACACGTGGGTCGCGACCACGTGCGGGTATTGCTCGGTGGGATGCGGGATCGAGATCGGCGTGAAAGGCGGCAGGGCCGTTGCGAGCCGGGCGCTGTCCTCCCATCCGGTGAATCGCGGCAAGCTTTGCCCCAAGGGCCTTTCGGAACATTACACGATCGAATCGGAAAATCGCGCGAAGTATCCCCTGTTGAGAAAGAACGGCAACCTGAAACGGGTGAGCTGGGAAGAAGCGCTCTCAACGATGGTGGAGCGGTTTCGCGCGACGCAGACGAAATACGGCGCGAATGCACTGGGATTGCTGAGCACGGGCCAACTGGTGACCGAAGAGTTTTACACGCTGGGCAAGCTGGCGCAACTGGGCTTCGGCACGAGCAACTACGACGGGAATACGACGCTCTGCATGGCGAGCGCGGTTTCGGGCTACAAGCTCTCATTCGGGAGCGACGGGCCGCCGGGCAGCTATGCGGATCTGGAACGCGCGGACGTGGTGCTGCTGATCGGGGCGAATCTGGCCGATAACCATCCGATTCTGTGCCAGTATCTGGAGACCAACCGGGCGAAGACGCTGATCGTGGCGGATCCGCGGGTGACCAAAACGGCCATGATGGCGGATCTGCATCTGCCGCTCAAGCCCCGGTCGGATCTGGCTCTGATCAATGGGATTGCGCACATTCTGATTCGCTACAACCTGATCGATCGCGAGTACATCGAGAAGCACACGTCGGGTTTTGCGGAACTGGAAAAGTTTCTGGCGAGCTATGCTCCCGAGCGTGTGGCTGAGATTACGGGGCTGAGTCTCGACGCGATATTCAAGACCGCATTTCTTTACGGGCGCGCGAAGGCCGGCTTCATCGGATGGACGATGGGCGTGAATCACAGCACGCTGGGCACGGCGACCGTGAATGCGATTTGCAACCTCTCGCTGCTGACGGGGCAGATCGGGCGCCCGGGCGCGGCGCCTTTTTCGATCACCGGGCAGTGCAACGCGATGGGCTCGCGCGAGGCGAGTTTCACCTCCAGCATGCCGGGCTATCGCAAGTTCGACGATGCCGCGGACCGGGCGGAACTGGCGGCGCTGCTCGGAGTAGACGAGAGCAGGTTTCCGGTGAAGCGCGGTCTGGCGTATCCGGACATTATTGAAGCGGCGGTCGCGAAGAAGATTCGCGCGTTGTGGATCATCGCCACCAACCCGTTGGTCTCTTATCCGAACCAGAGTTTGCTGCGGCACGCACTCTCGAATCTGGATTTTCTGGTGGTGCAGGACGGTTATCATCCGACCCCGACGACGGAACTGGCGGACCTGGTTTTGCCGGCTGCGATCTGGGGCGAGAAAGAAGGCACGTACACCAATTCAGAGCGCCGCGTGAGCAAGGTGAACAAAGCCGTGGAACCGCCGGGAGAGGCGCGGCCGGATTTTGAGATTTTTCTGTCTGTGGCCGGGGAGCTTGGCTGCCGCGAGGAATTGTTTGCGGGATGGGCGGGTCCTGAAGACGCTTTCAACGAATGGCGGAAGGTATCGGCCGGGAGATTGTGCGATTACTCCGGGATCAGCTATGAACTGCTGGCAAGCGAGGGCGCAACGCAATGGCCGCTGCCTGAGGGCGCTGCGCGGGAAAGCGATTCGCGTCTGTATGCAGACGGCATTTTTGAAACAGCCGATGGGCGGGCGAAGCTGATCTGCGCCGATTGGGCTCCGTTTCCGGAACAGCCGGGCGGCGATTATCCATTCGTCCTGAATACCGGCCGCACCGTGGAGCACTGGCACACCGGGACCAAGACGCGCGGCGTGCCGATTCTGGAACGCCTTTCGCCGCGCGCCTGGCTCGAAATGAATCCGCGGGACGCAAAGCGGCTGGGGCTGCGCAGCCACGATTCCGTGGACATCATTTCCCGGCGCGGCCAGACGCGCGGCGTTGAACTGCGGCTGACCGAGATTACCGCGCCCGGCCAGGTGTTCATGCCTTTTCATTTTTTTGAAACCAACGTAAATGAAGTCACGCAGAGCGCATTCGACCCGATCTCGCGCGAACCGAATTACAAGCAGTGCGCTGTGCGGGTGGAGCGCTCGGGAGCGCACGCATGAAACGTCTTATAGTCGTCGGCAACGGCATGGCCGGAGTGGCCTGCGTTGAGCACATTCTGAAGCGCGATCCGAAATTCGACATCACGATCTTCGGCGACGAGACGCACGTGAATTACAACCGCATTCTTCTCTCGCTGGTGCTGGCGGGAGAGAAGTCCGCGGACGAGATCGTGCTCAACGATATCGAGTGGTACCGCTCGAACAACATCCGGGCGCGGCTGGGAGTCAAGATCGCGAGGATCGACCGGCAGGCGGGGCTCGTGATCGATGAAAGAGGCGAAGCGACGCCTTACGACAAGCTGATTCTCGCCACCGGCAGCAGCGCGTTCATCCCGCCGATTCCCGGCGTGGACAAAAAGAACGTGCACGTGTTCCGCACGCTCGACGACACGCGGGAACTGATGGCGAAGGCGCGCAAGGGGCTGAAGGCGGTG
>DASZLP010000107.1:0-2733 GCA_035552355.1 Bryobacteraceae bacterium | reverse complement strand
GGCGATCAGGAGGCACGAGCGCGAGGATAGCGGCGAGAGGATACCCTGCGCATCCATCGAACGATGGATGTATGTCTCCACGCAAGGCCGCACACGAAAGCAAAAGCCCTCGGACGGCTCCGAGGGCTTAAGACAGAACCGAAGAATCGGACTTACAGCTCGAGGACAGTGTCCTCGATGGCGAGTCGAACGTTGCCGTCTGCTTTAGCAAGGCGGCGAACAGCTTCCGGCTTGTCGACGCCAGCCTTGAGCATGACTAGCGCAATGGGAACGCTCTTACCCGCAGATTTAATTGTCTGGACGGCGGTTTCACGATCAATATTGCACGCCCGCATCAGCACCCCAATACCACGCTCTACCAGCTTGGCATTGTGCATGTGCACATTCACCATCATGTTCTCGTACACGTAGCCGAGACGCGTCATCGCACCAGTCGTGATCATGTTGGTGATCATCTTCTGCGCGGTGGCCGCCTTCATGCGCGTTGAACCGGAGATCACCTCCGGCCCAACTTCGGCGACGATTGCAACTTCCGCCGCCGCTGCGAGCGCAGTGTTCTGGTTGCAGGTGATGGCCGCGGTATGCGCACCGCGGCTGCGCGCGTATTCCACGGCGCCTACAACGTATGGTGTGCGGCCGGAAGCTGATAGCCCGATCACGACATCTTTGCGCGTGGGCCGGCGGCGCGCGATGTCACGCTGGCCGAGCTCGGGCGAATCTTCGTTTACCTCTACGGCTGACGCAACCGCCTTAGGCCCGCCGGCAACGATGTACTGCACCGACTGCGGCGAGGTGGAATAGGCCGGTGGGCACTCCGAGGCATCCAGCGCGGCAATGCGGCCGCTCGATCCGGCGGCGACATAAATAAGCCGCCCGCCATCGCGCAGCGCGCGGGCCACGGCGTCTATGACCAGCGCGATCTCCGGCAACGCCTTCTTCACGGCGCCGGCGATTTTGCTGTCTTCGTGATTGATAATCCGCGCGATCTCGAGAGCGGATTTGGTATCGAAGCCCTGCGACGCGGAGTTAGCGCTCTCGGTCGTCAGTTCGTGCAGGTCGCGCTCAGTCGGGGTCTGAGATGCCTCGTCCTCAACGGTGGTGCTCATACGGGTTGCGGGGGTCAAAGTAGCCATAGTGGTCGGAAAAGCCCTTAGAGTTATTTTACCGCTCTTGTCAAACGGCGAGTCAGGAAAATGCGGGGATCGGGTTACTGGAATTGTGACCTGCGTGCCTGATCGGCGGAGTTCGATCAACTTTTCTGATCGACATTCAGCTCGCGCCGCAGAGTGTCGTGGAAGCGCGGACGCACGTCGCGTATGGCCTGGTTAGAGCGGTTCGGCCAGGTGCGGTTTGTCAACAGCGTTACAGCGATGCCTGCGTCCAAATCGATCCACAGCGATGTGCCTGTGTATCCGAGATGACCAATCGATCGCTGCGAAAAAAATCGCCCCGAAGATGACGGCGTTGACGGAGTGTCCCAGCCGAGTGCTCGCGATGTACCGGGCGGCTCCTCCGATCGCTTCGTGAAGAGCGATGCCGTTTGTGCGGAAAATAGTTGCACGCCAGAGGACGTTACGCCGCCGTCCAGCATGCATCTCGCAACGCGCAGCGGATCCACCGCGTTCGAAAAAAGACCTGCATGTCCGGCGACGCCATCCATAACGGAAGCGTTTTCGTCATGGACCTCACATTGGATAATCCGATGCCGGAAGCTGCGGTCGTCTTCGGTAGGCGGAATCGAAGTACACATCTCTCGACCGGGACAGTACCGCGTTGTGCTCATGCCAAGAGGCTCGAATATTTCGCGCCCGCAGTACGAGTCCAGCCGCTCACTCGTAAGCCTTTCGACCAGATGGCCCAGAAGAATGAATCCGATATCCGAGTACTCGGCACGCGTTCCAGGATCGGCCGTCAGAGGTTGCCGAACGCAGGCCTCCACCATCGTGCTACGGCTGTGCACCGATTCGAAAAGACGAGCGTAGCCGGGCAGCCCGGACGAATGGTCCAGCAGCATCCGCAGCGTGACGCGCGAGCGGCGAGTGTCGGTCGGATCGGCGGCGGCAAATTCCGGCAGCCATTCCATGAGGGGCGCATCGAGCGCGAGCTGCTGCCGGTCGCAGAGCTGCATGACAGCCATTGTGGTTGCCAGGACCTTGGTAAGACTGGCGAGATCGAAGACAGTGCCGGGCTCGACGCGCGGCGAGTTCGGCTCGTACGTGAAGCGCCCGATCGCCTGCGCGGAATCTGGGAAAAGGTCTCGGTGGCGCGGGGAGAGAACGGCAAAGGCGCAGCCCGGAAAAACACGGTCGTGAACCGCCTGCTCGAGCACGGCGGTTGTCTCCGGGAAGCGATGTCTTGTCGACGAAATCAAGTAGGACTCTGCTCGGAAGATTCTCTTTCGTAACGATGTTGCCACATCACACGATTACTGGAGATGCGACGCCTCTATCCATCGTGGTTCCGGTGCGTCTATAAAAAGGGTGGATACCAGATTCATGAAACCGACCAATGCCGCTGCCTGGCTGATGTGCAGCACACTCCTGGCGACGCCCTGTGTGTCTGCCGCACAGCAGGCGCCCACCCAGTCACCCGCGTCGCCGCAACACGCGGATGCTACAGTAGCCCCCGGTCTGGCGGCGGCCGAAAATGCGCTGAACGGAAAGACCTACACCGTGCCGGCCGGGACGAAGGTTCTGCTGTCCCTGAAGAGCGGGGACAATACCAAAACGGCTC
>DASZLP010000106.1:0-8095 GCA_035552355.1 Bryobacteraceae bacterium | reverse complement strand
CTGAAGTCTTCCAGGAAAGAAGTTGCTGCGCGCAGAAAGGCGTCGTAAGGTGGTTACCAGAGAGTCGCTACTTTCCACGGAACTCCGGGCGATCCCCATTCGTATCGCACAGATCACCATGGAAGTTTGCGGCTCCGCCCTTTCGAAATGTCTGGAGCAAAGGGTTAGGCAGTATGGGCTTACTCGATTCGTGCTCCTGTATTTGGTCAGCGAACTTTTGAAGCAAAGCAATGAAGGCCAAACTCTCCTAGAGGAACCGGCTATTTATCTGACGACAAAACAAGTTAATAGTGACCGGGGCCAACTTGAGGCAGATTTGAAGAATGAGATCGCAAAACTTGCTTCCTACGTCGTGACGGAACTCAATTACTATATAGAAGATCATGGGAAAGACGCCTACGATTACAAGAGCGACTTCAAATCGGAGAAGAGTGTTAAGACAATTCGATCCGAGGTCCTGAAATCGTACGAGAAGGATAGATTCAGGGATAAGGTCGACGCTTTCACACTACCAGTCAATGGGAAGCCAAAGTCGACTTCGGGCATCTCAAAAAAAGCCAAGCCCAAGAAGTGAACGCCTGGCGTCGACGAAAGACCATCTCACCGAATGGATGTAGCGGTCATCAGAATTGGATGTATCCGCCGATCGCGGTCGGCTCAAGTACTGCTCCAACACAGGCGCAAACCCAGCACCGGGACAAGTTCATTTATACCTGATTACTCCCGACAAAAGCCCATATCACCCACTTCAGTTCTCCGGGCGCCTTGGCTATTCCAGCAGCGTCGTCGCCCAGGCTGGTATTTCGTCGGCGGTGTTCAGCATTTGTCCCGAGTTACCGTTTCTGGTACCAGCCCACTGCGTCGCGATTGTATTGCACGTCGGTCAATCCGGCCTGGCGCAACGACCCACCGCGAACTTCGGGCAGCCGATCATTGGTCAGCAAGAGACCTCCATGCTTCAGCATGGCGCCAGCGTTCTCCAGCGCCAGCGACCGCTCGAACGCGTCGTAATAGATAAAGACGTTGGTGCCCACCATCAGGTCGAATCGGTCCGCCTCGGCCAGAGGGATGCGTTCGAGAACGATATTGAGGTTCACCGGCTGACAGCGAAGCACCACGTCCGGACGGATTCGGACCGCGCGCGTTTCCAGGCCCGGCCCGCCGTCTGCTGTTTGAAAGGTCTCCGGGGGCCGGATCGGCGCAACTTCTTCTCCCACACGGTCGCCCAGCGAACGCCAATAAGCGATAAGGCCGGCCGGCCACGGATCCGCCACCTGGCGCGGCAACTGGATGACATAGCCGGTGTTCATCCTGGCAAGTTCGCGAGCGCGCTGGATATGGTCGATCACTCTGGAACTGATGTCGAAAATCGACATGGATACGCCGCTGGCTCTGGCCAGCCCCAGCCGGACAAGCGAATCGTACAACGCAAAGGGTTGCAAAGTCTGCTGGGGATAATAATCGTAGCTGGATCGCTCGTTCTTGTCGACAACGTCGAGGCCGGGCCCGGTCACGGCCACGCGGGCCACCTGGCCTTCACGCAGCACACCGCGATTCTTCAGATCGCGTAAAGCCTGTTCGATGGAGAAATCAGGGAAAATGTTGGTGTCAAGCGAAACCCCGCGATCACGGAACAGCCCCGGCCGCCAGTTGAAAATTGCCGCTGGGTCGGGAACCGCACCCGGCCGAACCACATCGGGTTGGGTAAGGCGCCTCGCTTCCTCGGCGCGCTTCGCCAGGGTTCCCATTTCCTGAATGACTCGCAGGACATTGTTGTAGATGAAAACGCCTGTCTCGCCGGGAGCGCTCGGATCAATTCCCTGGCTTCGCAGAAGACCATTCAGAAAAGTAAGACGCTCGTTGTCGCCTGGACTCCGCAGTCCCGCAACCAGGTCATCCACCCGGGCCCGCAGGATCCCCGCCCTCGAAGCCTCAGTGAAGGCATCGACCCTGATCCGCGGCTGCTTCGTGAAGGAGGTCCCGTATAACAGAAGGTTCACCATCGAGTCCAGATCGCCCTGCTGAAGACGCGCTCGAATGGCTTTGTCCTGCCGTTGACTCCAGGCACGCCACCTGGCTTCATTTGGGTGTCTGAGCTCGGCAGGCAGCTCGCCTGTCTGATCCAGGACTGGTTTCGCGTTCGCCCAGGAGATAAAGGTCCGGTCGGCCGCGAGCACGCAAATCGCAACGGCGCAGACCAGCGGAAAGATTAACGAGATGCGAGAGAGCTGCATTTAAAATTCCGCCAGTCCGATCCTTGAAGTAAGTAATCGCGCGCAAAACGGAGCGTGGATCGCGTGTTCATGCCCGGCGATTGCTCGGATGTATCGAGGCCGCGATCGCCCCTTTGCGGGCACCGGGTTTTCATGTTAACCGCTATTTACGCGGCGCGTTATTTAATAAGCGGATGGACCGCGCCAGACGTCGCCAGTCTCTGTTGCGCCTCGCGTATTCCCTTTTCGGCGGCCCGCCGGAACCACGCTTCTGCCTCGGCCCCATTCTTCGGCACACCCCGGCCGTCGGCGAGCATCCGCCCCAGATCGTACTCCGCGGCTGGATAGCCCTGCTCGGCGGCTTTCCGATACCAATACACCGCCTCTGGTTCGTTTTTCATACCACCCCAGCCATACTCCCAGGTCATCCCGAGCACATGTTGGGCCGACGGCAGCCCGGTGTCGGCTACGCTCTTTAGCGCGTCCTGAGCCTGCGGAAGCCCCGATTCGGCCGCTTTGCGATACCATTCCACCGCCTGCTCCGGATCGCGCGGCACGCCCATTCCCGCCGCGTAAAGCACTCCCATGTTGAATTCCGCGGGAGGGTAATCCTGGTCGGCGGATTTGCGGAACCAGGTCACCGCCTTCGCGAGATCGGGAGCGACGCCCTGGCCGTCCGAATACATCAATCCGAAAGTGAACTGCGCCGCGGGGTATCCCCGATCCGCCGCCTTCGCGAACCACGTCAGCGCCTCGTGGAAGTCCTGAGCGACACCCTGCCCGTCGCGATAGGATACGCCCAGATTGTATTGCGCTTCCACGTATCCCTGATCTGCCGCGTTGCGGAACCATTTCGCCGCTTCCGCGTAATCTTTTGCGACGCCCTGGCCGAAGACATACATCGTTCCCAAGTTGAACTGCGCGCCCACGACACCCTGTTCGGCCGCCTTGCGATACCAGTTCGCCGCCTCGGTATTGTCTTGCCGAATCCCCTGACCGATGGCCATCATCTGCGCGAGCCGGTACTGAGCTTCGGCGAACCCCCTCTCCGCGGCTTTGCGAAACCAGTTGGCGGCCTCCACGTAATCCTGCGGAACCCCGCTTCCATACCAATACTCGGTCCCCCGATTGTACTGAGCCCGGGGACCCTCCTCCGGCTGCGCGGCCAATATGGAGCAAGTCGACACAATGGCGAGCGATATATAGAAATGCGCGACCATACGCCGCGAATAATCGAATGCGTTTCGCCGCCCCACAGTGGGTCCCACGGTGGCCAAAGATATCACATCGGGGGCTTAGCCACTGACACTTAGGCACTGACAATTTCCAGGGCTGGACGGCTTTCCTTCAGCTGCAAATTTCGTATAACTGCCGGTGTGCGGGCGCGCTCCAGCCGTGCGAGCTGCTTATAGTACAGTCTGAAGCCAGACGCGATCTGAAAAATTTCCAAACAATCGGAACCCGGAACTCGCCGGTCGCGTAACCATGCCACCGCTCACCTCGCCCCTTTTGAGAAGCGCCATTCCAGCCGCAAAATGTTGTGCGGAAAGGGTATATACTGCAAATTGTCGGAGACTGCGTTGCATCGCCTGCCCTCAAGCCCTGCCTTTAAACTTTGCGTTCTTCGCGCCTTTGCGCGAAATGCCTTTCCTGTTCTTACCGTCCTCACTCTCATTCCGGCCGCGAGCCCCCAAACTCCCGCCCCCCAAACTCCGCGCGCCTTTCTCGACAAGTACTGCATCACCTGCCACAACCAGAAGCTCAAAACCGCTGGCCTGATGCTCGATACCGTCGACCTTTCCAGGCCCGCCGCCAACTCCGAAGTTCTGGAAAAGGTGATCGGCAAATTGCGCGCCGGCTCCATGCCGCCCCCGAAAATGCCGCGCGCCGACGCCGCTACCTATAAGGTGATCGCGAAGTCTCTCGAAAATTCGGTCGACCAGGCGGTCGGCGCGCACCCCGATCCCGGCCGCATCGGCGCGGTCCATCGCCTGAATCGAACGGAATACAGCAACGCCATCCGCGATCTTTTCGCGCTCGATGTCGACGTCAAGCAGTTGCTGCCCGGCGATGACACGGCCGACGGCAGCTTCGACAATTTCGCTGACACGCTCTCGATCTCGACCGCGCACCTCGATCGCTACATGTCGGTCGCCCGTCAGGTCACGCGCCTCGCGACCGGGCTGCCGCCCGTGCATCCAGGCGTCGAGCGCTTTGAAATTCCGCTGCACGTTCTGCAGGAAGACCGCCAGAGTGAGGACCTCCCCTTCGGCTCCCGCGGCGGCATCGCCGTTCACTACGATTTTCCGGTCGACGGCGAGTACACCATCAAGGTCAAGCTGCAGCGCCAGTATCAGGACTATCTCAAAGGCATGGGCTGGGCGCAAAAGCTCGACGTCCGGCTGGATGGCAAATTGCTGAAGCGGTTCAGCGTGGGCGGGCAGGGCAAGGGACGTCCGGCGGCCGCCAGTTACGCGGGCGATGGCGAGCCTGGCTTCGCGGGCGATCCCGAATGGGAAACCTATATGCAGCTCACCGGCGACGCAGGCCTTGAAGTGCGCATCCCCGTGAAGGCCGGCGCGCGCACTGTCGGCGTGTCGTTCGTGCGCGAAATGTTCGAGCCTGAAGGATTGCCGCAACCGGTGCAGCTTGGCCGCGTGATTTCGAACGATCAGGTCTACATGGACAACGCCAATGTCGGCTCGGTCGAAATCGGCGGACCCTACGACACCCTCAAAGCAAAGCAGACTCCGGCGGAAATGACTGCCAGCCGTAAGGCGGTTTTCGTGTGCAATCCTCCGAAGGCGGCTGCGGAAGAGCGTCCGTGCGCGGCGACGATTCTGAATCGGATGGCGCGGCTCGCCTACCGCCGTCCAGTGACGAAGGCGGATACCGACACGCTGATGGACTTCTTTAACCAGGGACGCAAATCCGGAGGCAGCTTCGAAACCGGCGTCCAGTTCGCGCTCGAGCGGATGCTGGTCGATCCGGATTTCCTGCTGCGCGTGCATCGCGACCCGGCGGGCATCAAGTCAGATGCCTACAAG
This sequence comes from Bryobacteraceae bacterium, assembly GCA_035552355.1. GTDB lineage: Bacteria > Acidobacteriota > Terriglobia > Bryobacterales > Bryobacteraceae > BOG-234. The sequence continues at coordinate 2,835 of DASZLP010000106.1, read as the reverse complement.
CTCAGTGATCTCGAAGTAGCCTCGCGGCTTTCCTTCTTCCTGTGGAGCAGCATTCCGGACGATCGTCTGCTGACCCTCGCCGAGCGCGGCGAACTGACGCAGCCGGCAATACTTGACAACGAAGTTCGCCGCATGCTCGCCGATTCGCGCGCGACCGATTCGCTGGTCAAAGATTTCGCGTCCCAATGGCTGAACCTTCGGCAAATCGACGAAGTGGTGGTCGATCCCGTAAAGTATCCGCTTTACGACGAAAGCCTGCTGAATGGCTTCCGCACGGAAACCGAAATGTTCGTCGCCAATAACGTCCGCGACGACCGTCCGGTGAGCGAGCTGTTGACGGCGAACTACACGTTCGTCAACGAGCGCCTGGCGAGGCATTACGGGCTCCCCGGCATCTACGGGACCCGCTTCCGCAAAGTCACATTACCCGATCCGAAACAGCGCGGCGGACTTCTCGCGCAGGGCGCGTTGCTCGTCACGACTTCTTATCCCGACCGCACCTCGCCGGTGCTGCGAGGCAAGTGGCTCCTGAACAATATATTCGGGACGCCGATTCCGCCTCCGCCGCCCAGCGTGAACGCCACGCTCGAAACCAAGCCGGGCGTCATTCCGCCAACCATGCGTGAGCGCCTCGCGCAGCACCGCACCGACGCCACTTGCAACAGTTGCCATTCCGTAATCGATCCGCTGGGCTTCTCGCTTGAGAACTTCGACGTGGTCGGCGGATGGCGCACTATCGACGAAGCCGGCAAGCCGGTCGATGCGAGCGGCACGACAGCGGCCGGTGAAAAGATCGACGGCCTTGCCGGATTGCGCGCTGTGCTGCTCGAAGATCCGGAGCAGTTTCCGCGCACGGTTACCGAGAAGCTGATGGCCTACGCGCTGGGCCGCCGGCTCGAATACTACGACCAGCCGGAGGTCCGCAAAATCGCGCGCGATGCCGCCTCCAGCCAATACCGCTGGTCGTCGCTGATTCTCGGGATCGTCAAGAGCCCGGCATTCCTGATGCGCGACTCGAAGCCGGTCTCGACGACCACGGTTACCGAAAATATCTCCGTCGATACGCGGCCGAAGCAGATCAAGAACGTCAGCAGGTAAGGAGCAAGTCCATGGCATTCCTCTCGAAGAAACTCGATCGCCGCACGATGCTGAAAGCCGCCGGCGCCACGCTGGGGTTGCCGTTCCTCGACGCGATGCTGCCGCCGATGCGGGCGGCCGTGAAGGCGAACAATCGCTTCCAGGCTTTCTACGTGCCGAACGGCATGGCGATGGAGTATTGGACACCGAAGGGCGAGGGCACGGCGATGGAGCTCTCGCCGATCCTGCAGCCGCTCACTCCTTATAGAGACAAGATGACCGTCTTCTCGGGCATCAAGGCGAGCTGGAATTACATCCACGCCGGCGCTTCGGGATCGTTCCTGACCGGCACGCCGCGCGGCGGGCGCAATGAAATCGAAATCATCGCCGATGTCTCGATCGATCAGATGCTCGGCCGGCACTTCGCGCAGGAAACGCAGCTTGCTTCGCTTGAAATGTCGATGGACGTGCCGGCCAACGCGGGCGCCTGCACCGGAAATCTGAGCTGCGCCTATCTCGATACGCTCGCATGGAAAAGCCCGACGCAGCCGCTGCCGATGGAGTGGAATCCGCGCACTGTTTTCGAGACACTTTTCGGCGACAGCGGCACGACGGATCGAAAAGCCCGCGAGGCGCGTCTGGCGCAGCACAAGAGCATTCTCGATTCCGTCAACGAAAAGCTCGCGGGTCTGAAACAGGAGCTCGGCCCGAAGGACCAGAACAAGGTCGACGAGTATACGGATGCGGTCCGCGATGTCGAGCGCCGCATTCAGCTCGCCGTGAAGTCAAGCGACGTCGAGCTGCCTTCGCTGGCGGAGCCGACGGGCGCGCCGCCGGTCTTCGAGGATCATCTCGCCCTGATGATGGACTTGATGGTGCTCGCGTATCAATCCGACCTGACCCGCGTGATTTCCTTCATGCTGAGTAAGGAGCAGAGCCCGCGGCCTTATCCGCAGATCGGTGTGCCGGAAGCGCACCATCCGCTGTCGCACCACAACAACATCCCCGAGCTCATCGAGCGGATGTCGAAGATCAACACCTATCACGCGACGCTGTTCGGAAAGTATCTCGCGAAGCTGCAGGCCACGCCTGACGGGGACGGCACGCTGCTCGACCACATCACGATTCTCTACGGCGCGGGCATTTCCAACAGCAACGGCCACTCGCCCGACAACCTGCCTCAGATGCTGGTCGGCGGCGGTGCGGGACGGCTCAAGGGCGGCAAACATCTTGTCTTCCCCAACAAGCCCTCAAGCGCAAATCTGCTGATGACAATCATGGACAAGATGGATTACCCCGTCCAGAAAGTCGGCGGCAGCACGGGCAAGCTCAACATCGACACCCTGGTGGGAGTTTAGCCGTGGCGTGGGCGGGAATCCGAATCACAGCCGCTATAATCGTCGCCGCCTCTCTCTCGGCCGCGCCGCCGCTCATCGACGCCGCAAAGAACAACGATAAAGCCGCCGTACGCGACTTCATCGCAAAAAAAGCCGACGTCAACGCGCCCGCCGCCGATGGCACGACCGCACTCCACTGGGCCAGCTATCGCGACAACGTCGATATGGCCGACCTCCTTCTCAAGGCCGGCGCAAAGCCGAACGCCGCCAACGATCTCGGCGTGACGCCGCTGTGGCCCGCCAGCGAGAACGGCAGCTCCGCAATGGTGAAGCGCCTGCTCGAAGCGGGCGCGAATCCCAACCTCGCTTTACTCTCCGGCGAAACATCGCTGATGGTGGCCGCGCGCTCCGGCTATCCGGA
>DASZLP010000105.1:0-34503 GCA_035552355.1 Bryobacteraceae bacterium | reverse complement strand
GCGCAGTGTGAAATCGGTTTTGGCGACGTCGGGAGTTGCGGAAGGATTCAGAAACGATTGCGGCTGCTGGCCCACGAGAGCGCTGCCGGCGGCGGCCACTCCGGCGATTTTGAGGAAGTCACGGCGTTCCATGCAAATACGCTTCGATGATATTACGAAGGGCGGCGGCGGTCGTGCGATCGGGCCGAAACCCATACTGGTCATCTGACCGCTGCCACTGTTAACATCGAGCCATGAAGAATCAGGTCGTGAGCGTCACGGAATTCAAGGCAAAATGCCTTGCTCTGCTCGACGGCGTGGCTGAGCGCGGCGACACGATCACAATTACACGCCGCGGCAAGCCGCTTGCGAAGGTTGCTCCGGTGAAGCCGAAGCCCTGGAAGTCGCTTGAAGGCATTTTGGCCGGGAAAGTGACGATTCCCCAGGGACTTCTGGACCCCAACGCCGACACAGCCGATTTGTGGGAAGTGGTGCACGATCCTCGGAAATCACGGATTTGAACGCCCGATTTCTTCTGGACACACACGTCGTGCTTCGCTGGATCGCTACACCCAGGAGGCTTACGCGGGAACAGACGAGAGTTCTGCGAGACGCGCTGCGGAATCGGGAGCCGATAGCGATCAGCGCAATCAGTCTCCTGGAGATTTGCGTTTCGCCCGGTGGCCGTGATTTCTCGCCCGCCGAGATTCCCCACGTGCTGGAATCCGCGCCGGGCTTCGAGATCATTCCTTTCAGCATCGAAATCGCGACTGACGTTGCCGCACTCGGCCCTTCTCTCCGCGACCCCGCCGACCGCGCGATCGTCTGCACGGCCCGCGTCCATGGCCTTCGGCTCATTACCTCCGACCAACGCATCATCGACTCCGGCCTCGTTCCCGTCGTCGTCTGAACCCCCGCCAAGCGGGTACCGCCCGGCTTCTGATAATCTGCAAGAGACATCCGAGGCCGCATTACATGAGTCTGGTTTTCCCGAGACTGCTGCGACGCATTTCCGCCCTCCCCATCCTGCTCTCGTTCTGTGTTTGTGTGTTCGCGCTGCAGCAGGGAGGCTACCGGCGATTCGATCGCCGCCAGGACAACTCATACTCGTACGGACAGCCGGTTCCGTCGGAATTTTACTGGAGCCGGCTGCAGTATACGTCCGGTTACGCCAATGGCGGATTTCGCGGCTATGGCGGTTCGTGGCGCCGCGACTATCCTAAAGCCGACAACGATTGCCTGATCGCGCTGCGCCGCCTGACGCGCATTAACTCGCCGTCGCCGCTCAACGTCGCCGATCTCGACAGCGACCATATCTTCGACTATCCCTGGATCTACGCGGTCGACGTCAACACGTGGACCTTCACCGACGCCGAAGCCAAACGCCTGCACGATTATCTGTTGAAAGGCGGCTTCCTGATGGTCGACGATTTCCACGGCACCGACGACTGGGAGCACTTCATGGCGGGCATGCGGCAGGTGCTGCCTGATCGTCCGGTCGAAGATTTGAAGGATGAGGACGAGATCTATCACGTCCTTTACGACATCAACGAAAAGTTCCAGATCCCGAGCGAAGTCTACGTGAACACGGGCCGCACATATGAGAAGGATGGCTATGTGCCCAAGTGGCGCGCCATCCGCGACGACCACGGCCGCATCATGGTGGCGATCTGCGCCAACATGCACCTGGGCGACGCCTGGGAATGGGCAGATAGCCCCGAATATCCGGAGAAGTTTTCTGGTCTTGCCTTCCGCATCGTGCTGAACTACATCACGTACGCCATGACGCATTAGATGTTGAAGAACAGTCAATACCGCTTGCTGACTCGCGCGGCTCGGAACACGACCTCGGCATGTGCAGGCAATTACCGAGACGCGACCGCAAGGGAGCGCAAACGCCGCAGATGATCCCCGCGTATTTCGCCCCGCAGTGCCCCCGGCCCGATGTTCGAATTCCTTTTTAAGTACCCGCGATCGGTCTATACGCGGGGCCAGTTTGCTTTCCTGGGCGCATGGCCGCTGTGGGTGCTGTTGCTGCTGATCGCCATCGCCGCCGCCGGACTCGCGTGGCTGATCCGTTCCCGCCTGCGTGACGCCGCGCCGGTTATGCAGAGCTGGCGCTCGTGGGTGATCTGGGGACTGCAGACGCTGCTGGCCGCGGCGGTCCTGATGCTGCTGTGGCAGCCCGCTATTACTATCTCCGAACTGAAACCGCAGCAGAACATCATCGCCGTACTAATGGATGATTCGCGCAGCATGGGAACATCCGAAGACGGCACAACTCGCGAAGCCCAGGCGGTGAAGGCCCTGCAGGGCGGAGTCCTCGACAAACTCAATCGTTCGTTTCAGACGCGGCTTTATCGTGTCGACGATATCCCCGCCCGCATCGATAATCTGAACGATCTGCACGCCAACGCGACCTCGACCCGCATCAGCGACAGCCTGAAACAACTGACGCAGGAGACGTCCGACCTGCCGATCGGCGCGGTCGTGCTCCTCAGCGACGGAGGCGACAACACGGGCGGTATCAGCACCGATGCGATCAACGCTCTGCGGGCGCGCCACATCCCCGTCCATACGGTGGGCTTTGGACGCGAACATGCGGCCCACGATATTGAGCTCGATGATGTCACCGTTGCGCCGCGCGCTCTGGCGGGATCGCGGCTCGCGGCGAAAATCACGCTGCATCAGCACGGATACTCGGGCGCGAAACTCACCCTGATGGTGCGCGACGTGAGCACGGGCTCGGGCAAAGCGCTGGCCTCGCGCTCGGTCACACTCGGCGCGGACGGCAACCTGCAAACCGAAACCGTGATGTTCGACATCGGCGGCGCGGGCGCCAAAACGCTGCAGATCGCGGCCGTTCCGCTCGCCAATGAAGAGAACACGGCCAATAATACTTTGACCCGCGTGGTGAACGTCAGCTCTGAGACCCGCCGCGTCCTTTATATGGAGGGCGAGCCGCGCTGGGAATACAAGTTCATCCGCCAGGCCGAGCAGGACGACCGCATGGTGCAGATCGCCTCCATCGACCGCACCAGCGAAAACAAGATATATCGCCAGGGCATTGCCGATCCCAAAGAACTGCCCGACGGATTCCCCACGCGCGCCGAGGACCTGTTCGTTTACCAGGGCCTCATCATCGGCTCGGTGGAAGCGGGCTATTTCAGCCCGGCGCAACAGCAGTTGATCCGCGAGTTTGTGGATCGCCGCGGCGGCGGACTGCTTCTGCTCGGTGGTCAGTTTGCGCTGGCCGATGGCGGCTGGAATGCATCGAGCCTCACCGACATCATCCCGACGACGATGCCGACGGAGACGGGCACATTTCATCGCGAAGTCGATCCGCGGAACGGGTCGACGCACACGACAGCCGAGTTGGCGCCGGCCGGTGTCGACAACATCGTCACCCGGCTGGTCGACGATCCGGCGGCCAACGCCGCGAAGTGGAAAGCGTTGCCTTATCTGATGGACTATGAAGACCCCGGCACGCCGAAGCCGGGTGCCGCGGTGCTCGCCAATATGATCACGCCGGAAGGGCACAAGCTTCCGCTGCTCATCACTGAGAACTTCGGCCGCGGACGCACCGCCATCATGGCGACAGGCGGAAGCTGGCGGTGGCAGATGAGCTCGCCGCTCGGCGACACGGCGCACGATCTCTTCTGGCAGCAGTTGTTGCGCTGGGTCGCTTCGGATACTCCGGGGCGCGTCACGGCGTCGGTTCCAGCGCAGGTGCTGCTCGATAACGGGGCGATCACAATCCGCGCCGATGTTCGCGACCTGCAGTACAACCCCGCCCCCGACGCGAGGGTCGAAGCGCACATTCTCGGGCCGAGCGGCGTCAGCGCTCTGGTCGAGATGACGCCAGTAGCGGATAACCCCGGTCAGTTCGAGGCGGCGTGGTCCGCTCCGAAAACAGGCGCGTATCTCACCGAGGTCACGGCGCAGCGGCCCGACCGCGATACCGGAAAGATGAAGGAACTCGGGCGCGACGTGCTGACTTTCCAGCGCATGGACGGCATCGCCGAGAACTTCCACATCGAGCAGAATCGGGACCTGCTCGAACGCCTCGCCAGCCAGACCGGAGGACAATACTGGAAACCCGCGGATCTCGGGAAGCTCGCGGGCTCCATTCCTTACTCCGAAGCCGGTGTGACGATGCGCGAGACGCGAGACTTGTGGAATCTGCCGATTGTTTTTCTGGTGCTGCTGCTTCTGCGTTTTTCGGAATGGTGGCTGCGCCGCAAATGGGGGATTGTCTAGCCCGCCATGCTGCAGCGCTTCCTCGATCCCGCCGTCCTCGCGAGCATCTCGAATCTCGACCTCGTCGCCCGCACGGTCGTCGACGGCTTCGTCTCCGGCCTGCACCGTTCTCCCGACTTCGGATTCAGCCAGGAGTTCGCCGAATACAAAGCGTACAATCCGGGCGACGACCTGCGCGTCGTGGATTGGAACGTTTACGCCCGCACCGAGCGCCTCTTTCTCAAGCGTTTTCGCGGCGACACCAACAGCCTGTTGACCATCCTGCTCGACGCCAGCAACTCGATGCAGTTCGGCTCGCATCGCGTCAACAAGATGGATTACGCGCGCTACCTCGCCGCGTCGCTTTTCTATCTCGCGATTCAAGGGCAACGCGATGCCGCCGGATTGATTACCTTCGACGACGAGATCCGCAATTACATCCGGCCATCCACGCGGCAGGGCCAGTTGCCGCGCCTCCTCGCCGGGCTCGAGCAGGCCGAAGCGCGCGCCCGCACCGACTTCGCGAAACCGATGCGCTATTTTCAGGAATTTCTCAAGCGCCGTGGCATCGTGCTGATCGTGTCCGATTTCTGGGAGTCGCCCGAGAGCATTGTCAAGACCATCGAGCCGCTGCGGTTCCATGGCAACGAGGTCGTGTTGTTCCACGTTCTCGATCCGGAGGATGTGAAGCCGAAGCTGAATGGCCAGGCGCTGCTCGTCGATCTCGAAACGAATGCGGAAATGAAGGTCACGCCGGACTACGCGAAGAAGGAATACCGCCAGAAAATCGAAGCGCACATCACGGACCTGCGCAGCCGCACACAGAGTGCGGGCATGAGCTACTGCCTGCTCATGACCGACCGGCCGCTGGACGCGGCGCTTCGCGAGTACCTGACTCTGCGTGGAGGGCGGAACTAAATGTGTCATTGTGGCGCGGGCACTCATGCCCGCCGCGCCGGCAATCCTGCCGGCGCTTGTACCGATCGGCCGACGACCCAGGCGCTGGCACGATGCCAGGCCGGCACCCCTGAAGGGGATGACCGGGCGCGGCGGGCGGGAGCGCCCGCGTCACAATAACATGGGACTTTTCGCACCCTGGTTTCTCGCTGCTCTCGCCGGTCTGGCGCTCCCGCTCTACCTGCATCTGCTGAAGAAGCAGACCACCACACCGAAGGCCGTGAGCTCTCTGATGTTCTTCGAGTCGCGCATGCAGAGCTCGACGCGTCACCGGCGCCTCCGCTATTACCTGCTGCTGTCGCTGCGGCTGCTGGTGCTGCTGCTGCTGATCCTCGCCTTCGCCAATCCCTTCATCAACCGCGGCGCGGCGGCTGTCGCGGCCAACCGGCTCGTGCTTCTCGTGGTCGACAATTCGTTCAGCATGCGGGCCGGGACGCGCCTCGCGGACGCCAAAACCGCGGCGATCAGTGTGCTCTCCGGCAAAGGCGGCGCGCGCGGGCAGGTCGCCGCATTCGGATCGCAACTCCACCTGATGACGCAGGCCATCGAAGATCAATCGGCATTGCGCGCCGCCGTGCAGGCCATTCAACCCGGCGACGGACATGGCAACTTCGGCGAGCTGGCGCGCGCCGTGCGGGCGATGGCGGAATCCATCCGCACGCCCATCGAGCTCGACGTCTTCAGCGATATGCAGCGCGGCGACATGGCCCCCAATTTCGCGGACATGGCGCTGCCTTCCAACGTCAGGCTCGTGCTCCACTCGGTCGTTTCAAAAGCTCAGCCGAACTGGACCGTCGAATCGGTCGACGCTCCGGGGCAGGTGTGGGGTAAGGACGCCAAACCGGTTCACGTGCAGGCCGTCATCGCCGGCTACGGGACTCCCGCGGCACAGCGTGCGGTGTCGCTCGTCGTGAATGGAAAGACGACGGCGACGAAGACCGTCGCGGTTCCCGCCAGCGGACGCGCCACCGTCGATTTCCCCGCGCTCGAAGTTCCCTACGGATTCAACCGCTGCGAAGTTCGAATCGACGCTTCCGACAACTTCGCGGCGGACGATCAGCACCGGTTCGCGGTCGAGCGTTCCGACCCGCAGAAGGCCCTGTTCATCCACAACTACGGCGAGACGCGGTCGACGCTTTACGCAGGCACGGCGCTCTCCGCCGCGGCGCAATCGGCCTTCGTTCTGGAATCGATCAACGTCAACGAAGCGGCCGACCGCCAGCCTTCCAACTATGCCTTTATCGTTTTGTCGGACGTCAACTCGGTGCCTTCGCTTCTCGAGAATTCGCTGACGGGATGGGTGCGGTCAGGCGGGAGCCTTTTCATTGCTGCCGGGACTTCCGCGGGCGCGCGCACGCAGATCCCGATCTTCGGCGGGCGGATTATCGAGACTCGCGACTACAGTCGAATTCCGGATCGCTACATGGGGATTGGATCGAGCGATTCTTCGTATCCCGCCGTGGCGAAGGCCGAAGGGCTGAAGGGCGTGAAGTTTTTCTACGCGCTGAATGTGGATCCGGGCGACGCCAGAGTGATCGCGCGCCTCGGCGACCAGACGCCGCTGCTCCTCGAAAAGCGTATCGGCGAAGGACGCATCGTGCTGTTCACCTCGGGGCTGGACAATCTCACCAATGACTTCCCGCAGAACGCCGCGTTCGTTCCGTTCGTCGAGCAGACGGCGCGTTATTTGGCGGGAAGCGACCGCCAGGGCGGCGCGCGTCCCGTCGATGCTTTTCTGGAACTGCGCAATGCGAAGGAGAAAGCGCAGGGCGTGGAGGTCACCGATCCCGAAGGCAGGCGTCCGCTGACGCTGGGCGAGGCCGCGTCCGCCCAGTCGTTCCAACTCACCGAAGCCGGGTACTATCAGCTCCGGCTCGCGAATGGACGGCAGGATCTCGTGGGTGTCAACCCCGATCCAAAGGAGTCGAACCTCGACCTGATGCCCGACGATGTGGTCGCGCTATGGCAGGGGAAGGGCAGCTCGACGGAAACGGCCGCATCGACACCCGCCGCGGCTCCGCCGTCGAAAACGCCGCAGTCGTTCTGGTGGTATGTGATGTTGTTCGTCCTGGCGTCGGCGGTGGCGGAATCGGTTGTGGCGAGCCGGTATCTCGGGACGCAGCGCGAGGAAACATAGGGACCGCGGATGCATTACGCTTAGAGAAGAATCCTGCGAGAAGCTCTACATGAGTTGGTGGATCGCACTCCGGAAGACGGTCTCGCCGCGGCGCAACGCTTTCTCGAATATCTCGCGACGGGCGCGGCTCTCTCCGCGCCATTGGATGACGAGCCTCTCACACCGGAAGACATCGAGGCCATAGCCCGCGCGCGGAAAGATCTCGCGGCGGGCAGAGTCGTGTCGCACGAGGAAATTCTTCGCGAATTCGGCATGCGATGAACTTCATATGGCCCGAGTAGGCGCGTGCCGACCTTGGCGCCGTGGACCGGGACAGCGCGATGCGAATCCTGAATGCGCTGACTCGCTTTGGAGTTACAGGTGAGGGCGACATCAAAGCGCTCTCGGAGCCTGGGAAGGTTACTGCACACTTCGGTTGGAGACTTCCGGGTGATCTTTGAGGCCAGGCCCGATCAGGTGACGGTCCTGCGCGTGCGGCATCGAGGCGACGTCTATCGATAGCCAGTCTCCTGGCGCCTCCCGCCGTCTGCGATATCCTTCATGTATCAGAATCGGCCGCTTTCCCGGTGACGCAAAGCGGTTGGAGGTTCCACATGACCTTTCGCGAGCAACTGCACGCCTACATCGCGCAACTGGAACAGCGCCTGCGCTGGAGCACCATTCTGCGTGGGGCCGCCATTGTCACCGGCGGCGCGCTGGTCGCCACCCTGATCCTCGTCGCGATCGCTAACGCCCTCGCCTTTTCGCATGGAAGCGTGACCGCCGCCCGCTTTGCTCTCATCCTCATCCTTGCCATCGCCGCGGCCGCCGGACTCGCCCTGCCTCTCCGCCGTCTCACCCGCCGCCGGGCAATAGGTACCGCCGAAACCGCCTTCCCGCAATTCCAGCAGCGGCTCACCACCTTCGCCGAACGTGACGGACAGGACCCTTTCATTGAACTGCTCGCCGGCGACGCTTTGGATATAGCGCGAACCGCCGAGCCCAAAGAGATGGTCACCGACCGCCGCTTGTGGGTTTCGCTCGGTACTGCCGTCGGCGCTCTCGCCGTGCTCATCTGGATGGTCGCCGCCGGACCCGGCTTCATCGGCTATGGCGCCTCGCTGCTTTGGACCGGTCCAAGGAAGCCGGCCCTCTACGATCTGCGGGTTGCCCCTGGCGACGCGGTCATCCGCCGTCACGCCGACCAGATGGTCTCTGCGCTGCCCACCGGACTGCGTTCCCCCGACGTGAAGTTGTACGCGCGCTTCCAGAGCTCGCCGAAGTGGGAAGCGATCGCGATGCAGCACTCCGCCGCGAGTTTCGCCGGCGGTTATCAATTCGTATTCGCCGCGCTGCCGGAGAACGTCGAGTACTACGTCACGGCGGGCGCGATCACGTCGAAGCACTTCAACATTCGTGTGACCGACCTGCCCTCAGTCAAGCAGATCCGCGTGACGTATCACTACCCCGGCTGGACCGGCATGCCCCCTGAAATTGAGGAGCGCGGCGGCGATCTGCGCGCCGTCACCGGCACTGAAGCCGAGCTCGAGATCACGACCGATCATCCGCTGCCGGGTGGCGAGATTCAGCTCGACAACGGCCAGAAGATCCACCTCACGGGCGGCCAGAACAACCGCTACAGCGCTCACGTCAGGATGGATCACGACGGCGTCTATCATGTGGCGGGCATCGAGCAGGGCCAGAACGTGCGGGTCAGCGAGGACTTTTTCATCGAGGCGCGCAAGGCCAATCCGGCGCAGATCGCGCTCGTGCGTCCCGGACGCGGCGATTATCACGCCAGCCCGATCGAGGAAGTGACGCTTACGGCGCACGCCACCGACGAATACGGGCTCAGAGGCGTGACTCTTCACTACTCCGTCAACGGCGGAGCCGAGACGGCCATCGACGTCCTGCCGAAAAAAGGCGAAAAGCAGGCGGATGGATCGACGACGCTCTCGCTTGAGACTTTCAAACTCGTCCCCGGCGATCTCGTGAGCGTTTACGCCACCGCGAAAGATGCTAATCCGGACAGCGCTGAAGCCCATACCGAGATGATCTTCATTCAGGCCGATCCGTTCGAACGCGAATTCTCGCAATCCCAGGCGGGCGGAGGCGGTGGCGGCGGTGGGGGTGGTGGACAAGGCAACGACTCCGCGCAGATTTCGCAGCGCGAGAAGGAAATCATTGCGTCCACATTCAAGCAGCAGTCTGACAAGAACGCCACTGCGCAACAGGCCACGGATATCGCGAAGATCCTGGCGCAGGCCCAGGCAACTCTGCGGGATCAGTCGGTGACGCTCTCGGGCCGCCTCGAAGCGCGCGAGTTGACGAATGAAAACAAGGCGATCAGCGAATTCCAGAAGGATATGCTGACCGCCTCCGAAGCGATGACCCCGGCGTCACAGCAGCTCCAGCAGCAGAAATGGAAAGACGCCATTCCGAACGAGCAGAAGGCGCTGCAGGCGCTGCTGCGCGCGGAAGCCACTTTCCGCCAGATCCAGGTGGCATTCGGACAACAGGGCGGCGGAGGCGGTGGTGGCGGAGGCGGGGCGGCCCGCGATCTCGCGGCGCTTTTCGATCTCGAGCTCGATACCGAGAAGAACCAGTACGAGACGCAGAAGTCGATGGCCTCGACCGCCGAGCAGAAGGCGCAGGAGGTTGCCGATGCTCTGAAGAAGCTGGACGAAATAGCTAAGCGTCAGGAAGATCTCTCGCAGCAGCAGCGCAACGGACAGCAGACCGCCGAGCAGAAATGGCAGCAGGAAATGCTGCAGCGCGAAGCCGAGCAGCTCCAGCGGCAATTGGAGCAGCAACTCGCGCAGAACGGCCAGCAGGGCCAGCAGAGCAACGGATCGCAGTCGGGCCAGTCGCAATCGGGCCAGTCGCAATCAGGCCAGTCGCAATCAGGTCAGTCGCAATCGGGTCAATCGGCATCGAACAGCCAGCGTGGAGGACAGCCGCGCAGTTCATCGGGTGCGTCGGCATCCGGCGGTCAGCAGGCTGCTGACGGCCGCCAGCAGGCAGCGCAACAGGCTCTCGATCGCCTCCGCCAGGCCAATGAGGACATGAAGCGCGCCGCTTCGCAAAACGCCAGCTCCGCCGATGCGCGCCGCGCCGCCGATCGCCTGCGCCAGGCGACCGACCTCCTCGCCGGGAGCCAGCAACAGGATGCCGCCGGGCGTCTCGGTTCCATGGCGCAGTCGGCCGACCAGCTCGCCTCGCGCCAGAAGCAACAGGCCGATCACGTGCGCGACATCATCTCGCAGATGAACGCCGCACGCACCGGGGGCAAGCAGCCGAAGAATCCATCGGCTGAGGAAATCGACAAAATGATCAACGACCGCCAGCAGGTGACTGACGATCTTTCGCATCTCACGCAGCAGATGCGCACGGCGGTCCGCGAGCTCTCGCCGACCCAGCCGGCGGCTTCGGGCAAGCTGCGCAACGCGCTTGAGGGGCTCGACGAGAACGATCTCGGCACGCGCCTGCAGCGCAGCTCCGATTGGCTGCGCAGCGGCAATTTCTCCGATCCGCTCGAAACTGCGTTGACGGGCGATCTGCAGAAGCTCGGGCAAGAGATCAAGGATGCCTCGCGCGCGCTTGGAACCGCGCAGCGCGGCGGCGCCGAAGATGCCGGACTCAATCGCGCGATGGACGATCTCGCGCGGTTGCGCGATCAGCTCGCGGGTCTGGGCGGAAATCCCGGCCAGGGACAAGGTCAACCCGGCCAGGGACAACAACCCGGGCAAGGACGCGGCGGCAATCAGCAGTTCCAGGGCGGCGCTCTTACGCGCAACGGGCAACCCGGCGGCGGTCAGGGCGGCCAGCAGACAGCCCAAAACGGCCAGGGAGGCGGCCAGGGAGGCGGCCAATTCGGTCAGACGGGCGACCGCCAGGCCGGTCCTCTGGGTAATCCCGCGGCAGGGCCCGGCGATCGCGGACGTTATAACGGCGCAGGCGATCTCGACACCGGCAATACGCGCATACAGGGCCGCGCCGCGACTCCGCAGCAGGGGCCGAATCCCGCCGATGCGCAGCGCGAGATCGATCAGGGTCTGAACCTGCTCAACGGCATTCGGCCCTCGGTGCAGGACAGCCCGGAAGCCCGCGCGCAACTGCAGGCGCTCATCGATCAGATGCGCACACTGGATCCGCGGCGCTTCCCCGGGAATCCCGCGCTGGTAGAGCAGATGCACCAGCAGCTCGTCAGCGAGGTGGATGCCCTTGAACTGCAGCTTCGCCGGCAGCTCGATGAAAATCACGGCGGGACGATCCGCAATACTGATCCGTCTCATGTGCCTGCGGGTTATCAGGCGTCCGTCGCCGAGTATTACCGGAAGCTCTCGGGCGCGCGGCAGTAGGCCGGCCGTCTATTTGATGTGACCGGCGGTGAGGTCTTTGTTGTTCTCCTCGCAGGAGTACTCCATGACCTCCCAGTCCGGCCGCAGCGTGAAGACGCGCGTGTTCTTCCAGGGCTTCGTGAAAGCCTTCGCATCCTCAAGCGTGATTTCGTAGGCGATGTGTTTCTTATCCGTACGCGTGAAGCGCTCGACCGTATGGAGCGCGTCGCTGTGCGGATGTCCCACCGTATCGAGATTCGTCTTGTCGTTGAAGCCGGTTGTATCCACGACCAGCGTGTCTCCATCCCACTTCCCGACCGGATGCCCGAACCACAATGGATCGGGATTCGTCGCATGCGGCAGACCGTCGGTGTGGACGATCTCGAATACATTCCACGCCTCGTATAAAATCGCCATCACATCGTTTGTCTGGACGATGCGAATCGGAAACGGCGAATTCATCGACCGCGTGAGCCCCTGCGGCAGACAGTGTCCGGTGTAGTCGAACTTCGAGGGGTCGTATTCCTTGAAGATTCCCGCATATTCCGGAGTGAAAGGGATCGCGCCCGGAGCCTTTTGCGCCGTGCCGGCATCCCGCGACATGTCGGGAACGTAGGGTCGCTCCCACACGCCGTTCAAATCCGGCTTCCCGTTCGGAAGATGAGGGATCTCCGCGGGTGCGGTCTGCGCGCCGGCATGGGCCAGCGAGATCAGAAGCACGCTCACGAGTATTGACGCTCGACTCACAGCGAGTCGATTCTATCTCAGCTTGAGATCGTCGAGCGCGGCGCGCGCGCCGGGGTATGAGGGAAGAACCGCCAGCAGCCGCTCATACTCCCCGGCGGCCGCCGCCTTGTTCCCCTGATCGGCCAGAATCCGCGCGAGGTTAACATACGCTTCACCCAGGCGCGGCCTCAACCGGATGGCCTCGCGGCAATGCGCGATCGCCTCGTCGTCGCTCTCGGTTTTCGCCATAACAAAACACAAGTCTGATTGAGCAAAGGCGTCATCCGGCTTGTGCCCGAGGGCTTTGACGAGCAGTTCGCGCGCTTTGGCGTAATCGCCGCGCCGCTTGTAGACGCTGCCGAGATTCGACTGCGCAAGCTCCATCTCCGGATTGATGCGAAGGGCTTCCTTCAGCGCGACGGACGCTTCGTCGACACGCCCGGCATCGAGCAACTCGCCGCCAAGATTGGCATATGGGGGCTCGAAATCCGGACGGTCGGCGATAGCTCTCCGGTATTGTTCGATGGCCTCCGCATGCCGTCCTTCGATCGACAGGACGGCTCCCAGGTTGCTTTCCATCAGATAGTTCTTTTGCGTCACGGCGGTGGCGTGCCGGTACAAAGTCTCGCCATCTTTCCACCATGACGTCTGCCGCCACGCGGCGACGGCCAGGACCGCCAGCCCCACGGTGGCGAGGAATACCCCGAGTCCCTGCAGCACGAACCTGCCTGAGAGTGCGTCGGCGATGAGCCAGATGAAGGCGATTGAGAGCCCGGTAAGCGGCATGTATGAGTAGCGATCCGCCACGCTCTGCAGGCCGACCTGGACGATCCCGATGACGGGAACGAGCATCCCCAGATACCAAAGCCATCCAACGAGGAAGTATGGACGGCGCGTTTGCCAGCGGCGAGCCGCGCTGGTAATGATCGCGAGAGCCATCAGCGACAACACAACATCTCGCAGCCGCGCGGGCTGAAGCGGATAAAAGCACGCGAGCTTCGCCGGCCAGATCGCTTTGCGCGCATACCAGACCGATGCGATTGCCGCGTTCGCGAGGCGCCCCCCGAACGGTACTCGCCCCAGGGATATTACAGCCCCGGACCTTCTTTGCGCGATCATCGTGAGCACGCCGGCGGCGAACGACATCGCGAACAGCGGAATCTTCTCCCGAATGACGGGCCAGACCTTCGTCCGGCCCAGTGGCCAGTAATCGAGAAGCAGCAGGACGAACGGAAACGTCACGGCCATCGGCTTCGACATGAGCGCGCACGCAAAGGCGACCACCACCGCGACGTAGCGCGCCATCGTGCGGTTCCGCGCGTAACCTGCGTAGAACAGCAGAGTCAGCACCTCGAAGAACGTGCTGAGCACATCCTTGCGCTCGGCGATCCACGCTACAGATTCGACATGCAGTGGATGAACCGCGAACACCGCTGATACCAACGCGGACCGTCCCGGTTTTCCAGTCATGCGCGACAGAGCGACCAGAAGCAGGATCGTCGACGCCATGTGAAATGCGACATTGACGAGATGCTCAGGCCCGGGCGTCAGCCCGAACAACTCGACATCGAGCATATGCGAGAGCCATGTCAGGGGATGCCAGTTGATGTACAGCGCCGTGATGGCCCAAATCACTCCGCGAAGACGTAGCCCGCGCGAGACCCAGACGTTTCCATACACGTAATCGCCGTCGTCGTATGACACGAAGTCATGGCGGTACGTCTGGAAGTAGATCGCGAGCGTGGCGAAGCCCAGCAGCAGGCTCACCGATGCCAGAAAGACGATGGTCAGTCGGCGCCGGTCGGCGAACGGACGCTCCGCTTCGCTGTCCTGCCGCACTAATTCTGCGCTTGTTCCGGTGCCGGTCCGGGCGGCGGAGCGCCATTACCCCGGCCGGGTGGCGGCGGAGCCGGCTTCGGCAACTCCGCTTTCCCATCCACCTCGAACACGAACAACATCGGCGGAGCATCCACCTTTGCATCGGTCGGACCGGTCACATTCGCCGGACGTCCCAACCCGCCCATGAACGCGACGTACTGCTTGCTGCCCACTTCATAGGTGATCGGCGGAGCCATGCCAGTGCGTCCAACCTGGACTTCGTAGAGCTTCTCACCCTTGTCGGCGCTGTAGGCGCGGAAACTGCCGTCGTTGCTCACATGGAAGACCAGGTTGCCGGCGGTCGTAACCGATCCTCCGCCGATACCGCCGCCGCCATCCGCGTGCCACGCCAACTTCTGGTTTACAGGATCCCAGGCCTGCAGTCCGCCGCGCACACCGTCGGGGGCGTTGGGTCCGATCGATGCTTTGATCGAGCGCACCTCACCGGACGGACGCACATAGCCCGTGGTGCCCGGCTTCAACTCCTCCTGTGCCTGATAACGAAATGGCATGTAAGACGCAGGAATGTAGACCAGCCCGGTCGTGGGGTTGAACGACATCGGTGACCAGTTATGCGCGCCGCCGCCGGTCGGAAAAATCTCCACGCCTTCGGTGTCGTAATATGCCTCGGGACTCGGAATCGGGCGTCCGCGCTCATCGAACCCCGTCGCCCACGTCACTTTGACGAACGGCGCCGCCGAGATGAACTCCCCCGTGCCGCGGTCGAGCACATAGAAGAAGCCGTTCTTCGCGGCCTGTACGATCACCTTGCGCTGACGCCCCTTGACGTTGAGATTCAGGATCATCAGTTGCTGCACGCTGTCGAAATCCCAGTTGTCGTTGGGCACGGTCTGGTAGTGCCACTTGAGCTGTCCCGTCTTCAGATCGAGCGCGAGAATGGAGCACGTGTAGAGATTGTCGAGGTTCTGCGCGCCGCGGAACTTCTGCACCCACGGCTCGGCGTTGCCGGTCCCGACATACACGAGATTCAAATCGGGATCGTAGGCGATGCCATCCCATACAGCGCCGCCACCGCCCTTCGTGTAAAAGTCGCCGCCCCATGTCTTTGCCGCCACGCGCATGGCCTCGTTCTCATACGGCTTCGACGGATCGCCCGGCACGGTATAGAATCGCCACGCATGCGCGCCGGTCTTCGCGTCATAGGCATCGACGAATCCGCGCGTCGGTTTGTCGCCGCCGGAGATCCCGACGATCACCTTGCCGCCCGCGATGCGTGGGGCCATCGTGATCGTGTAGAGGTCCTGCGGATACGCCACGCGCGCCTCCCAGACGGGTTTGCCGGTGAGGGCATTGAGAGCCATGAGACGTCCATCGTTCACGGGCGCGATGATGGTGCCGTTGTATAGCGCGAGCCCGCGATTGACAACACCGCAGCAGATCTTCGGCCGGACGGCCGGCTGATTGATTTCCGGGTCCCAACGCCACAACTGCTTGCCGGTTTGCGCGTCGACCGCGAACACCACGCTCCAGGACGTAATACCGTAGAGCGTATTGTTCCAGACCAGCGGCGTGCCTTCCTGATTGCCGCCGCCCGCGCCGATCACATACGACCATGCGAGACCGAGCCGCCCCACGTTCGACGCGTCGATCTGTTTCAGCGGGCTGTAGCGCGTTTCGTTCTGAGTGCGGCCGTAGCTCAGCCACGATCCGGGAAAGGCGTCGGCGGACGTGCCGGCGTTCTTCAACACGGCGTCGTCCACGAGGCGCGGCGCCTGTTGCGCGCGGGTGATGCCGATGAGGCCCAGTGCGGCGATCGTGACGGCCAGGGCGGATAGGGTGCGAGTCCGAAGGAATGTCATAACTGTCTTTCGGATATTCTATGCGTATTTTGGCGATTGGAAATTGACACTTTAGCGCACCGGGATTAGCATCACCCTATGGGTTCAGCCGGACAATCGAATGCATGGCAGCGATGGCTTCGGCAGCCGCAGCGGATCTGGCTCCGGCGAGCGCTCTTCCAGGCACACCTGTGGACGGGACTCGCGCTCGGGATCTACGTCTTCATGATCAGCGTGACCGGCAGCGTGCTCGTCTATCGAAACGAACTTTTTCGGGCGGCGACGCTGGCGCCCCGCATCTCGACCGCCGCGGGATCAGACCTGAGCGACGACCAGCTCAAGGCCGCCGTCGCGCGCCTTTACCCCGACTACATCATCGTCAATCTCGGCCGCGCCAGTAACCCCGATCAGGCGGTGGATGTCCGGCTGCGCAGAGGGACAGAGATTCGGCACAGGCTGATCGATCCGAAGACAGGCCAGGATCTGGGCGACTCGGTTTCGATGGGCATTCGGATGGTCTCGGGGCTGCTCGATCTCCACGACAATCTGTTCGCCGGACCCACCGGGCGAAAGGTCAATGGAGCCGGCGCGCTCGCTCTGCTCGTACTGGCCGTGACCGGAATGGTGGTCTGGTGGCCGGGGCTAAAGACATGGCCGCGCAGCGTGACGCTGCCTCGGCGTGTCGGCTGGAAGCGCCTGAACTGGCACATGCACAGCATGATCGGCTTCTGGAGCCTGGCATTCGTTCTGGCGTTCGGCCTCAGCGGGATCTACCTCACCTTCCCCGATCGTATACAGGATTTCGCCGACTGGCTGGAACCGCAGACCGCCGCGAATATGCGAACGCGCCTCGGCGACCGCATCATTTACTGGCTCGCCTACGCGCATTTCGGACGGATCAACGGCATCGGGATTCCCTGCCGCGGTCCCGGCTTCTGCGATCAGGCGACGAAGGCGACGTGGGCGCTGTTCGGGCTGGCACCGGCGGCGATGTTCGTGACCGGGACGATCATGTGGTGGAACCGCGTCCTGCAGCCGAGGAGGAAGGCGTTGGCGAAGCGGGGGAGTCCGTCTGCTGTCGCTGTGAGTCCAGCGCGGGAAGATACCGTCAGGATTTGATTTTTATCCGGAACCGGCCGCGTTGAGCTGGACGGGAAGCGTCGGTCAGGCGTGCAAGCCTTGGAAAATCTGGCGGAGAGGGGGATTCGAACTGAGCCCTCGTTTTTCGATTGTACAAGTTACTGATTCAGCGTTGCTGCCTACGGTCGCCTTGCCATCGTTGTTGCCATGGCGGTAGACGGCGTGGCACCGTGCCAATGCTTCTCGCCGGGCGCGAACCAGACCACGTCACCCGGCCGAATCTCCTCAACCGGGTCACCCTCGCGCTGCGCCCAACCGCAGCCGGCCGTAACGATGAGAGTCTGTCCCAGCGGATGCGTATACCACGCGGTCCGCGCTCCCGGCTCGAAAGTGGCGCTTGCGCCCTGCGCCAGCGCCCGGATCGGGCGCCTGAAAAAGCGGGTCGATGCGTACCGTGCCGGTGAACCATTCCCAAGGTCCTTTGGCGAGGGCTGCGAGCCTGCTCGTTTGATGTCAATGTTTGGTAATCAGGCGAAGGTGATCACCGCGCCCAGCACCGTGCGGTCCCCGACGGCCTGAATCGCCTCGCGCGTCTGCTCAATCGGATAGGTCTTCGTAACCATCGATTTCATATCGATGAGGCCCTTCTCGATCATCGTCACATAGCGCGGAATATCGCGCAGCATATTCAACCCGCCCTGCTGTCCGGAATAGAAGCTCCGGCCGCGGTTGGAGAATTGCGCCGCGTTGAAGCTCACATTGCCGCGCCACGCAACGCCCAGCATCACGATGTGGCCGCCAGCCCTCGTGAAATCGAAGCACTGCTGCAGCGGAAGAATCGCCGTGGGATCGGGCCCCACTTCAACCTTCGGCGGAAACCAGTCGCTGCCAACCGCATTGATTACGAAGTCGGCGCCATCCGGCACGGCCAGGCGCCCGTTGCCGGACATCCTTCCTCCGGCGAAGCGGCGGTCGGTGACGCCCTTGCACAGAGAATGAATCTTCGCGACCAGGTTATTGCCTTCCGCGTTTGGATCAAGAGCGATCGTTCCGCCGACCTTCATCGCGATCTCCCTGCGGGCGCGGATCGGCTCGATGACGATCACCTGCCCCGCGTTGGCGAGCCGCGCCGCCTGGATGGCGCCCATCCCAACGGGACCGGCTCCCTGCACGACGACGTTCCAGCTCGGCTCGACCTGCACGAGGTCGCGCGCCGCGGCGAGTCCGGTGCCGACGGTGTCGCCGAGCAGCGTCAAGTGCTCGGCCGGAAGATCGGTGAACACCGGGCAGCAGTACTCCTCCGGCACCACCATGAGTTCGCTCAATCCGCCGAGGCCCGCCTGCTCGACGATCTGCGTCCCGTCGGACATCTCCGCCACCGGATGCGGCGGCGCGGTGTCGAGGAACTGGCACCAATCCGCCCGGCCGTGCAGGCACTGGTAGCAGACACCGCACTGCGGAGTTCCGGGAATAACGACGCGGTCGCCTTTCTGCACGCGCTTGACCAGCGGACCGGCTTCTTCCACAACGCCCATTCCGGAATGGTTGGGAATCGATGCCTGGGCCACGTTCGTTGTGGCCAGCGCGCCGCCGACGATGGTGTAGCAGACAGCGGACGCCTGCGTCCGAATGAGGACTTCGCGCGGCTGGATCGCGTGCAGGCGGAGCTCTTCGACGGAAGCAGTCGTGCCGTGCCGGACGAAGGCTTTGAAGCGCCGTCCGGCATTAGTGCCAGTGAGTTGCGCCGGAGCCTGGGCTGCGGCAATCTGCGCCGCGACACCCATGCCGCCGAGCATTCTTCGTCGCGAAATGGGCATGTGCGGTTACCTCATCAACTCCGCAAGTTTATCCTTCACCGCCGTTCCCCAGATGTCATAACCCTTCGCCTGCGGATGCAGGTTGTCGGCCCGGAACGAATCCGGCAGGAAGGCGCCATTCTCATCGAGGAACTTCGGACCGATATCCATGAAAAAGACGTGCTTCTGGTCGTCCAGCTTTGAAATGATCCGGTTGACCTCGGCGAGTTTGTCGCGCACGGGGTCGCCGGGCAGGCCGCGCGGGAAGATCGCCAGCAGGAGAATCTTCGCGTCGGGAAAGTCCTTCCGCATCTCCAGCACGACGGCGCCGACGCCTTCGGCAATCTCAGGCGCGGTGGAAGCGCCGGAGTTGTTGGTTCCGATCATCAGCATGATGGCCTTTGGCTGGAATCCCTGACCTTCGCCGTTCTTCAGACCCCAGAGAACGCCCTGAGTGGTGTCGCCGGCGATGGCGAAGTTGGCCGTTTTGTAATTGCCGAAATACTTGTCGAACATCGCCTTGTTGGCATCTCCCTGCACCCACCAGTCTGTAATCGAGTCGCCGTGCAGCAGCAGGTCGATGTTGGCTCTGCTCGCGGTCTCTGCGAAGCCGAGATGGCGCGGCCCCATGCGCTGCTGGGTCTGCGTATACGTGGCCGCCACGTTCAGATGCGGTGGTTGGAGCAGCATCAACGATTGAAACTTCTGAAGGAGTGCTCTGTTCGGCCCATTGTTGGAGGCGACCCACTTCGCAATTGCGTCGTTGACCTGCGTCAGTTCGTCAGGTGTGGGGCGCGGAATCGCCACCTCCGGTGGTACGGGAGCGGAGGGGCCGATTACGACGGGAGGAAACGCTCCGCGGCCGGGACCCGGCGCCGCGCCGGGAGCGGGTGGTGGGCCCTGGGCGATGGCGTAGCCTGTCACGGCCAGCACGGCAATAGAGAGGTGAAGTGCGCGGGTCATGCGGTCTCCTTCGTGTGAGTCGTATCGATTCTATGTGATCTGTTCGGAACTCTGCAAACACTGCGGGCGAATGCCGCTCTCAGCTAAAAAAACCAAAAATGGGCCTCGCTAGAGATCGAACAGAGTCACCAAATGATAATTCTTCTTGCCAACTCGCAGCAACAACGCTCCTGGCCATTTGAAATCGTCCGTCGATATGATTCGCTGCGGCTGGCTTTGACGCTCGCTGTGAACGTAGACGCCGCCACCTTCGACAAGTTTCCTCGCCATCCCTTTGCTCTCTGCCAGATGGGTTTTCATGAGGAGATCGATGAGAGGAATGCCAAGCGCAAAATTGCTCATGTTGATTGGAGTCACTGGCATCTCCCGACCCAGCATGGCCATCGCCTCCGGCGACGGAATTTCTTCTGATCCGAAGAGAATGCGACTAACGATTTCAACCGCCTCGACTGTCTCATCGCCATGAATGATCGCCGTAGACTCCGCGGCCAGCACGCGCTGCGCCTCTCTCTTCTCCGGACGCGCGGCGACTTCCCCGGCAAGCTCAACGATGCGCGCCCGATCAAGAAACGTGAAGAGCTTCAGATAGCGCACCACATCCGCGTCCGCCGTCTGCAGCCAGTATTGATACATCTGATAAGGACTCGTGCGCTTCGCATCGAGCCACACGGCGCCTTCCTCCGTCTTGCCGAACTTCTTCCCACTCGACGACATGAGCAGCGGGAACGTAATGCCCTCGCCCCGCCCACCGTCAATTCGCCGGATCAGTTCCTTGCCCGAAAGAATGTTCCCCCACTGATCGCTGCCGCCCATCTGAATCGTGCAGTCGAAATGCCGGTGGAGATGCAGAAAATCATAGGCCTGCATCAGCATGTAGCTGAACTCGGTGTATGAGATGCCCTGGTCGCGCTCTTCAAGCCGCGTCCGCACCGAATCGCGCTTGATCATCTCGTTCACCGAGAAATGCTTGCCGATGTCGCGCAGGAATTCCAGCAGGTTCAGCGAGCACAGCCAGTCGGCGTTATTCAGCAGCAGCGCTTTGTCGTCGGACGAAAGATCGAAGAACCGGCTCAGTTGTACGCGGATCGCCGCCGCGTGCTCGCGCGTCTTTTCTTCCGTCAACAGCGTGCGCTCGCTGGATTTGCCGCTCGGGTCACCGATCAATCCGGTCCCGCCGCCCACCAGCACCAGCGGACGATGCCCGTGCCTTTGCGCGTGCGCCAGTCCCATCACCGGAATCAGACTGCCGAGGTGAAGGCTGTCGGCCGTGGGATCGAAGCCGACGTAGATCGTCCGGCGGGCGTCGTTGAGAAACGCATCCAGATCGTCACTCGTGACAGCTTCGATGAAACCGCGCCAGCGCAGCTCTTCGAGAAAGGAACTTGTCATTTAAAACTGAGGAAGGCGATGCGATTCGCCGCGCTCTCGGTGAACCAGAGGCGTCCGGTCAACCGGTCCGGCGGCTGGCGGTCGCTGCCGGCGGTGAGCCCTGTCGCCCCCGCGCCGGGCGTCTCGAACTCGGTGATGACGCCTTCCGGGGTGACGCGGCCCAGCCGGTTGCCTTTCGTGTACCAGATGTTTTTGTCGGGTCCGACGGCGATGTTGATCGGGGAGCCTGTCGCGCTCGGAATCGGAAACTCCGTCACTTTGCCAGCCGGCGTAATACGCACCACGCGATTGCCGTCGACGGCGCGCCCGTCCATGCGACCGGAAAGCTCGACGAACCAGAGATTCCCGTCCGCACCCGTGGTGATGTCGCCAGGACCGCTGTTGGGGCGCGGCAAATCGAATTCGGTGATGACGCCTTTCGTCGTGATGCGCCCGATCTTGCTCGCGTTGAACTCCGAGAACCAAAGGTTCCCATCCGGACCCGCCGCGATCGCGCGCGGACCGCTGTTCTCCGTCGGAATCGGGAACTCGGTGATCTTGCCGTCCGTCGTGACGCGGCCGATGCGGTTGCCGGTGAATTCTCCGAACCATAATGCGTCGTCAGACCCCAGCGCAATCGCGCGCGGCTGGCAGTTCGCGGTCGGGATCGGGAATTCCGTCAACACACCGGCGGGCGTGATGCGTCCGATGCGATTTCCCGTATGCTCGGTGAACCAGAGATTCTTATCCGCACCGAGGGAGATGATCCGCGGAGCGCTGTTTGCATTCGGCAGCTTGAATTCCTGAATGCCCGTGCCGTCGGGAGCCATGCGGCCAATACGGTTGCCTGCGCCTTCCGTGAACCAGAGATTGCCGTCGGCGGCGATCGACATGGTGGTGGATCCGCTGCCCGCCTGCGGCAGGTTGAATTCGGTGAACTTGCCGTCGGTCTCGAGCGCGAATGCGGCCGCGCAACTCAGCACAACAGCCGCGACTGTTGCGTGTGATCTCACGTTCCCGTCGCGCCGAGATCCTCGGCGCTTTGCGGCGGATTCCAATACAGCATCCGCTTACAGCTCTCGCACACCATCACCGAGTCGCCCCGTTTCAGCTCCTGCAGGAACTGCGGGCGCACCTGCATATTGCACTTCGAGCAGCGCCCCCCGATAACTTCGGCAATCGCCACGCCGGCGCGTCCTTTGCGGATGCGCTCGTATTCCGACGCAATGCGCGGCGTCATCTCACTCAGGATCTGCCTGCGCTCCGCGGTCAGCCCATCGATTTCTTTTTGATCGACCGCCGTCCGCTCGCGCGCTTTGGTTTTCTCCGCTTCGACTTCCTTCTTCTCCGCTGTCAGCGCAGCCTCGGCCGCCTTTACGGCCTTTTCCAGCGGATCGGATTCCGTCATCAGCTCCAGAATGCGGTCTTCGTGCCGGCGGATCTCCTGCTGGCAGAAGTCGATCTCATGCTGGAAGGCGCGATACTGATCGTTCGTTTTCGCTTCCATCATTTGCGATTTCAGCTTCGAGATCTTCCCCTCGCTCGTCTGGATCTCGCCTTCCAGGCGCTTGCGTTCCTTCTGATTGCCGGCGAGCGCGGCGCGATCGTGCTCGAGTCTCCGCTGGTGGGATTCGAGCTTCTTCTCGATCTCGGTGATGTGCTTCGGAAGCGCGGCGATTTCCTTCGCCAGCACCGCGCTTCGATCGTCGAGAATCTGCAATCGAATCGCGTGTGAAATGTCTGAAAGCATTTGTTGATCGGTGTGATCGAATTTTAACAGACTGCTCAGGCCGCACTGCGGAATTTGCGCAGCATTTCCGCCCGCGCGTATGCGAGTTCCGGCACCTGCAACGCCGCCGCCACAGCGTAAAACGAAATGACGCCGGCCGGGATGCCGAGCGCGAGGTCCGTGACGCGCGCGAGGCCGGGCGTGCGAACAAAGGCGTGCGATGCCATCACCGCTCCACGGCACACGAGGCCCATCACCGCCGCGGCGGCGACGATCTTCAGCGCCCCCGCGAGCAACTGCCACCCCGCTACGCCGCCGATCTTCGGACGCAGCAGGATCAACAGCGTCAGCGCGCTGAAGGTTGATACGACCGAACTCGCCAGCGCCAGCCCCGCGTGCCCGAAGCCCTCCACCCGCACCATGTACCACGCCACGCCCGCGTTGACCGCGACCGAGACGATGCTCACCGCCATCGGCGTCCGCGAATTTCCCAGCGCATACCAGGCCGGCGCGACGAGCTTCAGCACCGAGTAGCCCGCCAGCCCCATCGCATAGCAGGAAAGCGCGAGCGCGGTCTGGTGCGTGTCAGCCGCGAGGAACTTCCCATGCTGGTAGACAATTCCGATCATGCTTTCGCCCAGCACCGCGAGTCCGACGGCCGCCGGAATCGTCAGCAGTAAAATCATCAGAATGGACTGCGCCAGAATCTCCCGGAACTCCGCGAAGTTCCGGTGCGCGGCGCTGCGCGATATGCGCGGCAGCGCGGCGGACGCGATCGCAACACCGAATAGCCCCATCGGCAGCGAGAAAAAACGATAGGCATACGACAACCAGCTCACCGGTCCGTTCATCACATGTCCGGCAGCATCGCGCAATCCGGCGGCGAAATTCGTGTTCACGAGGATATTGATCTGGCCGGACGCGCTGCCGATCACTGCCGGTCCCATCAGCGCGAGAATGTGCCGCACGCCCTCATGTTGGAGATTCCATTGCGGACGCCAGGCGAATCCCGCGCGCCATACGCCCGGCAGCACAAACGCCAACTGCGCGGCGCCGCCGAGCACGACCCCGATCGCCATGCCGCGCACGGGGCTGATGCCGAACCACCAGGCGAGCGCGAGCCCTGCCGTCACCGACACGATGTTGCAGACTGCGGGCGACACCGCGGGCACGGCGAAGCTGTGCGTCGCGTAGAGGATGCCCTGCGCCTGTGAAGCCAGCGCGAGCAGCAGCAGAAACGGGAACATTGTACGCACCAGCGACGCCGCCAGCTCCGACTTGCCCGGCACCGCGTGAAATCCAGGCGCAAACAGATTCACGATCACCGGACTGAACAGCATCGCCAGAGCACAGAAGCAGCCGAGAATGGCCAGCAGAATGGTGCCGGTAATGTTCGAAAGCTCGCGCGCCTCCGCACGCGTCTTCGTCATCAGGTAACGGGTGAAGGTCGGGACGAACGCGGATGACAACGCGCCTTCCGCAAACAACTCGCGCGTGAGACTCGGGATGCGGAATCCGAGCACATAGGCGTCATAGATCGCGCCGGCGCCGAACAGCCAGCTCAGCACGCTCTCGCGCAGCAGTCCGGTAATGCGGCTCATGGCGATCGCGGCCGACACGATGCCCGCGGATTTCAGCAGTCCCGACCGCGGTTCCGTCATGCCGGACTGTAAATAAACCAGGGATACCGGTCGATCGGAAGCCCGGCTCTCTTCACCGCGAGGCACCACGACTGCTCGCCGCGATTTTCAGTCGGGTATCCGTGCTCCGCGAGCAATTGCAGCAGCGGACGATGCGTCGAGAACTCGCCGATGAACGTCGTGAACAATCGCTCGACTTCGAACCCCGCCGCCTTCACTGCCTCACCAAGTTCGTGTGCCGTGTATTCGCGGACGTGTCCGATCTCCGCCGGCTCGGTCGCGCTCGGCCGGTTATAGAGAAAGAAAATCTGCGGGTTATCGCGCCCGTCGAGCGTCTTCGCGACGCTCGTGATGCTTCCCACGTTCGGCGTCGTCACGAGCAGCGCGCCGCCGTCGTGCAGCACCCGCCGCGATTCCACAAGCAGGTGCATCGGGTCGTACGTCATATGCTCGATGATTTCTCCCGCGATTACGAGGTCGAAATGCCCGTCCGGATAGGGGAACGGATCGCGCTCGGCGTCGAAATGGTCGACTTCGCAATGGAAATCATCATCGGGAAATGCCATCGTCTTCCGATCGATTTTTCCCGGCGGACCGTAATATGCTCCCCGCACCTCGCGATACCCGCACAGCCGTGCGAGCAGCGGAGTGATCTGCATGTAGCAGCCGAGTTCGAGCACGCGGCCTGTCGACTGCGGCGGCGGCACGAGCGCGAGCGTGCGCGCGAGCCGCGGGATGTGTTTGGCGAGATATTCGCGCCCGCCTTCGTCCGGCATTGGCAATTCGCGCAAGGCCGCTTCCGCCGCGCGCAGCCGTTCCGCATCGAACGGTTCAGGCGTCGTATCCACCGGCCCCAAATGATAGTTCAGCCGCTGCAGCAAATTACGAACAACGCGCTGTAGGGCGGACGATCGTTTCTTGTCGTCTGCCATAGTGTCAATGTCATCATGGCAGGCCGCGGTCGAAAGCCCCCAGATGTTTCTCAGGTTTTCTCCGCGTCTCCGCGCAGAGAAAACCGATTCTTTAAGCCCGCGTATTGATCGAGCCGACGCGGTTCTTCTCAAACGCCGCGATCGCCGGTTCCTGCTTGAGGATCCAGCCCAGCTCATCGACGCCTTCGAGGAGGCACGTCTTCGAAAACGGGTCAACCGGAAATTCGACCCTTTGACGATCCGGCAGCGTCATTGTCTGTGAGGCGAGGTCGACCTTCACTTGTGCATCAGCAGGCAACGCGAGCAGTTTCTCGTGGATTTCGTGCGAGACCACAATCGGCAACAGAGAATTTTTGAGCGAATTGCCTTTGAAAATATCCGCGAAGGATGTGCTGATTACCGCACGGAATCCGAACTGGGTCAACGCCCAGGGCGCGTGCTCGCGCGAGCTGCCGCAGCCGAAGTTGTCGCCGGCGAGCAGGATCTCCGCGTTCTGGCCGCGCGGAGTGTTGAGGATGAAATCCGGCTTCGGGCTCCCATCCGCGTTGTAGCGCCAATCACAGAACAGCTGCTTGTCGAGTCCTTCCTTCGACGTCGTTTTGAGAAAGCGCGCCGGGATGATCTGGTCGGTGTCGACATTGTTGAGCGGCAGCGGGACCAGGCGCGATTGAAAGGGAGTAAAAGGCTTCATAGGATTGTCCTGACATCGGTCACAACGCCGGTGATGGCGCTGGCCGCGGCGGTGAGTGGAGAAGCGAGGAACGTCCGCCCGCCCTTGCCCTGCCGGCCTTCGAAGTTGCGATTGCTGGTCGAGACGCTGTACTGGCCCGGCTGCAGTTGGTCGCCGTTCATCGCAATGCACATCGAGCAGCCCGGCTCGCGCCAGTCGCATCCGGCAGCGCGGAAGACTTCGGGGAGCCCTTCGGCTTCGGCCTGGCGTTTCACTTCCATCGAGCCCGGCACCACCATCACGCGCACGTTCGGATTCACCTTGCGGCCTTTCAGAACACTGGCCGCGCTGCGCAGATCGGAGATGCGGGAATTGGTGCAGCTACCTATAAATACGACGTTGACCGCGTGCCCCGCGAGTGGCTTGCCGGCTTCGAGTCCCATATAGGTGAGGGCTTTGGTGAGCGCGTCGCGCTCCAGAGGATCCGATACGCTCGACGGCTCCGGGATCGGGTTGTTGATCGACACGCCCATGCCGGGATTGGTGCCCCAGGTGATCATCGGCTCGAGCGCGTCGCCGCTGATGGTGACCTCGCGATCGAACTTCGCGCCGGGGTCGGTCGGCAGCTTGCGCCAGCGGGCGACGGCGGCATCCCAATCGGCGCCCTTCGGAGCGAAGCGGCGGCCGTGGAGGTAGTTGAAAGTCGTATCGTCAGGTGCGATCATGCCGGCGCGCGCGCCGCCTTCGATCGACATGTTGCAGACGGTCATGCGGGCTTCCATGTCGAGGGAACTGATGGCCGAGCCGGTGTATTCGAGCACCGTGCCGGTGCCGCCGCCGATGCCGATCTGAGCGATGAGGGCGAGGATGATGTCCTTGGCGGAAACGCCTGGCTTCAGAGAGCCCGTCACGTCCACGCGGAAAGTTTTCGATGGACGCAGCAGCAGGCACTGGGTGGCGAGAACGTTTTCCACGTCACTGGTCCCGATGCCGAAGGCCAGCGCGCCGACCGCGCCGTGCGTGGAGGTGTGGCTGTCGCCGCAGACGACGGTCATGCCGGGCTGGGTGAGTCCAAGCTCGGGACCGATCACGTGCACGATGCCCTGATGGCTCGAATGCACGCCGTAATGCGTGATGCCGAATTCCTTGCAGTTCTTGTCGAGCTGCGCGACCTGATTGGCCGCGATTGGATCGACGATGGGCAGCGAACGGTCGGTGGTGGGAATGCTGTGGTCCGTCGTGGCAATCGTGAGATCGGGACGGCGCACTTTGAGGCCGCGCTCGCGCAGCCCCTGGAAGGCCTGCGGGGAAGTGACTTCGTGCACCAGGTGCAGATCGATGTAGATAAGACTGGGCGCACCCGGTTCCTCATGGACGACGTGCGCGTTCCAAACCTTCTGGGAAAG
Organism: Bryobacteraceae bacterium; assembly: GCA_035552355.1. Classification (GTDB taxonomy): domain Bacteria; phylum Acidobacteriota; class Terriglobia; order Bryobacterales; family Bryobacteraceae; genus BOG-234. The sequence continues at coordinate 6,885 of DASZLP010000105.1, read as the reverse complement.
AGTTAAATTGCCTGACACACTGCTTCTCCTGTTTCTTCCGTGGTGGCGGGCTTGCCGGCGGGGCGGAGGTCCGCCGTAACCTTGCCGCTGTTCAGAACCTGTTCCATGGCGCGATTGACGGCGGCCGCTTCTTCGGTGAGTCCGAAAGAATATTCGAGCATAGCGGCAACGGAGCCGATAGCGCCAAAGGGATTGGCTTTGTTCTGGCCTGCGATGTCGGGGGCGGAGCCGTGCACCGGCTCGTAGAGTCCCGCCCATGCGCCCGACGCTTTCTTGTCGCCGATCGAGGCGGAGGGGAGCATGCCGATCGAGCCAGCGAGCACCGCGCCTTCGTCGCTGAGAATGTCGCCGAACATGTTTTCGGTAACCAGCACGTCGAACTGTTTCGGATTGAGAACGAGTTGCATGGCGCAGTTGTCGACAAGCAGGTGGTCGAGAGCGACGTCGGAGTAATCTTTCGAAACTTCGATGACGACTCTGCGCCAGAGCTGTGAAGTGTCGATGACATTCGACTTATCGACTGAGGTCAGCTTTTTGCGCCGCTTGCGCGCCAGCTCGAAGGCCATGCGCGCGATGCGATCGATTTCGCGGCGGGTGTAGACCATCGTGTTGACGCCGCGCTCGTCCATGCCTTCGCCGGAGATGCCCCGCGGGGTGCCGTAATACAAGCCGCCGGTGAGCTCGCGGACGATGATCATGTCGACGCCGTCGATGCGGTCGTTCTTCAGAGGAGAGGAATCGAGCAGCGCCTTGTAGCTGCGCACTGGCCGCAGATTGGCGAAGACGCCCATGGCTTTGCGGATGCCGAGCAAGCCGGTCTCGGGGCGCTGGCTAGTGGGGGCGTTGTCGAATTCGGGGAGTCCGACGGCGCCCATCAGGACGGCGTCGGCTTCGAGCGCGAGCTTTTCGGTTTCCGGCGGCAGCGGCTTGCCGGTTTTGTGGATCGCGACGCCGCCGAGAAGACCTTCACGGATGGTGAGCTGGTGCTTCCATTTTTCGGCCACCACGCGCATCACGCGCACGGCTTCGCGAGTTACTTCGGCGCCAATCCCGTCGCCGGGAAGGACGAGTACGTTGAGATTCAAGTGTTCTCCTTGGCATCGGCAACGCTCCCTTGCCATCGGGGCTCGGCAGAGTTGCGTCTTTACCGAGCCGCTACCGCAAGGGAGCGATGCCGAAAGAACCAGTCTACAGAGCGGTTGCCAGCGCCTGTTGGCTACGGTGAGCGAGCGCCGCGATTTCCTCGTCCATCAAGCCCTTTTTGTTATCCGCGAGGGCTGTGATTTCGGTGTAGACGAGGTCGAGCTCTTCCTTCGACAGGGTGAATCCCAAATCTTCGAGACGATTCTTCAGCGCGTGCCGGCCGCTGTGTTTGCCGAGCACGAGGCGGCTTTCCGGCACACCGACGGACTTCGGGTCCATGATTTCGTAGGTCGTCCGTTCCTTGAGAAAGCCATCCTGATGGATGCCGGCCTCATGCGCGAAGGCGTTGCGTCCCACGATCGCCTTGTTCGGCTGCGGACCGAAACTGATGATCGAGCTCAGCATCTGGCTCGCGGGAAAGAGGTGCTCGGCGTGGATGCCCGTGGTGTAAGGGAAACGGTCCTGTCGGGTCTTCATGATCATGACGATCTCTTCGAGCGAGCAGTTGCCCGCGCGCTCGCCGATGCCGTTGATGGTGCATTCGATCTGGCGGGCGCCGGCGCGGACGGCCGCCATCGAGTTGGCGACTGCAAGTCCAAGGTCGTCGTGGCAATGGACGCTGACGATCGCGGTGTCACCGAGGGCCTTCACAACGCGTCCGATGATTTCGCCGTATTCATCCGGGGTCGAGTAACCGACGGTGTCCGGAATGTTGACGGTCCGGGCACCCGCGGCGACAACCGCGCGCGAGACCTGTTCGAGATATTCGGGATCGGTGCGCGCGCCATCTTCGGCGGAGAACTCGACGTCATCAACATAAGAGCGGGCGAGCTCGACCGCGGCAACGGCGTGATCGAGAACCTGCTGACGCGACATCCTGAGCTTGTGTTTGAGGTGAATGTCGCTGGTGGCGAGAAACGTGTGAATGCGCGGCCGCCGCGCTTTTCTGAGAGACTCGGCCGCGCGTTCGACATCCAGACGGGTGCATCTGGCAAGCGCCGCCACCTGCACCCAGGGAAATTCCCGGCTGACTGCGTCCACCGCTTCGAAATCGCCTTGGGAGGCGATCGGAAAACCGGCCTCGAGGATGTCCACCCCGAGTTCGACCAGTTTGCCCGCCATGCGCAGCTTCTCGGGTACGGTCATGCTGCAACCGGGTGACTGTTCGCCATCCCGGAGGGTCGTGTCGAAGATCCAGACGCGATTATTCATAGTTGGAAGGTGCTCCATGGCCATTATGCGGAGAGTGCTTACGATAAAGCAAATTTATTTTATCCTGTTTTTGGATTAGTAGAATTTATGAGTTCCGGCCCGGCGAGCGGCGCACCGGTTCCGGCGCAAAAGTATATACTGATCGGCGGTTGCGGAATCAGGAGAAATCGAAATGCGCACTTCCATACTTTTGAGCATTGGCGGCGCGGCGGTACTCTCCGTCGCTGTTTTCTCAATTGCGCAGGAGGCGGCCCCAGGCGTGAAGTCGCGGCCCGATGCCATCGGCGGCATTGTTTCCAGCAGCAAAGGTCCCGAGGCCGGCGTTTGGGTCATCGCGGAGACAACATCGCTTCCGACGCGATACATAAAGGAAGTCGTGACCGACGATCGCGGCCGCTATCTCGTGCCCAATCTTCCAAAGGCAAAGTACACGGTGTGGGCGCGCGGATACGGCCTGGTCGACTCGCCAAAGGTCGAGACGGAGTCCGGCAAGATCGTCAATTTGACGCCCACCATCGCACCCGACGCGAAAACGGCGGCGCAATTGTATCCGGCGAATTACTGGTATTCGCTGCTCAAGGTTCCGGAGAAGAATGAGTTTCCGGGTACGGGTCCCTCGGGCAACGGCATTTCGCCCAATGTGAAGAATCAGGGACAGTGGCTGCACCTTATTAAAACCGACAGTTGCGAATCGTGCCACCAACTCGGGAACGCCTACACGCGCACTATTCCTCCGCTGTTTGCGAAACTCGATTCGCCGGCGAAGGCGTGGCAGCGGCGCGTGCAATCCGGCCAGGCGGGGAACGCCATGATGGGCGGCCTCGGGCAATTGGGCGCGGAGCGCGCGACCGCCGAATTCGGTGACTGGACAACCCGCATCGCGCACGGCGAACTACCGGCCGCAGCGCCGCCGCGTCCGCAGGGCGTCGAACGCAATATCGTGATCACGCAGTGGGACTGGGCCGATCCCAAAGCCTATCTGCACGACGAAATCTCGACCGACAAACGCAATCCCACCGTCAATGCGAACGGCCTTATATATGGATCGCCGGAAGAGAGCCGCGACTATCTGCCCGTGCTCGATCCCGTGCACAATACGACCGCGCAGGTGAAGATTCCGTATCGCGACGCGAATACGCCGGGGCAGCCGAAGCCGCTCGCGGAATCAAATTTCTGGGGCGATGAAGCGATCTGGGACAGCCACACCACCGTCCACAACCCTATGTTCGATGGACGCGGGCGTTTGTGGTATACGTCGCGGATTCGCGCCAATGCGGACCCGGCATTCTGCAAGGCTGGCTCCGATCTGATTTCCGCGAAGCTGACGCCGCTCGCAACATCAGGACGGCAGCTCGCGGTGTACGATCCGGCGACGAAGCAGACGTCGATGATCGACACCTGTTTCGCGACCCACCATCTTCTGTTTGCGGAGGATGCCAACAATACGCTGTGGACCTCGAGCGGCGGCGGTGGCGGCGTGATCGGTTGGCTCAATACGAAGATGTACGACCAGACGCATGACGAGCAGCAGTCGCAGGGCTGGTCGGCGCTGGTGCTCGATACGAACGGCAACGGCAAGCGCGACGGATATGCGGAGAGCGAGCAGAAAGTCACGACGGCGCCCAGCGGCGAGAGTCTCGGGACATCCGCTGCCGTGACGGCGATTGCGCCACCCGACAAGGACACGCGTCTGAACGCTGCGCCCTACGGAATCGCCATCGGGACCGACGGCTCGGTCTGGGGCAGCGTGCTCGGTTTCCCCGGCGGCATCGTGCGTGTTACGCCGGGTTCGAATCCGCCCGAGACCACGCTCACCGAATACTACGAAGTGCCGTGGAACAATCCGAAAGCGAAGGTGCAGGGTTATTCTCCGCGCGGCATGGATATCGACCGGAACAACGTGGCGTGGGTGGCGCTGGGCAGCGGGCATCTGGCGAGTTTCGACCGGAAGAAGTGCAAAGGCCCGCTGAATGGGCCGACGGCGACGGGGCAGCATTGTCCGGAAGGCTGGACTCTATACGCGACGCCCGGTCCGAATTTCAAAAATGTGAAGGATAACGGGAGCGCGGATTCGCATTACTATGACTGGGTCGATCAGCACGACACCCTCGGTCTCGGAAAGAATACGCCGATCGCGACCGGGAATTCGTCCGACTCGCTGCTCGCCCTCGTGAACGGCAAGTGGGTTGTCATGCGTGTGCCGTATCCTCTCGGATTCTTCGCGAAGGGAATGGACGGACGCATCGACGACGCGAAGGCCGGCTGGAAGGGCAAGGGCGTGTGGACCACGTGGGGCACCCGTACACCCTTCCACAGCGAGACGGGAAAGGGCACGATGAGCAAGGTCGTGCATTTTCAGGTGAGGCCGGATCCGCTGGCGGATTAAGCGGCGACAAGCGCCGGCACGATTGCCGGCGCGGCGGGCGGGAGCGCGCCCGCGCCACGATGTGCCAGCTGTCGCGCGGATAGTTTATCCGCCGTGTTGGCACTTGTTTTCCTCCCGATCACCGCATCCGGACAGCGAAGGCATTGCCCCGGCAGCCGTTCACATCGACCGTCAGCGGAACCGTCGAAGGAACGTCAGCAGGAAGCCGGAAATTGATCTGATTGCCCGTGCGCCACTCGATGGTTGCCGGGCGATCGTCCGCCATCACCCGCACCATATCGCCGGGGCCGCCGAAATTCAGTCCATAGACGGTCAGGACGCGTCCCCGCTCAAACGGCGGCTGGGCGTTGGTTCCGGCGTCCACGATGCCACGGGGATTGATCGTCGGAGGCTGCAGGCGAGCGAACGCTTCTTCGGCGAGTGCGACCGTGGGCGGCGGCGCGGTCGCGAGCACCACGTATCCGGCCGCGGCCGGCGCAAGCGCAATCACGCCAATGAGAATCCCGGGCGCGCGCACAAGCAGAAGAATGATCGTAATGGCCGTGATCGCGATGCCGGCCCCTATGTCCCAGGCGGCGCCGAACCGCAGATGAAATCGCCGCGCGCCGGGCGCTGCGCGGATAAGAAGGAAGCCGATTGGATCCGGCGCGGCCGACGCCTGGTCCGCCCGCCAGCCGCGGTCGTAATCGGTCTTCACCAGAATCGCCTCGCCGGGTTTCAGTTCCGCGTCGAAGTCCGCGTGCGAGGGAGACGTCCATCGAAGCGGCACAGGGCGCTTTCCCGCGGCCCATTGGACGTAAGCTTCGAGAAATCGCGCGTCCGACGTAGAGCGAAACGGCGGCAGGCGGTCTAAACCAGATGCGTCGACGACAACCGCCTGCGGCTCCGCTGGCAATTGATAAATCGTGTCGTCCGCCGCGTTTCGCCACACGACGGGAAGCGCCGCGAACTTCGCGGGGTCGGCGACCCAGTGATAGTACTCAGGCGACCCCGCGCCGTTCACGACGAAATAACCGGCATTGAGCGCGCGCAACCAAAGGTCGGCGATCTTTTCGGAATCGGCTCCGCATCCGAATGCGATCTGGCGCTCAGCGGCGAAGATCAGGGGATTGGAAACGCCCTGACCGGATCCTCCGACCTGCGCGAGGCCGGTCCACACCGAAAGCTCCGGTTCGAGTTCGCCGGATGCCATAATTCGTGAATCGTCCGCGTGCTCACTAAGCCACTGCGCGATGGGGTATCCGGCGCTTGCCTGTGGACTCTCAGGACGCGGCTGCACACTCCACGCATGGCGCAGAAAATGAACAGCGCCGGGCGCTCCCCCGATCATGAGTGCGGCGACAAGCAGAGGCCGCCATCGCGCCGGCGCAAGCGAAACGAGAGCCGTCACCGCGAGCACGAGGCACAGGTTGAACTCCAGCATGTAGCGGTGAGGCAGTGGGAGGATCGCCACGTTGTACAGCGTGTAAGTGACGATGATCGCGCCGGTGACGGCGGTCCAGCAGACGATCATTCCGATGGTTCGCGGAAGCCGCCAGACCGCAATGGCGGCAACAGCCGCGGCCGCGGCGAGTATCAACCACGCGGCGCCGTTCCAGGGCGCGACCGGAATGTTATGGCTCAGAACGACGCGATTCAGCACGGAGGTCGAAACGAGAAATCCCGGCGTCATCCAGAACGCGGCCAGGCCGTAGGCGGTTCCACCGGTGCTGAACATTTTGCGGGTGGCTTCGACAATGCCGAACTCCCGCGCCTTCCCGGCTGCGATCGCGACGAACGCCATCGCGAGCCCGACCGTTCCGGGCCAGCTCGTCAGAAGCACCGCCGCCATGCAGATTGAGGACCAGATCCAGCGGTTTCGGCATGCCGCGAGAACCGCAAGGATCGCGAAGAGAAGCGAGAGGCCGTGCGGGGCTTCCTCGTAGCCGATCAGCGCCACATATCCCCATGGCGCGCCGGCGAACGGTTGAGCGAGAGCTTTCCAGGAGTGGAGGAAGTAGTATGCGAGCGATGGAAACGCGCTGTAACCAAGCGCCGCGAATACTCCGAGCAGTCTCGAACGAAAAAGCTGGAGTACGAGCGCATAGATGGCCACCGGTGTCAGCGCATACGCGACGCCGGTGAACAGATGGTAAGCGTGCCCC
>DASZLP010000104.1:0-4365 GCA_035552355.1 Bryobacteraceae bacterium | reverse complement strand
GGGCGCCCCAGCGACATCACCAAAGACCTCGACGATATCTTCCGCGCCTACGCGCTCACCGGCGATAAAGGCAACGGCGCTGTCCGCTTCACGGCGCTCAACCGGCTGAACATGATTCTCGCGGTCGCGCCCAACCCCGGCGTTTTCGCCGAAGTCGAGAAGTGGCTTGCAAAGCTGGACGTGCCCGCAAAGGTCACCGCGGGATCGGTCGATAACTACGTCTACAAGCTGAAGTACGAGCGCGCCGAGATTCTGGGCGGCGTCATCAATCAACTCTACGGCGGATGCGGTTTCTCGAGCGGCCTTTACGGCGGAATGCCCGGCAACTCCATGTATCCGGCAACCGGCTATCCCGGATCCAATTTCGGCGGCGGCAACGTCGGCTTCAATGGAGCCCCGGCTTACGGCGGCTATGGCGGTGGCGGCTATGGCGGCGGAGCCTATGGAGGAGGCTACGGCGGGGCGTCACCCTACGGCGCGAGCGCGTACGGCACAGGCTATCCCGGCGGCGGCGGCTATTCCGGCGGGGGCGGCTTCGGCGCGCCGTGTATTCCCAACTCAGGGGGCGGGATCGCCGGCGCCTTCGGGGGCGTCACTCCCACGCCCTTCAACTCGACGCCAGCCGCCGCAACCGCATCGCCCGGCGCAACTACACCGGCCGCCACCACCGCCGCGCAGCAGGACCAGACCGGCTCATATCTCAACGCCACCGCCTCGCCCTATGGCCGCGCCACCGGACCCCGCATCATTCCCAATCCGTTCAACAACACGCTTCTCGTCCAGGGAACGCCGCAGGAATGGGAGCAAATCCGCCGTCTCATCGAGCAGATGGACATTCCGCCGCGCCAGGTTCTCATCGACGCGAAGATCTACGAAGTCAACCTCACCGGCGACTTCTCTTTCGGGGTCGAAACGTACCTGCAAAGCCGCAGCGCCGCGAACCCGCCCGGCATCGCCGGCCGCCAGTTCACCGGATCGAACACGAACGGCACCAGCACCAGTCCCGGCGTGTTCGCGCTTTCGGCAGGCACTTTAGTCGGCCAGAGCCGCCAATTGCTCGCGCTGCTTCAGGCGCAGGAAAGCACCACCAGGGCCAAAGTGCTCTCCGCGCCCAGCGTCATCGCGACGGACAGCATTCCCGCCTCGATCACCGTCGGCGACTCGGTGCCGACCCTGAGCTCGATCGCCGCTTCGAACGTGCAGCAGAATGGGAATTCGCTGTTCACCAACACCATTCAGAACACAAGCACCGGCATTGGACTCAACATCCTCGCGCGCATTAACCCGAGCGGCGTCGTGACCATGGTGATCAATCAGAACGTGACCGCCCCCACCCCGACCACAACGAGCAATATCGATTCCCCCTCGTTCTCGCAGCGCAACGTCAGCACGCAGGTCACGGTCGAGGACGGCGACACGGTCGCGATCGGCGGCATCATCGAGGACACCACGAACGAGACATCCTCGGGGATTCCATTTCTGCACCGCATCCCTTATCTGGGCGCAGCCTTCGGCACCAAATCGACGAACAAGACGCGCACCGAGCTGATCATCTTTCTCACGCCGCGCGTCATCTACGACACCACGCAAATGGCCGACGCATCGGACGAGTTGAAGCAGAAGGTTCGCGATCTCAAGAAAATGATTCGGGACGAATAGCTTCCGCAAAGGATTTCGATCGCCCCGCGATCGCCCCGCGTGGACAAGGCTGCATCTTTGACGTAAATATCGGCGTGATGGCGCGCGCCGATTGGGTGCGAAACAGATGCCTGGCTTCGATCACGGGGGAAAAGCCAATTATGAAGCTCAAATCAAAGGAATCGCACATAAGGACTCCGAATGGTTTCAGCCCCATATACGCCAACGAAGCCAAAGAGCATCGGTTAAATCCTTGACACGTCAGCCCACTTGGGTTCGTTTCGGGGAAAAATAACGATCGGATCGTGCCGGAGTATGTGCCGGCGGCGACTGCGGCGGCACTGGCGAGTCACGCGCAAGCCGCGGAGAACGGACCGTCGAGCGGCGCCGCGCCGACAGCACCCGCCAGCACCCCGCCCACAATAATCGCCTGGGGCATTGCGACCGGGCCCCGATTCGAGTGGATGCCACCCCATGCTGGGTTCCTCTAATACATCCGGCGAGCTTTGCGATATGATTCCGACTGCAAAGCGCCATTTCGGATTTTCGGCAAAGCGCTGAAGGAGAAACCTCGATGTCACACCTGAAATTGCTCTATGCTCTGCCGCTCGCCGCGACCCTCGCATTCGCCGAGACGCCCTGCGATCAGTTGAAGCTTGCGCTTCCCGATACGAGCGTGACGTCGATTGACTTTGTCCCGGCCGGTCCGTTCGTCGCGCCGGCGGCCGCTGTCGATCCAAATGCGCCTGCTCCCGCTCCCGGCCGGGGACGCGGCGGACGCGGCGGCCAGCCTCCCGTCGCCGTGCCCGCTTACTGCCGCGTGCAAATGGTCCTGACGCCTTCCTCCGATTCGCATATCGAAGCCTCGATGTTCCTGCCCGTTGAGAACTGGAATGGGAAGCTCGAGGTCGTCGGCAACGGCGGATGGGCCGGTTCCATCAGCTATCCGGCAATGGCCGCGGCGCTGCGCGAGGGATACGCGACGGCGTCCAATGACACCGGGCATCGCGCCAACGATAACGGCGGAGGCGGCATGTTCGCTCTCGACCATCCGGAAAAGCTTACCGATTTCGCGTGGCGCGCCATGCACGATACGGTCGTAAAGGCGAAGCTCATCACGGTCGCGTTCTACGGCAAGGGTCCGAAATATTCGTATTACAACGGCTGCTCGACCGGCGGACGCCAGGGACTCATCGAGGCCACTCGCTTCCCCGACGACTTCGACGCGATCGCGGCGGGCGCACCGGCCAATCCGCACGTCCATCTGCACGCCGCCGGCGTTGAGAGATCGCTCGAGCTGATGAAGAACAACGCGCCGCTTACGCAGGCCAAGGTCGAAACGCTGCACAACGCCGTGATGAACGCCTGCGACGCGCTCGACGGCGTGAAGGATGGCATCATCGGCAACCCGATGAAGTGCCACTACGATCCGGCCGCGCTGCTGTGCAAAGGCGAGGACGGCCCCAACTGCCTGACGCCCGGACAGCTCAAGACCGTACAGATCGTTTTTGGCGACGTGAAGACGAAAAAGGGCGAGGTCGTCTGGACCGGCTATCCCGCGGGCACTGAGCTCGATGTGGCATCGCTGCGCAATGTGCCGACGGGACCGGGCGGCGTGTGGGACGTGATTCGCATCGTCGGCCATCAAGAGAAGGATTACGACTGGCACAACTTCGACCTCGACACCGAGCTGGCGCTCGCCGACAAGGCCGCCATGGATGTGCTGACCTATGACCTTTCGGCCTTCAAGGCGCACGGCGGAAAGATGCTGCTTTACCACGGGCTCGCCGATTCCACCATCCCGCCGGGGCACACGATCCTCTATTACAACGAAGTGCTGGCAACCATGGGAAAGCCGGGAAAGTCAGGCCAGAAGCAGGACGACTGGCTGCGCCTCTATCTCGAGCCGGGTATGGCGCACTGTGGCAACGGACCCGGCCCCAACCAGTTCGACAAGATGGGCGCGATCGAGCGCTGGCGGGAAGCGGGAGAGGCTCCGCAAGCCATCCTGGCGTCGCACGTGTCGGGCGCGACGGTCGACATGACGCGGCCGCTCTGCCCGTATCCGCAGGTTGCGGTTTACAAGGGTATCGGCAGCACCAACGACGCGGCCAACTTCGCCTGCAGGCTGCAGTAGGTAAGCCCCTGGATCTGGACATTTGTGGCACAGGCTTCAGCCTGTGACGAATTTGCCAGTGAGAGCGATAGCGACAATAGACTCGGAAAGTAAGGCACACGCGCGCGCCGTATGAGTTCGCGATTAAGTACACCGGGCCGAATATACTCCGGGATATGACCAGGGCCGCCTGCACCGTTGCCGTTTCTCTGCTGATCGTCACCGCGCAGGCGCAGCAGCGTCCGGTGACCGTGTATACGGGCGCTCGCCTGATCATCGGCGACGGCAGCGCTCCGATTGAGAACGGCGCTTTCGTCGTCCGCCACGGCCGCATCGCCGCAATTGGTGCAACCGCCGCCGTATCCATCCCGAAGAACGCGGCGCGCGTCGACCTCACCGGCGAGACGGTGATGCCGGCGATGATCAACGTGCACGTCCACATTGGCTACGAAGGCTACACGAGTTGGGGCGCGTGGAATTACACGGCCGCGAATGTCCTCGATCATCTCCGGCGCGAAGCGTTCTATGGGACTGCCGTCACGGTGTCGGTCGGATCGAGTCCTGTCGATCTGTCGCTTCAGATTCAGCGTGACCAGCGCGCGGGCAGGTTT
>DASZLP010000103.1:0-14786 GCA_035552355.1 Bryobacteraceae bacterium | reverse complement strand
TGGGTAACGAAAAGCATCCACAGAATGCCCGCCAGCGCGCCGGGCAGCGCGGTGAGGATGATGAACGGATCGAGCCACGACTGGAAATTCAAAGCCATCAGGAAGTAGACGAGCACGATCGCGAAGATCAGTCCCAGACCCAGCCGGTAGAAGGAAGTGCGCATCGTATCGATCTGGCCACGCATATCGAGCGTCATATTTCCCGGGAGCTTCTTCGCGGCTTCGTCCATAATCTTCTGGACGGCATCCCCGACCGAGCCCAGATCCGACCGATCGACGTTCGCGTAGACGTCGAACACCGGCTGCACGTCGTAATGATTGATGATCTGCGGGGCCACGCCGCGCGTCGTAGTCGCGAGGTTCGACAAATGCTGCGCCAGATCGCCGTTGGCGCCCGGGTTGCCATACGCGAGCGTGGCCTGATTCGGGGACGCGCCGACGCCGACGGCGCCGGCAGTGCTCGTCACTTTGCCGACCGGAGCAATCGGGGTTCGCATCAGCGCATCGAGCGAATCGATCTTGCGCTGCGGCGTCTGCGCGCCGATCTGATATTGGATGCCGGTCGCCCAGTTGAGCCACTGCGCCGGCGCAATCTGCCCGGTGCCGCTAAGCGAGATCAGCAGGCTGCTCGCGACGTCGCTTTGGGAAAGTCCGACCTGGCCGGCCTTGTTGCGGTCCACATCGACACGAATCTCGGGGTAGTCGACGACCTGATGGACATGCACGTCCACCGCGCCCGGAACGCGCGCGATTTTTTGCTGCAGCTCCTGCGCCAGTGCGTATCCGGCTTCGGAATTTCTGCCCGCGATCTGGACGTCGATCGGCGACGGCTTGCCGAAATTCAGAATCTGGTTGGTGATATTGGCCGCTTCGAAATAAAAGCTGACGCCCGGAAAAGTCGCATTCAGGCGCTTGCGCAGCCGGTCCTCATATTCGCCCGTGGAGCGCGTGCGATTTTCCTTAAGCGAAATCAGGATTTCGCCATCGCCCGTGCCAAGCGTGGGATTGTCGCCGAAGGCCAGATTGAAGCCGCCGTTGGGAAGGCCGATATTATCGATGATCGTGCCCAGCTCGCTGCGCGGAATGTCGCGGCGAATTTCATCGTCGATCTGGCTGAAGACGACTTCCGTCTGTTCGAGGCGCGTCCCGGGCGGCGTGCGCGCGTGGAGACGTAACTGGCCCGAATCCACCGTCGGGAAGAAATCGCTGCCGATGAAATGCACGAGACCGACGGACGCGAAGGCGAACAGCAGAAAGCCGCAGAGGACGAGCTTGCGGTGATCGAGCGCCAGATCGAGCAGCGAGATGTAGAAATTCCGCATTCGCTCGAAGACGCGATTGAAAGCATAGTGGACACGCCAGATCAGACCCGTGCCCCCGGAGGTTTCACCGTGCTCGCCCATGATGTAGAGCTTCATCTCAGGCCGCAGGAGGTAATGCACCATGTTCGGAATCAGCGTGCGCGAGAGCAGGTATGACGCCATCATCGCGTAAACCACCGCCATTGCGAGCGGCGTAAACAAATAGCGCGCCGCGCCGGTGAGCAGCAGGACCGGCACGAACACAACGCATATACAAAGCGTGGAAACGAAGGCGGGAGCCGCGATCTGCTGCGCGCCGTCGAGAACCGCGCGCACCAGCGGCTTCTTCATCCCCATGTTGCGGTGCGTGTTCTCGATTTCGACCGTCGCGTCGTCCACGAGGATGCCGACGGCCAGCGCCAGCCCGCCGAGCGACATCACGTTGATGGTTTGCCCGGTCAGGTTGAGAATGATAATCGAAACCAGAATCGAAAGCGGGATCGAAATGCAGACGATGATCGTGCTGCGCCAGCTTCCGATAAACAACAGGATCATCAGGCCGGTGAGAAACGCCGCGATCAGCGCCTCCCGAAGCACGCCGTTAATGGACGCGCGCACGAACAGCGACTGGTCGGCCAGCTCGCGTAGTTTCAGGTCCGGCGGCGCCAGTGGCATCACGCGCTTCTTAATCTGGTTCTTGATGTCGTCGACGATTTGCAGCGTCGACGCGCGCCCGTTGCGCATGACCACCATCAGGGCGCCCTTTTGGCCGTCCACGCGGACGATCGACGTTTGCACCGCGGCGCCGTCGCGGATCTGCGCGACGTCTTTCATATAAATGGGCGCACCGTTGACGATCTTGACCGGCAGGTCGTTCAGTTCTTTGATGGTGCGCGGGCTGCTGTTCAGTTTGATCTGATAATCGCGGTCGCCGAACTTGGCGTTGCCGGCGGGCAGGATCAGGTTTTGCTGGCCCATCGCATTCGAGACATCGCTCGCCGAGATCTGTTTCGCGTACATAGCGTCGGGATCGAGGTCGGCGATGATGTTGCGGAACTTTCCGCCATATGGGTTCGGCACCGTAGCGCCCTGGATCGTGGCAAGCTGCGTCCGGATAAACGCGTTACCGTAGTCGAAAAGCTGCGACTCGGACATGGTGGTGCTTCCGAGGCCAAGCTGGAGCACCGGCACGCTCGATACGTCATACTTCAAAACGTTGGGCGGGAACATCCCGGGTGGGTAGCCACGCAGGTTCGATTGAGCGTTGGCGACAACCTGGGCCTGGGCGAGCTCGATGCGCGCGCCGGGGTGGAAGTAGACGCGGATGACGGAGACGCCGTTATACGACTGGCTTTCGATATGTTCGATGTCGTTGACGCTGGTGGTCAAGCCGCGCTCGAAGCCGGTAACTACGCGGTTGGCCATCTCTTCGGGGGAGAGGCCGTTGTACTGGAAAATGACGCTCAGGATCGGTATGTCGATGTAAGGAAAGATGTCGATCGGCATCGTCGCGATCGAAATCCCGCCTAGGATCGTGATCAGAAAGGCCATAATCACGAAGGTGTAGGGCCGCCGCAGAGCCAGTTTGACGATCCACATGGTGGGTAAATTGAAATTGTACCGTTCGGGACTTGTTCAAATGGCGCAGAGCCTTATGAATCGGTTACGTTTCGGCCCTCCCGAAGCGGCTTCCTTCTTATAGAATCTCCTCATGCGATTCGTCGTGTTGACGGTTTCTCTGCTTGCGGCTGGCTTGGCTGGGTTACCGGGAACGGGTGTAGCGCAGGCCCAAACACCGGCTTCGCAGCCGGTGTACGTTGTAACACACATCGATCTCATGCCAGCCGGGACCGCGACCGGGGTCACGCTGCTCAAGGACTTCGCGGCGCAGACGCTGAAGGAGAAGGATTGCGTGCGGTTTGAGGTCCTCCAGCAGGATGGGCGGCCGAACCACCTGACGCTGGTCGGCATCTGGAAGGATAAGAAGGCTTTCGACGAGCATGATTCGGCTGGGTATACGAAGAAATTTCGGGAGCAGATGCAGCCGCTCATCGGGAGTCCCTGGGATGAACGATTGCATGCTCTGATCAAATAGGGCCTGGCGAACCAGGCAAGACGGCTTCATCCAGGCTGCTGGCTTTTCATCCCGCCAGAACTCTGTGCACGAACTGCACCGCCATCGATCCCTCGCCAACCGCCGACGCTACTCTCTTAACGCTCCCCGACCGAATATCCCCCACCGCGAATACTCCCGGCAGGCTCGTTTCGAGCATGTACGGAGGGCGGCGCTGCTTCCAGTCATCGCCCACGTCGGCGCCGGTCCGGATGAAGGCCCCGCCATCCATCGCGAGGCATCCGCGCAGCCAGGACGAATTCGGCTCTGCGCCGGTCATCAGAAACAGATGCCGGGTAGCGCAAACACTCGTCTCCCCTGTTTTCTTGTCGCGCCACCGGACACTCTCCAGATGCCCTTTGCCTTCGAGCGCTTCGACTTCCGTCAGCGGATGCACGGTGATCTCCCGGCAGGCTTCAATGCGCGAAATCAAGTAGCGAGACATCGTCTCCGCCAGGCCCGCGCGCCTCACCACGATGTGGACATGCTTCGCGAAACTGGAAAGGAACAACGCCGCCTGGCCGGCTGAATTTCCGCCGCCCACCACCGCCACTTCCTCGCCACGGCAGATTTCCGCCTCGATGCGTGTCGCTCCGTAATAGACCCCGACGCCTTCGAACTCCCCCAGGTTCGCCAACGCCAGCTTCCGGTATTGCGCTCCGGCCGCGACGATCACGCTGCGCGCCTCGACAGTCGCCCCGTCATCGAGCTCGATCGCGTACGGCTGGCGCTTGCTCTTCAGCGCGCGCACGGAGCGCGCGACCGCGATGTGCGCGCCAAACTTTTCCGCCTGCACGAAAGCGCGCTGTGTCAGTTCCTGCCCTGTAATCCCAAGGGGAAAGCCGAGGTAATTCTCGATGCGCGAGCTCGCTCCCGCCTGCCCGCCCGGCGCGTTGCTTTCGATCACGAGCAACCTGAGCCCTTCGGACGCGCCATACACTGCCGCCGCCAGTCCGCTCGGACCCGCGCCCACCACGATCAGGTCGTAGACATCCTTCTCGTGTTCCGTGGACATCAGGATACCGGCGTTCAATCCGAAGCACTCGGCCGCCGCCGCGTTCGTCGGATTGCGCAGCACCAGATCGCCCCGGCAGATCAGCACCGGAACGTCCGTGACGCCGACGCCGAAATGATCGAGCGTGGTCTGGACATCCGCGTCGCGCTCAACGTCGATATACGTGTGCGGATGTCCGTTGCGCGTCAGAAACTCGCGCAGCCGCAGCGTGTCGGCCGAATGGCTCGAGCCGATCAGGATCGCGTCGCCGACCGAGTTCTCGATCAAATAAACGCGCCGCAACAGAAATGCCGTCAGGAATAATTCGCCGAGTGCGACGTCGGTTTGCATCAGCCGCCGCAGATTCGGCCGGCTGATTTCGAGGATCACGCCCGCCTCGCGCGCGCGGCAACGAACGAGACTGCGCCGCCCCGAGAGCTGATTCACTTCTCCAGTGAACATGCCGGGCCCGAGCACCCGCACCACGGTCTCGCTCTCACCGGACACGGCGACGATGTCGAGACTGCCCCGAATGACGACGAAAACGCCATGGAGCACATCGCCGATATCGAAGAGGACGGCGCCCGGCTGCGCCTCGCCTTCGACGCCGAATGACCGCAGGTGCCCGATTTGAGCCTCGTTCAGCCGCGGAAACATCGGGGAAGCTGGCTCAGGAGACATTACTAATGGTACAAACGCGAGAGAGCGCGTCGCGTCTCCCTCGCCCTTTCATCCCTGGCGTAACCAGTGACTCGTTGTATTTTGGATGAGCCGATGCAAGCCGACTCCATCGCGCCGAACGCCAAACGCCAGACGCTCCACCTATGGGTCCTCGGCGGCATCATCGTGGGCGTCCTCTTCGGCTTCCTCGACCCGCATCACGCCGAACAAATGAAGCCGCTCGGCGACGGATTCATCAAGCTCATCCGCATGGTGATCGCGCCGATCATCTTCTGCACCGTCGTGACAGGCATCGCCAACGTCGGCGACATGGGCAAGCTCGGACGCGTCGGTATCAAGTCGCTGCTCTATTTTGAAATCGTCACCACGCTGGCGCTCGGTGTCGGATTGATCGTCGTCATGACCGTACGCCCCGGCGCCGGGATGAACGTCAATCCGGCGGCGCTCGATGCGGCGGCCGTCCAGCAGTATGCCGGCGGCGCCAAGGCGCTCACCACCGTCGATTTCCTGCTGAACATCATCCCCGACACGTTCGTCAATGCGTTCTCCAAAGGAGAGATCCTGCAGGTCCTGCTGGTGTCGA
Source organism: Bryobacteraceae bacterium (assembly GCA_035552355.1). Taxonomy (GTDB): domain Bacteria; phylum Acidobacteriota; class Terriglobia; order Bryobacterales; family Bryobacteraceae; genus BOG-234. Next base: position 9,114 of record DASZLP010000103.1, on the reverse strand, counting down.
TTCTTGCCGGGCTTGCGCTGGCAGCCGTGCCCGGCGGGCGGCCGCTCGTGGACGGCATCGCCACCATCTCGCGCGTGCTCTTCGGCATCGTCGACATCATCATGAAAACCGCTCCTCTCGGCGCCTTCGGAGCCATGGCCTTCACGATCGGGAAGTACGGAGTCGCTTCACTGCTGCCCCTCCTCAAAGTTATTCTGTGCATGGCGCTGACCAGCGTCTTTTTCGTGTTCGTGATCCTGGCGCTCATCGCGCGCTCTCACGGCTTCAGTGTTTTCAGGCTTGTCAGGTATCTCGAAGAAGAACTGCTCATCGTTCTCGGCACATCATCGTCGGAGCCGGCGCTTCCGGGCCTGATGGCGAAGATGGAAGCCATGGGGTGCTCCAAATCCGTCGTCGGACTCGTTGTGCCCTCCGGCTATTCATTCAATCTCGACGGCACCGCCATCTATCTGACCATCGCTTCGGTCTTCGTCGCGCAGGCCACCAACACGCACCTTACGCTCACCCAGACGCTGACGATGCTGCTCGTGCTGATGCTGACATCCAAAGGCGCGGCGGCGGTAACGGGCGGCGCGTTCATCACGCTGGCCGCGACTCTCTCTTCGATGGGGACCATTCCCGTCGCCGGCATCACGCTGCTGCTCGGCATCGACAGGTTCATGTCGCAAATCCGGTCACTCACCAATCTCATGGGCAACGGTGTCGCCACGGTCGTTATCGCGAAATGGGAGAACGAGTTCACCGAGCCGGCGCCAGAAGTAATGTCGGCGGCGCTGTAACTCCGCGACTGACTCACTGAATCCGAATCGTCACCGGGTTTGAGATCTGATCCGAACTCATCCAGAGCGTGATCTGAACCTCGTCGGCGCCGGCCAGCGACGCCGGCAGCGCGATATTCACCTGATCGAGGCCCGTGTACGTGGGTTGCGCGCCCGCATATTGCACCGGAACGGAAACGCCGTTGATGAGCGCGGAGACCGAACCGCTCGCCGCGTTGCGGAATCCCGTTCCGTAAAGCGACAAGTAGACGGTATTGCCATTGACCGCAATCGGGGTCGCTGAACAGCCCGATCCATCGCAGGAAAACACCTGCACCGGATTTCCCTGCGCATCGGCGGCTGTGGCCGCAGCCACTCCGTTGCCGTCTCCGCTCAGGCTGAAGAGTCCCGGCGCGGTGGGTTGTATTTCCGGCGAGCCGAGATCGACGGACGAATTTCCCGCGATCAGCGTCAGCCGCGCGGCACCGGCCGCCATGCCGTGCGGCACGATGAAATTGATCTGCGACGGCGACACGTAGACGAGCGGCGCCGTGAAAGTCTGCCCCGCCGAGTCGCTCAGCGAGAGCGATACGCCGCCGAGCGTCGACGGATACGGTTGTACCGCGGATGCGGTCCCGCCGGCCAGTGCATTGCCATAAACAGCGGCGTACGAATCCGGCGCGATGATCGAATAGCCATTTGCCGCCGATAATGCCGACGGCGCCCAACTGAGTTTGTACACCGTTCCCGTCGTATCGTCCGTGATCAGCAGCGCTCCATCCCCATTCACCGCCACCCCAACCGGCCGCCCGAAATTGTAAAAGCCGGTGATGAGATCGACCGGGTCGGCGGGCGTCTGCGCGGTGGTGTTCCACGGAAAGAAGACGACCTTATAGCCGGTCGGCACCGAGCGGTCCCATGACCCGTGATAAGCGATCACGGCGCCGTTTCGATATGGCGCGGCGAAACTGGTCTGCTGCAGGAACGCCAGCCCCAGCGGCGCCGAATGCGCCTGCACGCCTTTCGTCACGCGGTCCATCGCGCCGCAGTTGACGTGCCCGTCGCTGTTGGTGTCCTGATCGTTGTCGAATGGCGGATAGTCGTATCCGCTCGGCGCGTCTTCCGTCGAATTACAAAACGGCCAGCCGTAATTCCCGCCCTGGCGCAGGCTTGTGAAAAGGTCCGGAGGATGATCGTCGACGTACGACGTCACGATCTTCTGGTAATTGCCGGTCGAATCGTTGTAAGGATACGGAATGTCGTCGCGATTGTTCACCGCGGCCCAAAGCGTGTTGGAGCCCGGCACAAACGCGAGGCCCTCGGGATTCCGCAGGCCCAACGCGAACAATTGCAGTCCGGTGCCATCCGGATTCATCCTGAACACCGACGCCGGCTCCGGATTCTGCTCTGTATCGGTCACACATACATTGCAGCTCGAGCCGAATCCGAAATAGACGCTGTTGTCCGGACCGATCGCAATGTCCTTGTAAGGATGCGCATCTCCGTCGGACAGGTTGGTGATCAGCACCTGGCGCATGGCGGGCGCCGCGGTATCGCCGGCATTATAGATATAGCGATCGATCTGGTTGGTTTCGCCGACGTAAAGCCACGTCGTGCCGTTCACCGTATTGAAGGCCAGCCCCTGCGGTCCGCGCAGCCCCGACGCCCATGTGAAGGACGCCGGATCCCCGCCGTTCGGATCGGGACGCAGAATCGTGATCTGCCCGAGCGACGGCTGCGAAACGAATACATCGCCATTCGCCGCTACCGCGAGGAAGCGCGCGCCCGGCACGCGCGCCCAAACTGCCATCTGAAATCCGGGCGGCAGGTAAACCGACTGGGGGGAAGCGAATACGTCCGTCTGCATCGACGGCGGCACGGAGACCGGTTGCAGACGAATCGCGCCCGGCGGCGCGGCTGTGGCTGTGATGCAACAACCCAGCGCAAGTGCGAATGCGGCCTGCCGCCCCATTGGCTTCATTATTGTTTGGAACACCCATGCGTCAGAATGGGTTTCGTGGGGCACTCGCGCGAAAGTATGGTTTCGCGGTCTCTCGGATGGCTGGGCGGCCACGAACTGGGCTTTCTCATACTCCTCTGCGCAATCGCGGGCGGCGTGCTGGCCTTTGCGACGCTCGCAGATGAAGTGGAGCATGGCGGAACGTCGAGCTTCGATCGCGGGATCCTGCTTGCCATGCGCCATCCTGGCGACCTTTCGTTGCGCGGCTCGCGTGCATTTCAGGAATCGGCGCGCGATATCACGGCGCTGGGCGGCGTCGCCGTTCTCGGACTGGTCACGGGCATCGCCATCGGCTTTCTGATCCTCGACGGGAAAATGCGCATGGCTTTCTTCGCGCTCGGATCGGTAGTCGGCGGGATGGTTCTTTCCACGCTGCTCAAGGATTTGTTTCAGCGGCCGCGGCCCGACATCGTGCCGCACGCGGTCTATGCCTCCAGCAGCAGCTTTCCGAGTGGACATTCGATGATGTCCGCCGTGACTTATCTGACGTTGGGGGCGCTGCTCGCACGCTCACTCGAACGCAAAAGGCTGAAGGCCTATTTCCTGCTGCTCGCGGCGTTTTTGACGTTTGCGGTCGGTGTCACACGGGTCTACCTGGGCGTTCACTGGCCGACGGACGTCCTTGCGGGATGGATGGCGGGCGCGATCTGGGCGATGCTGTGCTGGGCCGTCGCCGGAAGGTTACAGAAGCGCCGCGCGCTGGAACAGGAAGCCGAACATTCAACCGGCGAGTGAGCAACCGGGATTATCTGCGGGCGAAAATCGCGATCGCGCCAATTGCCAGGATCAAAAGGCCGAAGCGCAGCGCAATCCAGACGATTTTCGTCCGCCGGTCCGGGAGGACGTGGAACCGGGACCACCACGCGCGATTTGGCAGGAGAGCGTCCAGAAGCATCCGGCTCATGTCATCGGTAGTAACATGGATACGTAAAATTCCGTCGAGTCCTTTATCAGCGAAGGGCTGGAAGAGGAGACCATGTTCATCACAAAGAAGCACTTGCCGCGCCGCACGTTCCTGCGCGGGATGGGCGTCTCGGTGGCGCTGCCGCTGCTGGATTCGATGTTGCCGGCCGCAACGCCGCTGAGCCAGACCGCCGCGAAGCCTTCGCCCCGGATCGGTTTCGTCTACGTGCCGCACGGCGCTGTGATGGACAAATGGACTCCCGCGACGGAAGGTACGGGCTTTGAATTCTCTCCGGTCCTGAAGCCGCTCGAGCCGTTTCGCGACCAGTTGAACGTCGTCAGCGGATTCGGACACCGCGCCGCCGATACGACCGCGGTCCATTCGCTGAGCCCGACGACCTGGCTGAGCGGCGTCCGCCCCAAGCCGACGCAGGGCGTTGACGCATACGCGGGTGTGACGGCCGATCAGATTGCGGCGCAGCATCTCGGGCAGGAAACGCCGCTGCCTTCGCTCGAACTCGCGACTGAGGATCATGCCGGACTGCTCGGCGCGTGCGATCGCGACTACGGCTGCATTTACATGAACACGCTGTCGTGGCGGACACACACGACGCCGCTGCCGATGGAGATCAATCCGCGCAAGGTGTTCGAGCGGTTGTTCGGGACGGGCAGTTCGCCTGAGGAGCGAATAGCGCGCACCGAGGAAGACCGGAGCATCCTCGATGCGATTCTGCAGGAAACGAACGGGCTGCAGAAAGGTCTCGGCACGCGCGACCGCGCGACCGTCAGCGATTACCTTGAAAGCGTGCGCGAGATCGAGCGGCGGATCCAGAATTCCTCTTCGCAGAGGGAAGCCGATCTTACGTTGCCGCAGGAGCCGGTTGGGATCCCGTACTCCTACGATGAGCACCTGCACCTGATGTACGACCTGACGGCGCTGGCGTATCAGGCGAACATCACGCGCGTGTCGACCTTTATGGTGGCGCGGGAGGAAAGCAACCGGACGTATCCGCAGGTCGGCGTGCCCGACGGGCATCATGCGACTTCGCATCACCAGAACCGTCCCGAGAAGCTCGAGAAGCTGGTGAAGATTCAGAACTATCACGTGCAGCAACTGGCGCGCTTCTTCGACAAACTGAAGAACACGCCGGATGGCGACGGATCGCTGCTCGATCACTCGATCATTCTTTACGGCAGCAACATGAGCAACAGTAACCTGCATAACCATTTCCCGCTGCCGACGCTGGTGGCAGGGGGCGGCTCCGGGCAACTCAAGGGCGGCCGGCATTTAAAGTATCCGGACCACACGCCGATGACGAACCTGCTGCTCACAGTGCTGGTGAAGTCGGGTGTCGAGATGGAGAGCCTCGGCGACAGCACGGGTCTGCTGGAGAACCTCTAAGTGCGTGCCGGTCTCGTTGCAATGGCGCTCGCGAGCGCCGCGTTTGGGGCCAGTGTCAGCCCGGCCGGAAAGCTTGCGGAAGCTGTTAAGAACGGAGAGCGTTCCGCCGCGATCACGCTCATCAACCAAAAGATCAACGTCAACACCCCGGAAGCGGACGGCACAACGGCGATCGCGTGGGCGACCCGGCAGGATGATCTCGATCTGGTAGACCGCCTGATTCGCGCGGGCGCCGATGTCAAAGCCGACAATCGTTATGGTGTCACGCCGCTCTCGCTCGCCTGTATCAACGGCAACGCCGCGATGATCGAGAAACTGCTGAAGGCGGGGGCCGATCCAAACGCCACTGGCGCGGAAGACGAGACGCCGCTGATGACGGTCGCGCGTACCGGGAGCGTGCCCGCGGCGAAGGTCCTTCTCGCGCACGGCGCCAAAGCGGATGCGCGCGAGACGTGGCATGGTGAAACAGCGCTTATGTGGGCGGCGGCGCAGCAGCATCCCGAGATGGTGAAGGCACTCATCGACGCGGGAGCGGACGTCAACGCCGTCTCGACCGTCGTGAAATGGGAACGGCAAACGACCGCCGAGCCGCGCGAAAAGTGGCTGCCTCTCGGCGGGTTTACGCCTCTGATGTTCGCCGCGCGCGAGGGTTGTGTCGAATGCGCGAAGGTTCTGATCGACGCCAAAGCGGACGTGAACCTGGCCGATCCGGACGGCATCACGCCGATGGTGAATTCGATCATTAACGGGCACTACGATGTCGCGACTCTGCTGCTCGAGAAGGGCGCCGATCCGAATTTGTCCGACAAAACCGGGCGCGCGGCCCTCTATGCCGCGGTGGATGCGCACACGATGCCGGCGTCGAATCGTCCCTCGCCGGATGAATCGCATAACGATTCGACCAGCCTCGAACTGATCAAGGGGCTGCTTGCGAAAGGCGCTTCCGTGAACATGCAGCTCAAGACACAGCAGCCCTACCGCACCAAGGTCGATCGCGGCAACGACACGATGCTGACAACCGGCACCACGCCGATGGTCCGCGCCGCGAAGGCCGGCGATACGGCGGTGATGGCGATGCTGCTCGCGAAGGGCGCCGATCCGAAACTGGCGACGCGGAACGGCATCAATCCGCTGATGGCCGCGGCCGGTCTGGGCAGCAAGGAAGAAGACGCAGTCGGACGAAAAAAGACGGAGAAGGAAATCATCGATTCGATCGATCTCTGCCTGAAGGCCGGGGTGGACCTGAATGCGGTCGACAGCCGCGGGCAGACTGCTCTGCATGGCGCCGCGCAGAAGGGTTGGGATCAGGTGGTCCAGTATCTCGCCGATCACGGCGCGAAGCTGACTGTGAAAGACCAGAAGGGCCTGACGCCGGTCGACGCGGCGATGGGTCGTGAGGGCGGCCTGGGATTCGACAACACCACCGGCGATGTGCACGAAAGCACGGCCGCGCTGCTCGGCAAGCTGATAGCGGCGAAGCAATAGAATTCGTGAAGAAATCGCGCGCGGTTGAGCTCATCCTGCTTGCTTCAGCCGCGGCGGGTTGCGGACGCCGGCAGTGCGTTGACGAGCGCGACATCGTCGTCGAAGACAGGTATTGCCAGCCGCCGTATCCGGGTGGCGGCGCGCATGGATATCGCTTCTATAACGGCGGGTTCTTCGGCTCCAGCACTCCTGTCGGAAGCAGCGTGCGCAGCACCGGCACCATTCGCGGCGTGTTCGGCGGGTCGGGAGAAGCGGCGCACGGGGCCGGCGGGGGCGCAGGCGAGTAATGAAGCGCCGGAAAGTGACACCGCGGCCGGGCTGGCAGCGCACGGTCGAAAGCCAGGGCTTCGAATTCCATACGCCCGAGGGACGCCCTTATTGGGACGAATCCGCCTGCTACACCTTCACGGCGCGCGAGGTCGATGAGATCGAAGCGGCGACGGAAGAGCTTCAGCAACTCTGCCTCAAAGCCGGCCAGTCGATCATCGACAACAATCGCTTCGACGACCTCCATATTCCGGAGGCCGCGCGGCAGTTGATTCGCGACACGTGGGAGAGCGAGCCGCCTTCCCTCTACGGCCGCTTCGATCTGATGTACAACGGCGCGGGCCCGCCGAAGCTGCTTGAATACAACGCCAACACGCCGACCGCGCTGCTCGAAGCGTCGGTCATTCAGTGGTATTGGCATCAGGACGCGGCGCGCGGCACGGACCAGTTTAATTCGATCCACGAGAAGCTGATCGCGCAGTGGCGCGAGATCCGGCCGTATTTGAAGTCAGGACTGCTTTACTTCACGTCGATGGATGACGCCGAAGACGCGACCACGATTGGGTACCTTCGGGATACGGCCGAGCAGGGCGGCATCCGCACCAGTCCGATCGCGATCGATCGGATCGGGTGGAACGACAGCGCGCGAGAGTTCCGCGATCTGGAAGAAAGGCGCATTGGGAACATCTTCTCGCTCTACCCCTGGGAGTGGCTGTTGAAAGATTTCGCCGGTCCGCTTGTCGAAACCTTTCCGCGTATGATTTGGATGGAGCCGATCTGGAAAATGATGTGGTCGAACAAAGCGTTGCTGGCGGTGCTGTGGGAGATGTTTCCCGGCCATCCGAATCTGCTGGAAGCGCATCTGGACGGGCCGCGCACGATGCGGGAATTTGTGAAGAAGCCGCTGTTGTCGCGAGAGGGCGCGAATATCACGCTGCGGACGATCGCGGGCGAATCGGCAACGGGCGGTCCGTATGGAGCGGAAGGATACCTTTACCAGGCGCTGGCGCCGGCCGCAGCCTTTGACGGAATGAACCCGGTGCTGGGAAGCTGGTATGTGACCGATCAGGGTCCGGCGGGGATCGGTATCCGCGAGTCGGCGGGAGCCATCACGGACAACCTGAGCCGGTTTGTTCCGCACTATTTCCAGTAGGAGCGTTTATCAGTGCAAAAGCGACGGCTCGGCCATACAGGTTTGGAAGTCCCGGTGATTATGCTGGGCGGAAATATTTTTGGATGGACAGTGGACGAAGCGGCATCTTTCCGGCTGCTCGACGCGGCGTACGATGCCGGGCTGAATTTTATCGACACGGCCGATGTCTATTCGCGCTGGATTCCCGGCCACAAGGGCGGTGAATCGGAGACCATCATCGGGAAGTGGTTCGCGCGCGGCGGCAAGCGCGACAAGGTCATCATCGCGACGAAGGCCGGGATGGACATGGGGGACGGCAGGCAGGGGCTCGCGCCGAAGTACATTGCCGAGGCCGTCGAAGCGTCGCTGCACAGGTTGCAGACCGATCGCATCGATCTCTACCAGGCGCACAAGGACGATGAAAAGACACCACTCGAGGACACACTCGAGGCTTTCGACACCTTAGTCAGGCAGGGAAAGGTGCGGTTCATCGGCGCGTCGAATTATTCCGGCGCGCGGTTGCGCGAGGCACTCGGGGTGAGCAAGCGGAAGAGTCTGGCGGCGTATGAGTCGCTGCAGCCGCACTACAACCTGATGGAGCGCACCGGCTATGAGACCGATCTCGCGCCGGTGGTGGCGGAGTCGGGTGTAGGGGTGATTCCGTATTTCTCGCTCGCCGGAGGATTCCTGACGGGCAAGTACCGGAGCGAAGCCGACGTGCAGGGTAAAGCGCGCGCCGGCATCGTGGGGAAGTATGTGAATGCGCGCGGGCTGGCAGTATTGAAAGCGCTGGATGAGGTTGCGGCGGAGTACAAGTCGACACCGGCGAGCGTCTCACTCGCGTGGCTGATCGCGCAGCCGGGGATTACCGCGCCGATTGCCAGCGCAACAAGCGAAAACCAGCTTGCGGATCTGACGGCCGCGGGCAATCTCACGCTGGAGAAAGCGGCACTCGACCGGTTGTCCGCTGCCTCGGCGTAAAGCGATAAATCGCTTCCCGGTGCATTGGCCGCATCTTTCTATTGCTCCTTCGGGGTCTCCGGTGCGCCAGTGAAACCGGCGAATCTCAGGGGAAGGGATCCACCATGTGAATTACCCTTCACATGGAGCTGAGCGAGCGGGCATCGGAGTAATCGGTGAGTCGAAG
>DASZLP010000102.1:0-30321 GCA_035552355.1 Bryobacteraceae bacterium | reverse complement strand
AATCGAATGCGCGGAAGCGTTTGTCGTTCGTGGCGCCGATAAACAGCAATCCGCCAGCGGTTGCGATGGGGCCGCCGAAGCCGATGCGTCCGGTGTTCCGCCTGGCTTCGGGAAGTTCGTCGGTGACTCCGAGCCGAATTTGCCACGCGAACTCGCCGGTCGCCACGTTGACGGCGGTGAGCCGGCCCCATGGCGGTTTCTGGCATGGCCAGCTCTGCTCGCCGAGTGTGAGCCCGTTCGGGTCTTTCTTCAGCGCCCAGAATTTAGAGTTGAAAGGATTCCCCAGGATGCTGGCCTGCTGGTAAGGAACCTTCGAAGTCTCGGGCTCCTTCTGAATCCAGCCGATGCTGCCGTACTCGTTGGTGAAGACATAAACGTAACCGAGCTTCGGATCGGACGCGCTGCCGCCCCAGTTGACGCCGCCAATCGGACCGGGGAAGATCACGTTCGAAACCGGCGGCGCGTCCGGCGCGCGCCAGGCGTATGGTGTGAACGGACCTTCATTGTGCGCCCCGCCGCTCTTTTCGACGAGATCGCGGCAGGCCGCGGCGTGCTCTTCGTTTGTGTCGGCGGCGGTGACGAGGTCGTCCATAGTGAAGCTCATGCGGCCGAAGGGCGGCGGCTTTATGGGTATGGGTTGCGTTGCTGATAGAAATTCTCCCGGCACCTGGCTCTTCGGGACGGGCGTCTCTTTGATCCCGAAGATCGGCTCACCAGTGACGCGATTCAGGATGTACATGTAGCCGACTTTGCCGGTCTGCGCGAGAATCGGCACGGTCTTGCCGCTGATTTTTATGTCGAGCAGGCTGGGCGCGGGAGGGAGATCGAAATCCCACACGTCATGGTGGACGACCTGGTAATACCACTTCATCTTTCCCGTATCGATATCGAGAGCGACGACCGAGTTGCCGTAGAGATCGTTGCCTTTGCGATCGCCTCCGTAGAAGTCGCTGGCCGGGCTGCCGAAAGTCGTATAGAGAATGTCGCGCTGCGCATCGACCGACATCTGGAAGCCCCAGTTGTTGGCGCCGGTGCGGTCTTTCCAACTATCGGGAAGTTCCCAGGTTTCGCTGCCCCGCTCGCCCGCGCGCGGCACTGAGTGGAATTCCCAGAGCTTCGCGCCGGTGCGGGCATCGTATGCGCGCGTGTCGCCGGGAAGATTGGGAGCATTGATCTCGGGCACGTTTGCGCCAACGAACAGAAAGTTCTTATAGACCGTCGGCGGCGAATTGTAGGGCACGACCAGATCCACCTGGCCTTCTTTCCCGAAACCCGGATCCATCTTGCCAGTCCTCGCGTTGAGGCCGACCATCATGTGGCCGGCAGTAAAAATGATGCGCGGCGGATTATCTTTGTCGCCCGGCCAGTACGTGACGCCGCGATTGCTCGGCGAGCCGGCGGGCAGTTCATAGCGCCAGATCTCTTTGCCGGACTCAGGCTGAAGAGCAACGACTCGTCCGGCGGCGGGCAGGTACATCACGCCGTCGACGACGATCGGTGTCGCTTCCGACCCGCTGGCGCGCGGCGCGCCGCGGCCGGTGGCTTCGGACTTCAGCGCGTATGACCAGGCCTTCGTCAGCTTCCCGACGTTCTTGGTGTTGATCTGCGTAAGGGGCGAGTAGCGGGTGCCGGCGGGATCGCGATTGTATGTCGGCCAGTCGGCGGCGGCTTCTTTGGGACCTGCGCTCGCCGCCAAAAGGCAGGACGCCGCGATTGAGGCGGTCAGGAAAACGAAACTGCAGATTTTCATTTTGTCCCAGCATACATGGAAAGACCCGCCTTTTCGCGACCGGAAAAAGGCGGGCCGAACCGTTCAGAATGTCCGTGCCGTCAGGTCAGAACAAATATTTCAGGGCGAACTGAATCACACGTGGATTGACGGTGGTCGTGGTGATCTGGCCGAAAGTTCCAGGCGTGGAAACCGCGAGATTTCCAGGGTTGGCAAACTGCGGGTGATTGAACAGGTTGAAGAATTCCGCGCGGAATTGTAGTGTGTTGCGCTCGCGGATCTGTGTCGTCTTGATCAGGGACGAGTCGAAATTGAACTGGCCAGGGCCCAGCAGAATGCCAATGCCGGAGTTCCCATAGCCGGTCCCGTCGCCGATCTGCGGCAGATTCGCCGTGCAAAAAGCGCCGGCGCTGACGTAGCCGGGGCCCCCGCTGACGCCACCCAGTCTCGCCTCCACTCCGCCCGCCGTCTCAGCGGAACTGTAGGTCGTGCCGGGACACATTTGCGCGCGCGACGTATTCACGCCGAAGATCGTGGCGCCGGCGGCGTCGGTAATCGTCAGCGGCTGACCGTCCTGGACGGTAACGACGCCGGAGAGATTCCAGCCCTGCAGCAGATATCGCGCGATACCCTGGTGCGTACCGAGAGGCAGATCGTAAGCATAGTTGAAGATAAAGCGCTGCGGGCGATTGAACCCTTCCGGCCCGTACTGCTGCCTCAGATTGGTGGGGTCTCCGCTGTTTGCCGCGTTCGCTATAAGATCGCCCAATGCCTTGCTGAATGTGTAAGACCCCTGCACGGTGAGGCCGTAGGAAAGCTGTTTGCGAACGGTGGCCTGGAAGCTGTTGTAATTCGAGGCGCCGTCGAAAGCTGTCCCCGTGAGGCCGCCGGCGATGTAACCGAGATACTGCACGCGGGCATTTACATTCGCAAGCGTATTTGTCGTGATGCCGTTGATCGGATTCGATGCGCTCGCCAGACCCGGGATGTTGTACTCGTGGTAGGTGTCAACCAGATTGATGGAGTTCGAGCCGACATAGCCGAGCTCGAGCACCCAGGTCGGAGCGAAATTGTACTGGATGTTCAGATTGTACTGGCGCGTAAGCGGTGTGTGGATGCTCGGAACCAGAAAAGCCTGATTGAGATTCGAGCCCGTCAGCGTCGCCGTGTTATACCACCGAGCCGGGAAACTAAGCGGTGTAGTCGGATAAGGATTCTGGTTGCTGTAGGTATTGGCGGCCGAAGGATAGTCGAGCGTAATGGAGTACGGATAGCCCTGCTCCAGCCCGTGAACGAAACGGTCTCCCGCAATCCGGTCATAGAACATGCCCGCCCCGCCCCGTATGACCCACTTGCTGTTATCGCGAGGCTGCCACGCGAAGCCGATGCGCGGAGCGAAATTGCTCAGCGGCGGGTGACCCGAAATCGGCGTTCCATTGTCGTTAACGCTCACCCCGGCGGGCGGATTTCCATAATGCGAGACGAAGTTATTCGGCACGACATATCCCACCAGGCCGTTACCGGAGGTCGACGGAGCGGTCGGTGCCGCCACCGTTCCCATCAGACTGGGCCAGACATTCGTAAGATTGCCATACTTATCGTTGTAAGTGCCGTCGAACTCCCAGCGAACTCCGAGATTGATTGTAAGACGCGAATTGACTTTCCAGTCGTCCTGCACGAATCCGCTGTAATTGTGCTCGCCATAGTTATGGATAATGCCGGTCGGCCCGCTGCGCACGCAGAAGAGACATGCCGTGATGTCTCCGAACGGCGACCCGGTCGTATTTCCGGGGTTTGCCGGGCTGCAGGCCGCATTGCCCGGATCGCATCCGCCGCGCCCGATGAGCCAGTCGCCAAACGACAAGTAGAAGAGGAAACCCCGTTCCAGTCCTTGAAACGAAATCGGCCAGCGAGTGCCTTCAACCTCGAAACCCGCGCGGATGGTGTGCCTGCCGCGCGACCACGAAATCTGGTCGGCGATCTGCATCTGGTTAGTGGGGCTTATACTTGGCGCCAGTGTTCCGAACATCTGGAAGGCTCCATTGATGACCGTGACGGGAAGTTCCGTAATCGCCGGAACGATCGGCGTCTGGCCGACTCCCTGCGGAGTTCCGGGGGTCGTATCGCTCCCGACAGCATTGTTGCGTTGTCCGGAAATCCGCGCCTCGTTGATTAATGTGTTGGTGAAAATGGTTGTCAGCTTGAGAACCGCGTTTGTATTGGAGTAATAGTTGCTCACCGGCGTGCCCGCCAAATTCGCCCCGTTGAACGGCGCGGTCTGCGGGTCCATCGTGTAGAAATACTTAGCGGAAAACGTGTTCTTGCTGTTGATCGCATAATCCATGTTCACGATGAGCTGATGCTCGTGAAAAACGGCCGGACTTGTCTGAAAAATGTTCTGGTAAGGCGCCCCGGTGTTGGTCGGAATATAATACTGCCCGCCCGGGAGCTTAAGATTCAGCATCGCCATCGAAACGGGGCTGATGTCGGAACCGTCGCACGCGACCTGCAGGCCTCCGGCAAAGGCGAATGCGGTCTGGTACGCGGCGTTGCCGGGGTGATTCGCCGGACAATTCGCCGCCCCAAGCGCCGCCTGCCAGGCGGGGGTCGACCGGTCGCCCGCCGGAATAGGCGGAAGGAAGTAAGACGTGGCGCCTGAACTCGCCACCCCATTCAGTTGCCGTGTCTCCTGATAGTTGCCAAAAATAAAAATCTTGTTCTTTTTGATCGGCCCGCCGAAATCGCCGCCGAACTGGTTCTGACGAAGAATCTGCTGTACGCCGCCGCCGGAGCGGTTATCGAAGAACGAGTTGGCATTGAGGTCCTCATTGCGGAAGAACTCCCACAGACCACCGTGAAACGTGTTGGTCCCGCTCTTGGTCAGCACGTTCACATTCGCGCCCGGATTGCGGCCGTAACTGGCGTCGTAAGTGGAGGTCTGAATCTTGAACTCCTGAATCGCATCTGGATTCGGAATTCCGATCCCGGCGTAAATTCCCGAGTCGTTCGCGCTGCCGCTGTTGGCGCTGTTGTTGATGGCGACGCCGTCCATCTGATAGTTGTTCTGGCCGGGGTCCGCGCCATTTACGCTGAAATCCTGGGTAGCTTTCCCAAAGGATGTCGCATTGTTCACGCTCGCGACCACACCCGCCGACAGTCCGACAATCTGCGTGTAGTTCCGGTTACTGAGCGGCAGTTCCACGACCGCTTTCGAATTCACTGTAGTGCCGAGCGTTGAGCTTTGCGTCTGCAGTGTTTCGGCAGTCGCTTCCACCGTAATCTGATCCGACTGAGCGCCCACCTCAAGTGTGCGGTCGAGCTCCGGCGTCTCGGTCACATTCAGCGTTACGCTGGCGAATTCCGCTGTCTTGAATCCACTGGCCATAAACCTGACTCTGTAGTCGCCTGGCTGCAGCAGAGTAAACCGGTAGCCTCCATCGGCGCCCGAGGTTGCCGTACGCGTCTGCCCGGTTGCGATCTGCGTTGCGGTAATGGTGACATTCGGTATGGAAGCTCCGGACGGATCTTTAACAGTTCCTGCCAGACCCGCTGTGCCGGCGGATTGCGCCATCAAAAACGACGCGGAAAGACAAAAACTAGAAACCAGCAACAACAGCGCGTTGGACCGCCAACCCGGGAACCTCTTGAATGTCATGGACGCCCTTTCTCCTGAAATTTCCGTAACCCGATTCCCACTTGCCATCGCCGACTCGCCTGCATGCATGCACGCTGCGCGGCCCGTAACTCAAGTCGAGTCTATGCCAGAGTCCGAACAGTGGCGATCAAAAGAGCGTCAAATTGTAACGATCCGTCAGCGGCTGAAAAAGGACCCGTGGCAGCCTCGCACCCCGGGAGCGCCGCCTTCGCAACCTCGTTTTTTCCGCTATTCCCCTACCGTCGTATAGTGCGCGAATGGGGTTGTTTTCTCCGGGATTTTTCATAAGAATTGACGAGACGGCCGGAACCTTCTTCTATCCCGCCGGCGTCTACTCCACGAGCCACCCATGCCTCAGCAGCCATTTGTTCCAAACCTTGAGACTCAGCGCGCCGCCATGCGCAAACTCGGCTTCCTTATCGGCCGCTGGACCGGCGAGGCCCGCATGGCCGCGGTCCGGGCAACTACGTTGACATGATCCAGACCGAGGATGCGCAGTACAAACTCGATGGCCTCGTGCTCACGATCGGAGGCGTCGGCCGCAGCAAGGCGGATGGCAGCGCAATGCTGCAGGCTCTCGGCATCATCTCGTTCGACGACGAGACTCTGAACTACCGCATGCGCGCGTTCAACGACGGACGCTTTCTCGAGACCGAAGTCAAACTTCTCGAAGAAGATTGTGGCTTCGTCTGGGGCTTTACACTCGGCGGCATCGAAACCAGCACCGTTCTGCGCATTGATGAGAACGGCCGCTGGACCGAACTGGGCGAACTGACCATCGGAGAGCGCCCGCCGGTCAAATTTCTCGAACTCAGGGTCGCGCGTGACTGAATGGGGCTATTCGATGACCGGCGCGTAACCAGAGTCGATAATCCTCTGATCCGACGTCACGAGCTTGAAACGATGCACCCGCGCCGTCGCCACGATGATGCGATCGGCTGGATCTTTCAGCCGCCTCAGCGAAGCGACTTCCAACGCAACCTCCGTCGTGATCGGTAGAATTCGAAACACCGGATTGGCGTTCAAGTCCTCCAGAAAATCCGCGAGCCGAATTTTATTCAGCCCGCATCGATCTGGGTTATCGCGCCCTGGCGGTGATCAAAGGCGACCGCGTCGTTTGGTACTGATCGGCAGCCACGCCGATTACGACCGTCTGGTCTGAACGCGCGCCGAACTCTTGCGATTGTCAGGTACTCGCGCTTGCAACGGTCTTTGAAGAGCGCACCGCCGCCTGAGTCATCAACCTGTCTCCGTGCGGAGTCAGCGTCCACTCTGTAACGGCTCCCGCGCGCGGCTCATTGGCGAAATCAACCTCTAATTGAAACAAAATGCAGTACAAACCTCAAAGTGGCTCCCGGTTTCCAAATCGCCCCGGAGGTCAAAATCAGCTTTGTTTATCAACGAACCTGAGCCGCGTCAAGTCCGCCATATCAGTCTTATATAATGTGATGGCCTTCATGACTTCACACCCCTTCGCAGGACCCCGCGCATGGTAATCGACGCCCACGGACACGTTACCGCGCCCGACAAGCTCTACGTCTACAAAGCGGGCCTTCTCTCCCACCGCGGCGCCCACGGACGCGGCGGCTCCGGCGCCACCGAGGCCGATATCGTCGAAGCCCTGAACGCGCCCGTTTTCGGCGGGTCCTCGCACCTCGCGCAGCTTAAGGAAGCCGGCACCGACATGCAGCTCATCTCGCCGCGCCCCTACCAGATGATGCACAGCGAAAACCCGCGCCTCGTCGGCTGGTACACCGAAGAAACCAACAACATCATCGGCCAGCAGGCGAAGCTGTTCCCGAACGTATTCCGCGGCGTCTGTGCCCTGCCCCAGGGGCCCAATATACCGATGAAAAACTGCCTGCCCGAGCTCGAGCGCTGCGTCAACAAACTCGGCTTCGTCGGATGCCTCATCAATCCCGATCCCGGCGAAGCGTCCGGAATCGAGACGCCGCCGCTCGGCGACAAGTACTGGTATCCGCTTTACGAGAAGCTCGTCGAGCTCGACGTCCCCGGCCACATCCACTCCGGTGGATGCCGCTCCGACCGCCTCAGCTACTCGCTGCACTTCATCAACGAGGAATCGATCTCCGTCGTGTCGCTGCTGAATTCCAGCGTCTTCACGGACTTTCCAACGCTGAAAATCCTCTGCTCGCATGGCGGCGGCGCGATTCCTTATCAGTTCGCCCGCTTCGAAGCCAGCGCGATCCGCCGTGGGCTGCAGCGCTTCTCCGAGCGCATGCGCAACATCTGGTACGACACCGTGCTCTACTCCGCGGGCTCGCTCAAGCTGCTCATTGAGACCGTTGGCGCCGACCGCTGCCTCTTCGCCACCGAGCGCCCCGGCGTCGGCACCGTGAAAGATCCGAAGACCGGCCGCTGGCTCGACGAAACCCGCCACCTGATCGAAGCCTTCGACTGGCTGAGCGACGCCGACAAAAAGCTCATCTTCGAAAACAACGCGAAAAAACTTTTCAAGCTGGACACTGCATCATGAACATGAACAGACGCACCGTTCTCGCTCTGCCTTTCGCGACGCTGCCTTTCGCCACACTCGCCTTCGCCCAGGGCCAGAAAATCACCATCAACTATCCCAACCGCAGCGGCTCCAACTGGCCGCTTTTCCTCGCGAAGGACGGGGGCTACTACGCGAAATACGGCCTTGATGTCACGCTCACCTTCGGCGTTCATCCGGCCGGCATCGCCATGCTCGTCAGCGGCCAGGGCCAGATGGTCAACTCGTCGCTCGAACAGTTGATGGAAGCGGCGTCGAAGGATGGCTCGCTCGTGCTCGTCGCCAGCACGCTCAATCGCGGCATGTTCGCGCTCATGGCAAACAAGAATATTGCCGACGTCAAATCCCTCAAAGGCAAAAAAATCGCGATCGGACAAATCGGCGACGCGCCCTATGGTTATCTGATCGCGCTGCTGGGTAAGTCCGGCGTCCAGGCGCGCGATGTCGAATGGGTTCCCGTGGGCACCGACGTCAGCGGACGCGCCGCCGCGCTGCAAACGGGGCGCGCCGACGCAACCCTCCTCACAGCGCCCGCGTATTTCAAAGTCGAAGAAGCCGGTTTCAAGACTCTCGCCAATCTCGCCGACCACGATGACATTTTCGCCTCCACCGCCTGCATCATGAAGAAGAGCAACATCGCGTCCGATACCGGCCTGCCCGAAAAGCTCATCAAGGCCCACGCCGAGGGCATCAAGCGCTTTTACGAAGACAAGGCATTCGCGGTCAGGACCTTCCTCAACTACGACAAGAACGCCCAGTCAGGCGATATGGAGCGCGTCTACGATCTTTATGCGAAGCCGCAGGCGTTCGAGCGGGTACCCTATGTTCTCGCAGGGGCGGTGAAATCCGTCATCAACCAGCAGCCGGACCCGCAAATCTCCGCTGAGCTCAAGGCTTACGACTTCCACAAAGTGATCGACAATAGTTACGTGTCGAAGCTGGTGAAAGACGGCTTTTTCGAGCAGACCTTCGGACCTTCCATCAAGACCGAAGAGCAGCGCAAGGCCAAACTGGCATTTGGAAAGTAACAGTGCCGTTTCGCAGGAACAGTGACATAGCTCGTGACGCGGGCACTCGTGCCTGCCGCGTCGGCATTCGTGCCGACGCTTTTATCTTGCAGGCAACGGAGCACGGCCAGAGGTGACCTCGCGCGACCACAAACTCGAAATCGAGCACGTCTCAAAGCGTTACTGGCGCGAGAAGCTCGATCGGGAAGTCATCGCTCTCGACGACGTCTCTGTATCGGTCGCGGACGGCGAGTTTGTCGCCATCGTCGGGCCCAGCGGCTGCGGCAAGACCACTCTTCTCAACATCGTGGCCGGCCTTCTCCCCTACGAAGAAGGACGCGTCTCCATCGCAGGCAGGAAAGTCGAAGGGCCCGGCATCGATCGCGCCGTCGTCTTCCAGCACTCCAGTCTTCTGCCGTGGCGTTCGATCGCCGGTAACGTCCGCTACGGGATGGAATTGCAGCGCCGTTTCGACAAATCGACCATGACCGAGCGCACCGGGCATTTCATCCGCATGGTCGGACTCGCAGGCTTCGAGAAGCACTTCCCATCCGAGCTCTCGGGCGGCATGCAGCAGCGCGTCAACCTTGCGCGCGCGCTTGCGGCGGATCCCGAAGTCCTCCTGATGGACGAACCCTTCGCCGCCCTCGACGCCCAGACCCGCGAGTTCATGCAGACCGAGCTCCTCAAAATCTGGAGCGAGGCCCGCAAGACCGTCGTCTTTATCACGCATCAGATCGATGAAGCCGTCTATCTCGCCGACCGCGTCGTCGTGATGAGCCCGCGGCCAGGCCGCATCAAGGAAGTCTTCCGCGTTCCTTTCGGACGCCCGCGCGACCTGAGCCTCAAACGCGACCCCGCCTTTCTCGAAATTGAAGACGCCATCTGGCGGCTCGTCGAGGAAAAGCTCGAGCCGCTGAAAATGGGGATAAGGTGAGCGCCGCCATCAGCACTCCTCCCGCAACGCGTCTCGCGGCTGCGCGTCCCCGAAAGACGTTCTATCAGCGCCACGAGTCGGCAATCATCGGCTACGGCGTTATCGTGTTGACTCTGATTGTGTGGCAGGCTTTCTGGTCCGCCGGGAAGATCTCGCCGTTGTTCATGAGCGGGCCTTCGGCGATCGCGAAGCGTTTTTGGGAGGATCTCATCCATGGGCACCTTCTCCAGGACCTCGCCTACAGCGGCAAGAACTTTCTCATCGGATTCGTGCTCTCGGTCGTTCTGGGTGTCGTGCTCGGCGTCATCATCGGCTGGTACAAGCGGGTCGAGATGGTCACCGGACCGTTCACCAGCGCGCTCTACGCGACGCCGCGCGTGGCGATGGTCCCGCTGATCATCATCTGGTTCGGCATCGGGATGTGGTCGAAGGTCTTCATCGTTTTCATCACGGCGTTCTTTCCGGTGCTCATTAACACGATTGGCGGGATTCGCGCCGTCGACCGCGATCTGCTCAAAGCCGCGCGCGCTTTCTGCGCCACCGACCGCCAGATCTTCATGACGCTCGCGATTCCCGGAGCGGTGCCGTTCATTCTGACCGGCGTGCGCCAGGCGGTCGCGCTGGGATTGATCGGCGTCGTTGTGGGCGAGATGTTCGGGGGCAGCCAGGGGATCGGCTTCATGGTCGCCTATGGGGGACAGACCTTCGCGACGGATACGCTTTTCGTCGGCGTCCTGATCATCGCGTTTTCCGGCATTATCCTGACTGCCGCCGCTGAAGCGCTGGAGAACCGCTTCTCCCGCTGGCGCCCGGAGAGATGAGGAGCTCTTGTGGCGCGGGCGCTCTCGGCCGCCGTGCCGGCACTTTTGCCGGCACTTGCTTACGCTCATGAATAATTTCACCGCCCGCCTCCAGAAACTCGATTCCTGCGCGGTCTCCGACGCGCTGGATAAGCTCGGCCTCAAAGGCTCCGTCACCGGCATCCATCGCTACACCACCAGCCGCCGCATCGGCGGCCAGGTTCTCACCGTCAAACTCGACCGCGCCGAGGGACGCACCAACACCCGCCACCTCTGCACCGCCGCCATCGAAGCAGCGCAGCCCGGCGACATCATCGTCGTCGAACAATCCACCGGACTCGACGCCGCGTCCTGGGGCGGAAACCTCGCAATCGGCGCCAAAATGCAGGGTGTCGCGGGAGTCATCGTCGAAGGTCCGGCACGCGATATCGACGACTGCGCGCGCGAGGATTTCCCCGTCTTCGCCCGCAGCCACACCGCGCGAACCGCCCGCGGACGCATCGTCGAAGTCGCCACCGGCGAACCCATCGTGGTCGGAGACGTGATCGTGACACCTGGAGACTATGTCGTCGCCGATGGCAGCGCCGTTGTCTTTATCGCACAAAACGAAATCGCCCGCGTGCTCGAAACCGCCGAATCCATCCTCGCCCGTGAGGACGCCATGGCGCAGGATCTTCGCGCCGGCAAGCCCATCAGCCAGGTGATGGGCACAAACTACGAAAGCATGCTTAAGAAATAGAAATGGACGCCAACATTCAGCGAGCTTCGAAGCTCGACACAACTTCTCTCAGCGACGCCCTCGATCGCCTCGGCATCGCCGGCCAGTGCCTCGGCATCAAGCCGCTCGATCACCGCTTCCGCATGACCGGCCGCGCGTTCACGCTCCTCTACGGGCCGTCCGCGACGCCCTCGGGCACCGTCGGCGACTACATCGACGATCTCGAGGCGGACACCGTGGTCGTCCTCGACAATGGCGGACGCGAGAACGCCACGGTCTGGGGCGACATCCTCACGACGGTCTCCCACACGCGCGGCATCGCCGGCACGGTGATTGACGGGGCGTGCCGCGACACGCATCTCTCGCTTTCGCTCGGCTACCCAATCTTCAGCCGCAGTTACTCGATGCGCACGGGTAAGGACCGCGTTCAGGTGGAAGGAACGAACTGCACCGTGAATATCGGCGACGCGCGCGTGAACCCCGGTGACATCCTGCGCGGCGATTCGGACGGCGTCATCGTCATCCCGAAAGCGCACGAAGAGAACGTGCTTCGCGTCGCGGAAGAGATCGATCAGGTCGAAGGCCAGATCCTGAAGGCAGTCCGGGAGGGCTCGCGACTCATCGAAGCCCGCCAGCGGTTCGGATATCACACTCTGCAGACGAAGCGCTGAGGTCTCAGGGCCGCCGGCGGCCTACTTCTCGCCCTTCCGAGACAGCACCCGCCCGATATCGAGCTTGAATGACGGACTCCCCGTGGTCCCGCTGATTCGAATCGGCACCACCGCTCCCGCTCCACCGTGCCTGAACAGCGGATCGAGCGGTTTCAGCAGCACACGCTTCACCCCCGTAGCCATCTGCGAAACAGTCGCATCGAGCCGCGCCGTTCCCGTGAAATCGATATCGCCGGACCGGAGCGCATACGTTCCGTCGAGCCGCACATCGGCGCCCGGCACGTCGAACCTTAGCATGGGAAGCGCGAGGCGCGCGTTCTTCAGATCGAAGCGGCCCGCGAACTGCGCCCGCACATCGTTCGTTTCCGTGTCCTTCGGATCACCCTCAGCGTGATGGCTCAGGCTGGCCACCTTTTGCTGCACGTCCGAACCCGTGAACTTCACGTTCTTCAGCGAGAACGTGCCGGCGAGCTGCAAACGCTCGATCACGTCGGTTTCGCCGGGCGGGATCTTCACCGCCGTCTGAAAGCTGACGCGTCCCGTCATCGGCGGTTTCGGACCCTTCATCGCGAGACGCAGGAAGTCCTGGATCTCCGTGCCCTTCGTGTTCGCGGTCAACGCTATCTCCTTGTGCTTTTCGAGCGCATTCCGTTCGATCGAGCCGGAGACTTCGAACGCCGAATCGTCCAGCACCGCGCGCACCAGATGCAGCGCGGTGTCGCCGTTCGTTCCATCCACCGTCGCGTCGAACTCCGTGCGTAAATGCATCGGGTGATTGCCGCTGGTGAGCGCGAAGCCGGGCACGTCGGTCGTGCCGTGCACGTCGATGCGGTCGAGTGCGCCGGTGTAATTGCCGCTCGACGCAAGCATGCCGCGAATGCCATGGAACACCGAAAGGTCCGCGTTGCTGAACGTGTACTTTCCCTTCACCGGCGTGTCGCCCGGCTCGTCCTGATTCCATGGACCGAACTCGCCGTCGCTGTGGATCCGTCCCGGCGGCTTCGGATTCTCCAGCTCTGCGTGGAATGACATCGCCAGGCCGCGGCCCCGGCCATGCAGCGTGAGTTGGCGGATATCGAAGACCAGCGGATCTTTCTTCGGGTCGCTCGGGAGCGTTTCCAGCCTGGCGCCATCGGCGACGACTTCATCGAGCACGAACGGCGCGTCCACAATCGAACCCGATTTGGGCTGTTGATCCGATGCCGGGTCCGTCTGCTTCGGAGGCACGTGAATCTCGAGCCCTTCAAGCCGCACCCGGTGTATGCGCTTCGGATTTCGAAAGAATCCCACAAACCGCGCATCCACCGTGAACCTTCGGATTGAAATCAGAGGCGGCAGATCGGCGCGGCCGGGCAAACGCAGGAGGAGATTGGTGCCGATCGCATGGACCGAAGGAAAGAGAGAGATCTCAAGAGAGCCGAGCTGAACATCGCTTTTGTAGCGCTGCTTCAGTGAGGAAATCACCCAATCGCGCGCCAGCGGCTGGAATCGGATAACTAAAATCGCAACGCCTGCCGCGATAGCAGCGACCGCGGCGGCGGCGATCCAAAGGAAAATCCGGACGCGACGCGACAGGGTCACGTCCGGAATTCAGTGCACTTCAGTTACCTTTACGAATTTCCCCCCGGTATTCAACCACCCCGGCCGGCTTCACGACTCTCGCACTGTTGAGCAAATTCTCAATCTGCGCCTCGGGTATGGAAAGCGTCAGGTCGAGCGCCGGACCATTGGTCGAAAGCTGCGCGTTCTGCAGGGTTGCCACGAGATCAGCCAGTTGCGGATTCGTCTGGCCGGAAGAGATCGAGCCCAGCAGAGTCATGCCAAGCTTCACAACCGCGCTCAACGCCAGAGCGTTCTTTTCGTCGGTGGTTACGGCTTCACCGGAGACGATAACGTTGTCCGCGAACTTCACGCCGCCGCTGAACGATTGCACGCTTTTAATCAGAGGAAGCACCTGCGCGACGGGTCCCTTCGCCGCATCGGCGGAAACATTCGCCGGAAGCAGGGACGCAATCGAAGCCGTGCTGACGAGCCATTCGTCCTGCGACGAGCTGAGGGCATTCACCTTCACGGCAAGCGCGGGCTCGAGCGAGTTGGCGCCCGCGTTACGGTCGATGGCGGCTTTCACTGACGCCAGATCGCCCACGATCGCGATCGTATTCCCGAGGAAGGCGACGCCATGCGGGATCTTTCCGCCCGGCTCGTTAAGTGTAATGAGCGTAGCTCCGCCGTAGGCCGAGACTTGCGGCGGGTTTGTTCCGGAAGCGCTCGACGCGAGAGATGTCAGCTTATCCACCGGGAAGTTGCCGCGCGCCATCAGCAGACCGGTGGGACTCGCAGTGTCGCCATTCGACGCGGCAAGCACTTCGGTTACGTCCTGAAGCGGGTTGAAGCCGGTGGCGGCGATGAACTTCTGCACGCCGGGCCCCATAAGGTTCAGTTTTAAGATGAGGAATTGGCCGAGCGGGCTGATGCGCGCGCTGGTGACGTTCACGCCGGCGAGGACCTTTACGTCCGGCATCACGAAGTTCAACAACTGCGAATCGGCGGCCAGCGCCGAACCGCACAAAATCGTTCCGATCGACAGAAAACCGAAAAACCGGCGGACGGTGGTTTGCGGCATAAAGTGCTCCTCTATGATCCTAACGCAACCGGGGCGGGAGAGGTTCAGAGTTTTTTTGGGAATTGTAGGTGCAACAAGCGCCGGCACGGCTGCCTGAAAGCCCGCGCCACCTACCCCTTCCTGTCGATGCGGAAATCGTCGAACGACGCGATCGTCCCGCCGCGGGTCCAAACCCCTGTCTTGCCCGGAACATCGAGCGTATCGTCCGTCGCCTGAAAGAGTTGGCGGTTGCCAAACAACACCCGGATGCTGCTCCCCCGGAAGATCACCTTCGCGACGTACCACTGGCCGGCCTTCAAATCGTGCGAAACGCCGAACGTGCCCGGCCGCGCGCCTGTTACGGGAATCGGATGAGTCTGGCCATTCTCCACGCGGAACAGCGCTATATTTTTCTCATCCACGCTGAAGTGCAGAAGATAGTAGTTCCGCGGGTCCTGATAGCGCCATACAATGCCCGCTGTCTTGATCCGGCGCGCTCCGGGGGCGATTTTGAACTTGACGCTCAGGTCACCGTCGCGGCAAATCACCTTGTCGAAAACGGCGAGCGGGAATTCCGAATCGCTGGCGGCCGCGGAGACCTGCGCCAGCACGTTCGGGCGGCTGGGCGCCGTCGAATCCAGCCGGATCTCCCAATGCGGCGCTTCCACCGGACGCGTCGCGGTTGTCCCCCAATATGCCGGGGGGGTCCCGGGCTTCTGGTTGTCGAAGTTGATGTTGTCTCCGCCCAGTCCGAAGAAACTGAGTCCAATGAGTGCAGCCACGCCCCGTATCAAATCACCAGTTTAGTAAGCCTTCGGCCGCGCACCCGTGATCTGGCGCAAACCGGTGGCTGGAATCTCGACCCACCACCCGCATCGCTGCCCGGCCTCTCGTAACAACTGCCACTCTTCGCGAGGCACATCGACGACCAGTCCGCCGCTGAACTCGGCGCGGATGAACTGCGGTCTCGCGAGGGTGCGGCGAAGGTCGCGGCGCACGCGGTTGGCGCCCGGCACCGTGCGCACGAAAAGCTCTTCGGGCCGCGTGCACAGGGCGATGCGATCACCCTTGAAGCATCCGCGCAGGTGCGGGCCCTGAATTTCTTCGCCATCCAGCAGAAGGCGGCTGGTCTGCTTCGCCGGATCGATCGCCGCCACCTCGGCTTCCAGAATCGTGAAGCCGCCAAGCAATTCCGCGGCCGTGCTTGTGCCGGGATTCCGCAACAGCTCATCGGGTGAGCCGCGATGCGCGATGCGCCCTCCCTCGTAGATAAACACGTGGTCGGCGAGCGCGAAACATTCCTCCGGATCATGGGTGACCAACAGGACTGGCATTCCGAGGCCGCTTTTCAATTCCTCGATCAGGGTGTAGAGATCGGTGCGCAGCTCGGCGTCGAGTCCGCGACCGGGCTCGTCGAGCAGCACGATGCGCGGATTCGAAATCAGCGCCCGCGCAATCGAGCCCCGCTGCTTCTGACCCCCGGAAAGCTCGTGCGGATAACGCCCCGCCAGTTCCGTCAGCTTGAATCGTTCGAGCTGCTCGGCCAGACGGCGGTGGCGTTCGAGCCGCGGCATGTCGTAAGCGGCGAAGGCGAGGTTTTCCCGCAACGTCATGTGCGGGAATAACGCGTAATTCTGAAACACATAGCCGCAGGACCGCTGCTGCGGCCGGAGGTTCACTCCCGATTCCGCGTCGAACAGAATGCGATCGTCGAGCAGGATGCGTCCGGTATCCGGGCGCGCGAAGCCCGCGATGCAGTCGAGCGTGAGGGTCTTCCCCGAGCCGCTCGGGCCGTACAGCACCGTTACGCCCGCATGCGCCTCGATCTCCACGTCGAGCTGGAAGCCGGCGGATTCGGGCGCCGCGGCGAATCGTTTCGTAACCCGGCCGCGGATCATGCGCGCTTGCGGGTCTCGAGCCGGTTTGCAAAATAAACGATCGCGGCCGTAACCACCGAGATCACGATCGCCAGCGTTGCGGCGACCCGGGTGTTGTTTGCTTCCGCCGCGTCGTAAATCGCGATGGCGGCGGTCTGCGTGCGTCCCGGGATATCGCCGGCAATCATGAAGGTGGTTCCGAAATCGCCCAGCGAGCGGGCGAACGCGAGCGCTGTGGCCGCGGCAACAGGCCGGCGCGCCAGCGGGATGCTCACGCGCCAGAACAGCCTCCACTCCGACGCGCCAAGACTCCGCGCCGCTCTTTCATACGCGCTGTCGACATTCTCCAGCGCCGCACGGGACGACTTCACGAGCAGTGGTATGGCGTGCAGAGCCGCCGCGATCACCGCGGCCCGCCATGTAAATACGAGCTCCGTGCCCGTGATCTTTTCCCACGCTCGTCCAATCCAGCTCGACCGGCCGATTACGACCAGCAAGTAGTATCCAAGCACCGTCGGCGGCAGCGCCAGTGGCAGCGTGGTGAGCGCGTCGAGGATATCCTTCCCCCGGAATTGCTTGTTCGCGAGAACCCACGCCAACCAGATGCCGAAGAGCAGCGAGATCGCAGTGGCCAGCGCCGCCACTTCGAGACTGAGCCAGAGCGGAAACCAGTCGATACCCATGCGAGCGGTTTTTCATTGTGCCATAAGGGTTGGAGCGAACCCGCGCTAGAATTCGGTGTTGAGCCTCTCAAAATCCATCGCAGGCAAAATAATCCGTCTGGAAAAGGGCGACATCACCGTCGTAAAAGCCGAGGCCATCGTGAATGCAGCCAATTCGCAACTCGCCGGCGGAGGCGGCGTTGACGGCGCGATCCACCGCGCCGCTGGACCCGCCATCATGCGCGAACTCGATGCCATCCGCGCGCGGATCGGACGGTGCGCGCCCGGCAAGGCCGTCGCGACGGGCGCCGGCAGGCTCAATGCGAAGCACATCTTCCATGCCGTCGGACCCGTCTACCGCGACGGCGCGCACGGCGAGCAGGAACAACTGGCGTCGTGCTACCGCGAGTGTCTGGGCATGGCGGCCGAGCGCGATCTGAAGACCATCGCTTTCGCGGCCATCAGCACGGGCATCTACGGTTATCCCCTGGACGACGCGGCGGCGATCGCGATCCGCGAAATCGCCGCGTTCCTGCGGCATCCGAACTCGGTCGAAGAGGTCCGCATGGTGCTTTTCAATGAAGAAGCGCTGGGGGCCTTCGAGCAAGCTCTGGACGGGATTCCCTCCGCGTGATCGAATTCGAGGACCTGCAGGCAACCGCGCCCGACGGCAGCATCATCGGCATCATCGGGGCAGGCCCGGCCGCCCTCGGCAGCTTGACCGCGACGTCTCTGCGCGAGAACGATGCGATGCCCGACACGCCTGGGAACTACGTGCTCGATCATGCGCTTTCACGCGCGGACGCCGTGACTAAGGCGCAATCTGCCTCGCGCCTGCTGGAGCTGAGACGCGCCGGCGCCGCGATCGTTCTGATCTCACACGACGAGCCCCTGCTCGAGAGCTGCGCGGATGAGATCTGGTGGATTCGCGACGGCTCGCTCGTAGCGCGCGGCGATCCCTCCGAAGTGCTCGCCAAGTATCGCCGCCATGTGGCAGACGTGTTGCGCGCGTCCGGGAGCAACCGCCTGGCACGGCTCAGCCCGACGATGCGCAATGGCGATGGGCGCGCGGTCCTCGAAAGCATCGAGCTCATGGGCGCGGACGGCAACCCGACCAGCATCTTTCGCAGCGGCGAGGCGGCGGCGATTCGCGTGACGGTGCGTTTTATGGATCGTGTCGAAGATCCGGTGGTTGGGATCATGATCCGCACCCGTATCGGCCTCAACGTCTATGGGACCAACACCGAGCTCGAGCAGCTCAAGCTGGGTCCGGTCGAATCCGGGGCCGCCCTGCGCGTGACATATCGATTCGACTGCAATCTCTGCCCGGGCGATTACACGGTGACGGCGGCGTCACATGATCCCGACGGCGTCTGGCACGACTGGATGGAGGACGCCGTAGCTTTCGCGGTATCCGATTCGCGCTATACGGCAGGGGCGGCGAACCTGAGGGCTCGGGTTGAGTGGGAGCCGCGCTGATTTCCACCTTGGTAGAATTTACGGTGGAATGCCGGCTCTCAACATCAAAGACCCGGAAGTTCATGAATTAGCCGTACTGCTGGCACATCGTACACATCAATCTTTAACTGATGCGGTAAGGAATTCCCTTCGGGAGAGCCTTAGCCGGCACAAAGTCCGCCAGCCGGATTCCGAGAGGACGGTCGAGCGGGTTATGCGAATTGCCCAACGGATTTCGTCTCTTCCAGTGCTGGATCCGCGCACTCCGGAAGAGATTCTGGGATACAACGATTCAGGCACTTTCGAATGATCGTCGATTCATCGGCGATTCTCTCGATCGTTTTCAGGAGCCGGAAGCAAGACGCCTTGCAACGGCAATCGTGAACGTCCCGGAGCGTCATATCTCCACTTTCAATTGGCTGGAAACCATGCTCGTGGTCGAGGGCCGCGCGGGCGCCGAAGCCGCTGAAGAAACGCTCCTCATCCTGACGCAATTGGGTGTCGGCATTTTGGTCCTTGACGCCGCGCACATGCAGGAAGCCCACGACGCGTGGCGACGATTCGGAAAAGGGCGCCATCCGGCAGCGCTCAACATGGGGGATTGCTGCGCGTACGCTGCGTCCCGCGTGGAAAGGAGACCGCTCCTTTTCAAAGGCAACGACCTGACCAGAACCGATGTCGAGAAGGCCGTATGGTGATTATTTCTAAACCGCCGGTTTTCGCGCCTTCAGAAACTCCCCGGCCATCACCGCCAGCCCCAGCGCCAGCATCGCGATGTGCTCGGCGAACCACTCCGCGTCGATCGCCCCGCTGTGGCCCGCGCCGAAACATCCACAGTCGACAACCAAACCTTTCACCGAGGCCCGAATCCCGATAAACAGGAAAAAGGCGAGCAATCCGGCGGCGATCAGAGAAAACCAGCGCGCGAAAATGCCCGTCAGCAAAGCAATTCCGAGCGCGATCTCGCACCAGGGCAGAATGCGCGCAATCGGCTCCAGCCAGTCCTCGGGCACCATCTTGAACGACTCCACCGAGATGGCAAACTGCAGCCACGGTTCGCGAACCTTTTCATAGCCCGCATAAAGAAAAATGACCGCGATGATGAGCCGGCCCGCGATCAGCAGCCAGCGCTTCATTGAGTGAGTTTCTGATTCAGATACTGCTTCAGAATCATGAACGGCATGCCGCCGCCGATCACGTCACGCTTGCCCTTCGAGACGATCACGATGGTGGGCGTCTGGCTCAGATGGTCCTGATTCCCCATCGCGACATCGGTTGTGACGGTGTCGTCGAGGTGCGTGTCGGTCTTCATGATCGACTTGACCTTTTCCATTTCGGAAGGCGAAAGAACCTTGGCGACAACACCCTCGACATTACCGTTCGCCGACCATTCCGGCTGGGTGACGAACAACTGGTTCGCGACGACTTCGTATTTACCGATCGCGCCCGCCGCGTTGGCGTACTTGGTGGCGAGCCTGGAATACTGATGTTGCGGCAACGGATAATCGCGGTGCAGAAGCTGCACTTTACCGGTCGCGACGAACTCGGAGTTGATCGACGGCAGCGTGTTCAGGTAGAGATCGCGGCAGGCAGGGCATTCGTAGTCCGTGTAGATTTCGATCCTGATGGGCGCGCTGGGCGAGCCGCTTTCCTTGAAATTCTTCGCCACCGTAACAGCGGTGAGCGCTTTGTGTTCGGTGGTTTTCTTGGGCGCCGCGGGCGTCTGGGCCGTGAGCAGCAGCGCAGGGATAAAAAGCAGGAGGTAACGCATCGTTTTTATTATGCCAGCGTCCGTGCGTGGTGTGAGCCGCCCTATTGAGAGAGCTTGCTGTTGATGTAAGACTTCAGAAGCGCCCAGTTCGCCCCTCCCGTGACCGACTCGCGCTTGCCCTTGTACACAATCACGATAGTTGGTGTCGCCGTGAGGTGGTCTTCATTGATCGCCTTCGCCTCGTCGGCGAGCGTCTGATCGTCCAGATGCGGATCGTTCTTGACCAGGTTGCGAACCTTCTCCATGTCCGAGGGCAGCAGCACTTTGGTGAGCTCGACATCGATGTTGCCGTTCTGCGACCACTCCAGCTGCGTTTCGAAAATCTGCTTAGCGACGACATCGTACTTGCCGATCTGTCCCGCGGCATTCGCATAACGGGTGGCGAGCCGGGAATACGGCATCTGCGAGAGCCGGAAGTCCCGATGGATCAGCCGCACCTTGCCGGTGTTGATGTATTCCTTCGTGAGCTGCGGCAGCACGTCCAGATAAAACTCGCGGCAATGCGGGCATTCATAGTCTGTGTAAAGCTCGATGGTCATCGGCGCCGAAGGCGAGCCGGATTCCTTGAAGTTCGGTACGGCGGCCGCAAGGCCAGCCAGCATGAGGGCGGAAACAAACAATGGAACAAAACGCATGTATTTAAATTATCAGCTTTCAGCCGTCAGCCGTCAGCTCGAACCGCAGGAGCCGCTTGCTGCGCGCGCGCCTCGGCTTTTGCTGCATGTAGAACGCGCCGCAGGCGCGGACCTTATTAGCTGATAGCTGACGGCTGAAAGCTGATAGCTTTTAAACATGACCGATTCCGCGCTGCTGGCCCACATCGCGAAGCAGCCCAACGGAAAGACGGCTCTCAAACACCTGTTCAAGGAACTACGGATTAAGGGCGAAGAGCGCCAGTCAGTCGAAGCCTCGCTCGACCGCCTCGTCGCGCGCGGCGACCTCGTCGAAGTCAGCAACGGCCACTTTATCGCCACTTTGCGCAGCCGCGAATACATCGCCGGGCGCGTCAGCATGCACCGCGATGGCTACGGCTTTCTGATTCCGGACCATCCGATCCCCGGCGTCTCGGGCGATCTCTACATCGGCCGCGAGAATACACAAAGCGCGATGAATGGCGACCGCGCGATCGCGCGCATCACTCATACCGGACCGCAAGGCCGCACCGAAGCCGCGATCGTCCGCATCGTGAGGCGCGCCCATCCCACCGTGGTTGGCGAGTTCCGGATCCATCGCCGCGGATACTTCGTCGTCCCACATGACGAGCGGCTGACGGAGTGGATCGAAATCCCCGAAGATCTCGCGATCCCGCCGGCAGCCCTGCCCGGCGCCACGCCGCAGGTCGATCGCATTGGTCCCAAAGCCATCGAGATTGCGGACGTCAGCCAACTCGACGGCATGATCGTGAATGCCGAACTGCTGGAATACGGCACCCGCAAGGGGCCGCCGGTGGGCCGCGTAATCGAAATTCTCGGCGCGCCGGACGACTTCGGCATCGATGTCGAAATCGTCATCCGCAAGCATCATCTGCCGAACCGGTTTCCCGCCGCCGTGGTCGAACAAGCGCAGTCGATTCCCGCGGTCATCACCGCGGCGGAGCTTAACGGCCGCCGCGATTTCCGCGACCTGCCGATCGTCACCATCGACGGCGAGACCGCGCGCGATTTCGACGACGCCGTGCTCGTCGACAAGTTGCCGGATGGCCACTTTGCCCTGCAGGTGCACATCGCCGACGTGAGCCACTACGTCACGCCCGGCAGCCCGATCGACGCCGAAGCGCGCCTGCGCGGCACCAGCGTCTACTTTCCGGATCGCGCGGTGCCCATGCTGCCGTTCGAACTATCGACCGACATCTGCTCGCTCGTTCCGCATGCCGACCGGCTGGTCGTCTCCGCGCTGATTGAGTTCGACCGCGCGGGCGAGCCGCTGCGGTTTGAATTCTGCCGCGGTGTGATTCGCAGTGCCGAACGCATGACGTACACGAACGTGCATCTGCTGCTCGAAGGCGACGCCGCGCAGCGCGCCCGCTACGCTCCTCTCGTCGAACGATTCGAGATGATGCGCGAACTGGCCGAAATCCTGGAGCGGCGGCGCGATAAGCGCGGCTCGATCGATTTCGATCTTCCGGAGCCGCTGATCGAGTTCGACGAGTCCGGAGTGATGACGGGCATTTCGCGCAGCCCGCGCAACATCGCGCACCGCATCATCGAGGAATTCATGCTCGCGGCCAATGAGGCGGTCGCGGCGCACCTTGCGCAGACGGGCCATGCGGCAATCTACCGGATCCACGAGCAACCCGATCCGAAGCGCATCATGGAGTTCGAAGATGTCGCGGCGCAGTTCGGATACTCGCTCGGCGCAGGCGCGATTCCGGTCTCGCGCCATCGCTACAAGGAACGCAAAGCCGAGGGCCGCAAAGTGTACAAAGATGTCGTCCTCCCCAGGGAAATCAAGCTGTCATCGAAGGCCTATCAGCACCTGGTGGCGAAGATCGAAGGCAAGCCCGAAGAGCGAATTCTCAGTTACCTGATGCTGCGCTCGCTGAAGCAGGCCCGCTACAGCGAGGAGAACACCGGCCACTTCGCGCTCGCCTCCACCCACTACACGCATTTCACATCCCCGATCCGCCGCTATCCGGATCTGATTGTGCATCGCCTGCTCACGGCTTCTCTCGAGCGCGGCACATACTCCGATGAACCAGAGCTTAAATCCATCGCCGAAGAGTCTTCGCTTACCGAGCGCCGCGCCGCCGAGGCCGAACGCGAACTTGTGGAGTGGAAGAAGGCGAAGTTCATGGAGGAGCGCCTCGGCGAGGAACTCGACGGTCTCGTCATCAGCGCCACTCGCTACGGGTTGTTCATCGAGCTCGCGGACCTGTTTGTCGAAGGACTCATCCCGATCGATACGCTGCCCGGCGATCAGTACACGTATCACGAGAACGTGCGGAAGATCATCGGACACCGCACGCGCCGCGAATTCTCGATTGGCGAGCGGCTGCGTGTGATGCTCGACCGCGTCGAGCCGCTCGAACGCAAGCTGCAGTTTTCGATCGTCGAACCGGTAAAGCCGCGGCGGAAGAAAAAAGCGTAGCGCGAGCTTGTGTGGGCAGATTGGTAATCTGAGGCCGATTCGCAAACGGCCTCGCCCGTTGCAAATCAGAGGGCCAGCACGATCCTGAAACCCGCGCAGAATACCACCCCATTCCGTCATGCAGCAACCCGTCCCGGCGGACTGAAAGAAAATAGATCGATGGCGCGAAGTGCAAAGAAGCGCATAGCTGTTTTCACAGCGGGCTTCCTGACGCTCCTCATTTGCTTCATGCTCGTCGCGAAGCAGTTCTCCGTAACCATTCCCGCGCGCGATGCAATGAGCGCCGCCCTTCTGCTGGCGCCCTACTGGGCTTTCGGATTCGGCTTCGGCGAGTGGCTGCGGAATCGATTAAAAGGACGTCTGCGGCATGCGCTCGCCCCACTCTTGCTCATGCTCGCGTATCTTTTCTCAGGCCACGCGCGATCCTCCGGGTTTTTAGGGATGTCCGCCGTCATCCTGGCGGTCAGCATCCTTCTGCAGTCGGCGGACGGACGTGAGCCGGGCTGGCGCGACTGGCTGGCGCTCGCTCTTCTCGGCGTCTCCGTCGATCTGCGCTTCTTCGATCGCGCATGGCCCGTCGCGGGACTCAGCGGATTACCGAAGTTACTTTTTGTCGATATCGGCCTCTACGGTTATCTCGTCCTCCGCCCGATCGGAGGCATTGGATTCGATCTTCGGCCGAGACTTGCAGATGCGGCGATCGGCTTACGCGAGTTTTTCTTCTTCACGCCGGCCGCGCTGGCGCTCGGATTCTCGCTCAGCTTCCTTCATTTCCATCGCACACCGGGAGATCCCGCTGTATTCGCCGCCGGCTGGCTCTTCACGCTGTTCTTCGTCGCGCTGCCGGAAGAGCTTTTCTTTCGAGGATTGCTTCTCAATCTGCTCGAGCGCCGCATCGGCGCGAAACGCGCCCTCATCCTCACGTCGCTGCTGTTTGGACTCGCGCACTTCAACAAACGCGCGGCATACTTCAACTGGCGCTATGTGATTCTCGCGGCCGTGGCGGGCGTCTTCTATGGACGCGCCTGGCTTGCCCGCCGGCGCCTCGTCGCCTCGTCGATTACCCATGCGACGGTCGACACGGTCTGGTCGATCTGGCTCCGTTGAGATTGAGACGTCACGCCAGCTCAAACGCCCGCAACAGCGCCTGCGCCTTCAAATCCATCTCGTCCCACTCGGCCTCGGGATCCGATTGCGCCACGATGGCCCCACCGACCCCCAGACTCACGTGCCCGCCGCGAAATATCGCCGTTCGGATCACGATACTCAAATCCACCGTGCCATCGAAGCCGAGATAGCCGATCGCTCCGGAATAGATTCCGCGCGCGTCCGGCTCCAGCTCGTCGAGGAGCTCCATGCTGCGCAGCTTCGGCGCGCCGGTCATCGAGCCGCCGGGATACAAGGCCCGCAGGCAATCGCCGGTGGTCGCATCGGCGCGCAGCCGGCCTTCGATCGTGCTTACCAGTTGATGGACGGTTTCGTAGCTCTCTACTTCCATCAGCCCCGGCACTCGGACGCTTCCCACCTCGCACACCCGCGAGAGGTCGTGCCGGACAAGATCGACTATCATCAGATTCTCCGCGCGAAAGCGGGGATCGTTCGCCAGCAGATCGCGCAGCCTGGCGTCTTCTTCCTCGTCACGGCCGCGCCGCACCGTGCCTTTGATCGGACGTGACCAGGCCCTCCGCTCACGATCGATTCTAAGGAAGCACTCGGGTGACGTTGACGCCACCTGGATGTCGTCGAGCTGCAGGAACGCCGCGTATGGCGCGGGATTGGCGCGCCGCAGCGTCTCGTAATAATCGAGCGCCGGAATATCGGTATCGAAACAAACTTTGTTGGTGAGGCAGAGCTCGTAACTCTCGCCCGCTTCGATCCACGCGATCGACTGCTTCACGCGTTCCAGATAATCGCAGCGGGAGATCGCATAGTGCGCGCAGGGGCGTCCCCGATTCCATCGCGGCGGCGGCGCGGTGGGCTCGTCGATTCTGGCTTCGATCGACGCCACCCAGTCTTCCGATCCCACCAGATACATCGCGTTCGCCGCATGATCGATCGCGATAAAGTTCTCGACGCGCAGCAACACGGAGTCCGGCAGCGGTGAACGATGCTTATGCCGATGGCCGCACTCGTAGCCGAAGTAGCCGACGTATCCACCCGCGAACGGAAACGGCGCGTTCGCGCGGCGGCCGTCTTTCAAAAGCTCATCCACGCGATCGAACCCATCGTGAATCACGATGTCCGACGCACCCATGTACGAGAACCTTCCCCGCGCCGCGCCATCCAGCCAGAACGCGTACTTTTCGCCCGCGAACAGATTTCGGAACAGCACCTCTGGCGGACACTTTAAGGGCCATGAACTGGGTGCATCCGCCACTTCCAGAAAATTCCGGAGCAGCTCACGCCCATATTCGCTCGCGACCGACTCCGGATGAAACTGTACGCCCCACAGCGGCCTCGTCAGGTGGCGCAGCGCCATTACTGTGCCATCCTCCGTCCATGCGATCTTGCGCAACTCAGCCGGCAGTGGCTCCATCACCGCGAGTGAGTGATAGCGGATCGCTGAAAACCGCTGGGGGATTCCCGCGAACAGCTCGTCATCCGTGTGAAGAATCTCGCTCGCGCGGCCATGCACCGGCGCCATCTGCCGCACCTCGCCGCCAAACAGAGACGCGATGCCCTGATGCCCGAGGCAAACGCCGAGCACGGGAACGCGCGCGTTCAGAATCGCATCGCGCGAGACGCCGAAATCGCGCTCGCGGTCCGGCCGCCCCGGCCCTGGCGAAATGATGATGCGATTGAAAGCGAGGCGCGCGATCTCATCCCAGGTCATTTCGTCGTTGCGGATCACAACAGGCATTTCGCCCGTTATGTCCGCGACCGCGTGCACCAGGTTGAACGTGAACGAATCGTAGTTGTCGATGATGAGGACTGGCAGTGGTGTTACCGCATCTGTTAGAAGATCATTTTGAGCCCGAACTGGATCTGCCGCGAGGGCGTCACCGTGCTCGAAATCAATCCGGCCGACGGACTCACGATGCCATTCGAAAACACGATCGCATTCGGCGTCCCGAAGTTCGCCCGGTTCTCTATATTGAAGCACTCGGCGCGGAACTGCAGATTGACTCTTTCCGACATGGCTATGTTCTTAAAGAGCGAGACGTCGACATCGGCGAGGCCGGGTCCGCGATAGACGCCGCGCCCGAGGGTGCCCCACGTCCCGGGGGCCGACAGCGCAAACGCGTTGGGATTAAACCACTGGTTCGGATTCCCTGTAATCACCGATCCCGTGAACGATGGGTTCAGGTTGGGACGATCGGGATTCCGCGTGTCACCGTCACCGGATCGGTTCGATCCATCCTGCGGCGTCAGCGGGAATCCGCTCAGCATCGTTGCGATTCCGTTCAGTTGCCATCCGCCCACGAATCGTGAGGCCAGTCCTGATCGGCGGCCGAAGGGTAACTGGTATGTCGCCGAGATACTGCCCTGCGCCGCGACATTGAGAGCCGACGGTCCCCAATCGCGCCGCGGATCGTTGCGGTCCAGAATCATCTGCGCCTGATTGTTGGCCTGCGCGCCGGTGAAGGCCGAATTCATGTCGAGGTTCTTCGACCAGGTGAAGTTGCCGCGGACCTGCAGTCCTTTCGCCATTCGGTGCGTAACATCGATCTGCAGGGCGTTGTAACTGGTGTTGCCTTCCGTGTACCAGAAGAAGCCCGCGCCCAGGTACTGATTCGGACGCGTCGCCTGCACGGGGATATACTGTGCGCCCTGCGGCACCGTTCCTTTCGTTGCGCTGTTGCCGCCGGCAGCGCAGCCCGCCGCCGTACCGCACACCTGCGCGGGAATGCTGTTGGGATCGACGCTGACGAATCCGTGATAACCGTGCGAACCGACGTAAGCGACGCGCAGCACGGTGTTCTGATCGAGCTGCTGTTCGACCCGAAGGTTCCATTCCGCGACCGCCGGCGTCTTCGCGTCGGGCTGCACGCCCTGCGGCGCGAATGTCGTGCACGGCGTGGGTACGCCGGGACCGCACGACGGCGGCGGCAGCACTCCCGGAGTGACCGGAAGCAAAGGCAGGAGCGCGCCCGCATAGGATGCCGAGCCGTTGGCGGGCGGCAGCGAATTCATCAGGAAGCTCAGATCGTCGATGAGCGAGTAGAAAATGCCGAATCCGGCGCGCACGGCCGTTTTGCCGTTGCCGAAAGGATCCCAGGCCAGCCCGACTCGCGGCGCGAACAGCTTCGTGGCGTTGTTTTTCGTGTAGACCGAATTCCCGACGATCGGGGCAGTGAGAAGGACGCCTGTGCTGTCGGTGATGTAGTTCGCGGCGCGCCCGGAGACCTCATTCCATCCCGTCGTGAACTCGTAGCGCAGACCGAGGTCGAGAGTAAGATTCGGGCGCAGCCGGATCGTATCTTCGATATAGCTCGCGCCGAACCAGCTTCTCCATCCAAGCTCATTGGGGTCGGGCACCACCTGGAAAGTTGTCACCGTGCCCGCCAGGAATGTAGCGAGCGAGGCGAACGTGGCGACGCCGGTGGTGCGCGATGCGCCGTTCTCGTTATCCTGCACGCGCTGATACCAGAGGCCGTAGCTGATCTGATGCCGGCCCTTCGTCATCTGGACACCATCGGAGAACGTGAACAGATTGCGGCGGTTCCAGACGTTGGCGGCGTTATTCGGACCAGCCGCGGTGAGCGCGGCCGACCCCGTCGTCGTATTGCCGCCGCCGATCGTGAAACCTCCCGGGCCTTGACCGGTGACAAACGAGAGCCCCGGGTCGAACGATGCCAGCGAAACCGGATTGAGGTTATACGCGGCGCGCGAGAAGCCGGTACGGAACGTGTTAATCATCGACGGAGAGATGATGTGGACTTCCTGCAGGCTCACCACCTGATTGCGCAGCGTCGAGTATGAGGCGAAGAGCGGATCGGCGGCTGGGATCAGGCTGTTGCCGTCGTCAATCGTGTAAGAGCCCGCGAGCGAGTCGCGGCTGCTGAGCGCGTAGTCCATGCGCGTGGTGCCGAAGTCTTCATGCACGTGCGACAGCGGATGGTTGAAAGACAACGCCGCGCCGCTCGCCACACCGCCGACCAGCAGCTCGGGACCGTTCGGATCGGGCCACAGGCTCGTATACTTCAGCATTCCAGGAGCGAGGTTGGCCGGTGTGGAATAAACGCCGGTGGTCGCGTTCGGCAGCAGGCCCTGGCGGACCTGCGCATCGGGCACGACCGTGACGTTGCTCAACGCGAGGGATTGCCGGAAGCCTTCGTAGTTGCCGAACAGGAAGAGCTTGTCTTTCTTCAACGGTCCGCCGAGCGATCCGCCGAACTGATTACGCCGGAAGGGCGGCACGGATCCCTGATCGAAGAAGTTGCGCGCGTCGAGATCGCTGTTGCGCAGGAACTCGAAGACCGAACCGTGCAGAGAGTTGGTGCCGGATTGAGTCACGACCGTGACCTGCGCGCCGGACCGCTTGCCGTACTCCGCCGAGTAAGTATCCGTCAGGACGTTGAACTCGCGCACCGCGTCGATTCCCAATAGCTGCCCGCTGACGCCGCCCGGCGTGATGGCAAGCTGGCTGGACCCGGTGTATTCGATTCCGTTCAGCAGGAAGAGATTGTCCGAAGGCCGGCGGCCCGCCACGGTAAATGTGTTGCCGTTGCTCGTGCTGGTATTGGCGCTTTTCAGAGTGAAATTGACCGCGCCAGGATTCAATGTGATGAGGTTGTCGAAACTGCGTCCGTTGAGTGGAAGGTCTTTGACTTCGCGCTCGCCCACGACGCCGGAGATGCTCGACGTGGTGGTGTTGACGACAGGCGCCTCCGCCGAGACGGTGACCTGCTGGGTGAGATCGCCGATTTCGAGGCGCAGATTGACGACAGCCTGCTGGCCGACTTCGAGATTAACGCCGGTGCGGACTTCGGACTTGAAGCCCTGCTTCTCGGCTTTGATTTCCTGTTCGCCGACCGGGAGAGAGAGCACTTTGAAATTTCCATCCGGATCAGTGGCGGCGGTGCGCAGGGCTCCAGTGTCGAGACTTTTCACGGTGACGGTGGCACCGCCGAGTCCGGCGCCGCTGGCATCCTCGATTTTGCCGGAAATGGACGCTGTGACCTGCGCGTGGGCAAGCCCGCACGCGGCGAAAAGCGCGAGGAACAAAACCTTCTTTGATGCGCCGGCACGATTGCCGGCGCGGCGGGCTGAGAGCCCGCGCCATATGTAGACACTCATCGAGACCTCTCTCCTTGCAATTTCTACTTATTATATTGGTGCTTCAATTACTTTTTCCGAGGTAATAAAACCGGACCATGAAAAGGCCCGTGAGCGCATAGATCATCCAGTTCACCTGCCGGAAGCGGCCGCGCAGGACTTTGATCAATGTCCATGCGCAAAAGCCGAGCGCGAGTCCGTTGGCGATGCTGTACGTCAGCGGGATCGCCAGCATCGTCAGGAAAGCGGGAATCGCGATCTCCGGATCGATCCAGCGGATTTCCGCCACGGCCGTCATCATCATGCTTCCGACGATGATAAGCGCGGGCGCGGTGGCCGCCCCGGGGATGGAGCCAGCCAGCGGCGCGAGAAACAAAGCAACGCCGAAGAGCAAGCCCGTGACGATCGCGGTTACGCCGGACCGTCCGCCCGCCGCGACTCCCGCCGAGCTTTCGATATAACTCACAACCGTCGATGTTCCCGCGAGTGACCCGGCGACCGTCGCGATCGCATCGCTGTAAAGGATGCGGTTCAGCCTGGGGACCTTGCCTGCGTCGTTGAAAAGACCCGCTTTCCTGCCGACGGCCAGCAGCGTCCCGACGTTATCGAACAG
>DASZLP010000101.1:0-8550 GCA_035552355.1 Bryobacteraceae bacterium | reverse complement strand
AACCCTCGGCGTAAAAGCGATCAAGGCGAAAGGCGGCCTCGTTCTGGTGCAGGACCCGAACGAAGCCGAGTACGACGGCATGCCGCAGAGCGCTATCGCTACCGGTCTGGTGGACAAGGTCCTCAATCTCGATGAGATGGTCAATACCATTCTGCGCTACGATCGCACCCAGCCTCGGGTAGTAACGCCATCCGACGGCCACGAAGCCGATCAAAGCGAACGGCAGCACCTGCAGCGAATCTTTGCGGTGTTGCGCGCGCGCACCGATCGCGATTTCAGCCGGTACAAGTCCTCCACTATCCTTCGCCGCATTGCCCGGCGCATGCAGCTCAGTTATATGGAGGATCTGCCGCAATACATCGAGAAACTGCGGGAACAGCCGGAAGAGGCGCGCGCGCTGGCGGACGATTTTCTGATCACGGTC
The DNA here is from genome assembly GCA_035552355.1 of Bryobacteraceae bacterium. Taxonomy (GTDB): domain Bacteria; phylum Acidobacteriota; class Terriglobia; order Bryobacterales; family Bryobacteraceae; genus BOG-234. The sequence continues at coordinate 8,126 of DASZLP010000101.1, read as the reverse complement.
ACCAATTTTTTCCGCGATTCCGAAGTCTTCGACAAGCTGCGCACCGAGGTCATCCCCCGAATTTTCGATGCAAAGAGAGAGGGCGACACCGTTCGCGTCTGGTCGGTCGGCTGCGCGACAGGGGAAGAGGCCTATTCGCTGGCCATGCTGATGATCGAGGAAGCCCAACGCCGGCAAGCGCCGCCGGGTTTCCAGATATTCGCCTCCGATTTGCACCGCCACTCTCTCGAAAAAGCCCGCGATGGATTTTATCCGGGAGATATCGAGACCGACGTAACGCCCGAACGGCTGCAGCGCTTTTTTCAAAAGGAAAGCGGCGGCTATCGAATCCGTAAGGAGGTGCGCGATCTGGTCGTATTCGCGCCCCACAATCTGATGGGCGACCCGCCGTTTTCACGGCTCGACCTGATTACCTGCCGGAATCTGCTGATCTATCTGCAGCGCAACGTGCAGCGCGAGGTCATCGAGCTGTTCCATTACGCGCTGGCGCCGAATGGAGAGCTCATTCTGGGCACCGCGGAAACCATCGACGCCGACGACCTTTTCCAGACCGAAGACAAGAAGCTTTGCTTCTATCGGAAGCGCAACGTGCCAGGACCCGAGCCCCGGCTCCCGGTCTTTCCGCTGACGCGGATCGGCCATCCTCCGGCGCAGGCGGGCGGCGACCGCATCCCCGAAGCGCCGGATTACGGCCTCATGCACCAGCGATTACTGGAGAGGTTTGCGCCTCCCAGCATTCTGATCGGTCCGGATAACCGGCTCGTTCATCTCTCGGAGAATGCCGGCCGGTACCTCGTGGATCCGGGCGGCGAAGTGACCGCGAGTATTTTCAGGCTGGTCCGCGAGGAATTGCGTGTTGAACTGCAGTCCGCGCTGCAAACCGTGCGCGAGAAGCACGCCTTTTACGATTCCAGACCGATCGCGGTTCGCTTCAACGGGCACGCGAGGCCGGTCGTCGTGCATGCGCGCCCGCCTTTCGATGCCGGTCAGGACGGCTTCGCGCTGGTGATTTTCGAAGAGCGCGAAGCGAACCTGCCGGTAGAGACACCGGAGATACCGGCGAATGAAAGTGAGCGGGTCCGCCAGCTCGAATCCGCGGTCAGCGCCGCCAACCAGCGCCTTCAAACGAGCGTTGAGGAATACGAGACCAGCCAGGAGGAGATGAAGGCCGCGAACGAGGAGATGCAGTCCGCCAACGAGGAGCTGCGCTCCACGATGGAAGAGCTCGAAACCTCGAAGGAAGAGCTGCAGAGCATAAACGAGGAGCTGCAAACCGTAAATCAGGAGAATCGCCATAAAGTCGACGAGTTGGCCCAGCTCACCAGCGACCTGCAAAATCTGCTGTCCGCGACCGACCTTGGAATCGTGTTTCTCGATCGCTCGCTGAAAATTGTTCGTTTTACCCCCAGACTGAGCGACCTCTTCAATATTCGCCAGACGGACCGGGGACGCCCCATCTCCGATCTGACGCATCGCCTCGGTTACCAGGATTTGCGCAAAGACGCCGAGGCGGTGCTGGCCCGTCTGACGCCAATTGAGCGCGACGTCAGGGACGAGCAGGGCCGCGATTACCTGGCCCGTGTGCTGCCCTACCGGAGCACCGAAGACCGTATCGAGGGCGTGGTGATCACGTTCACCGATATCACCGGGATTAAGCGGGCCGAGGCCGCTGAGCGGGAAAGCCAGGAGCGCCTGGTCGCCGCGCAGGAAGCTGCGCGAATGGCGACGTTCGACTGGAATCCGGAAACGCAGTCGATTATGTTTTCGCGCGGCGCTGCCGATCTTCTCGGGACGGACCCGCGATCCGCCTACGCCAGCATGGATTCCGTGATGGACCTGATCCATCCCGAAGACCGCGCGGCGCGCCACGCGGCGCTCCAGCGATCCGCCGAGAGCGGGGAGGACTTCGCGATCGAGTACCGGCTCGTTCGTCCGCGCGATGGGAAGGTCGCGTGGATCGCGGAACGCGGCAAGGCGTCGCGCGATCCGAAAACTCAATCGCTCAGTTTCAAAGGCCTGATCTGGGACATCACGGACCGGCGCCGCGCCGAGAACCGTCTGGTGATGCTGGTCGGCGAGCTGAATCACCGCGTCAAGAATATACTTGCGATGGTGCAGTCGATTGCCAATCAGACGTTACGGCATGAGCTCGCTCCCGCCGAGTTCGTTACGCGCTTTCAGGGCCGGCTCCATGCGCTCGCGCGGGCGCACGATCTGATCACCCAATCGAACTGGGAAGGCGCCGACGTCGGCGCGATCATCGGCGGGCAGCTCAGCGTTGACGGCGCCGCCGAGCGGATCGCCCTGGGCGGCCCCGAGGTGCGCATGGATTCGCAGACCTCGCTGGCGCTGGCGCTGGTATTCCATGAGCTCTACACCAACGCGCGAAAGTATGGATCGCTTTCCGCTGCCGACGGAAGGCTCGATGTGATTTGGGCGACGGAAGGGACCAACGCCGAAACGAGACTGCGCATCGATTGGCTGGAGCGCGGAGGCCCTCCGGTCAGCCCGCCGGCGAAGAAGGGATTCGGCACCGAAATGATCCGGCGCAGCATGAGAGGCGGGGGTGGAGGGGCCGATCTCCGGTTCGAACCCGCCGGGCTCGCCTGTCATATTGTGCTGCCCATGCAGAAGGATGCAATCGGGAAAGAGCAGGTCAGCAAGGGAAAGGACCCTGATGATGGCGCTACGGCGCGTCCTGGTGATTGAAGACGAATACCTGATTGCGCTCGAGATCGAATCGGTGCTGGAGGAGGCGGGGATTGGCGAAATCGTATTGGCGCCGACGGAAAGTGCCGCGCTCGAGGAAGTGACGCGCGGCGGCTGGGACGCGGTGGTGGCCGATGCGAATCTGAATGGGGTCGGAATCCAAAGAATCGTCGCCGCGCTGGCGGATCGCTCAATCCCATTTCTGATCGTGACGGGATACAGCCGCGAAGACCTGCCGTGGGTGATCGGGAATGTCCCGATCGTCAGGAAGCCATTTTTTGCCACGGATTTAGTCGAGGCGCTGGAGGAGACCATTGCCGCGGGGGCGATAGCGCGGACTTGATTTTTGGGACGGCCGGGATGCCCCGAAAATAAGCGCCCAGCCGGAAGGTGAGTTGCGTCCGTTCCGCAAGTGAACTCGGGCGGCAATTATGCCGACGCCTGGAGTTTAGACATTTCGCCGCGAGCGGCAGATGGTGGCACAGGCTTCGGCCGGCGTTGTTATTTCCACTGGAAACAAGAGCGGATTTCTGCGCCCCGCACTGTTTCGAGATCGCGCCGAGACAATCCCCGGACAACTCACTATGGAGCCGGTTTAGCGGCCGGAGTTGCAAATTCATCACAGGCTGAAGCCTGTGCCGCCACCTGCCGCTCCCCCTCGATCGAAAATGTCTGAACTCCGGCGCTTAACAGCCGATCCTTTACTTTCCGATCAAATGCTGCAGGTCGCGATTGTTTTCCTGGCAGATGTATTCGATCAGCTCACCCTTCAACATCGTCGGGTGTGTCGTGAACGTCCACGGCTTGGTGTAAGCGCCCGGATCATCGACGGTGTGCTCGATATCCATGTGGCCGAGATCGATGCGGTGGAATTTTTCGATCACATGCAGCTTTTCGGTGGTGGGCAGACCGGCTTCGTCGATCCAGGTCTTGCCGTTCATGCCGGTCGTGTCCACCACAAAGACATCGCCGTCCCAATGGCCGATGGACTCGCCGAGCCACGAGGGATTGGGGTCCGGATCATGGGGGCGGCCATCGGTGAAGATTTGACGCCAGACGTGTGCGCCGCCTTCGTAAACGATGACCGTGAGCTTGGGGGTCTGAACGATTCTGAATGGATACGGGGTGGTGCTCATGCGGGGTACGCCCGGCGGCAGGCAGCGCGCTTCGGGATCGTCTTTCGAAATGTTGTCTTTGTGCTCGTGGTATACCTTTTCCGCCCAGGGTTGGAAAGGAACCTGCACGCCCGTTCCGACCATATCGACATTTTCGCGAATCGCGTTGGGCGACCAGTTGCCGGAGATATCCGGGTGACCGTCAACCATGGGTGCGGGTCCGGTTGGAGCACTTGGGCCACGTCCCGCGCCTCGACCCGCGCCGCGTCCGGCGCCCGGGGCCTGGCCGGCGGGCGCCTGGCCAGGAAGTGGTGACTGGATGAGAAAAACGAGCGAACACAGTCCCACCGTCGCGGCGAGGAGTCTGCCGGAAGATCTTTGCCAATTCGACATTCTTATACAACCTCGTTTGAGAAATGCATGCATTTTGGAGGATCGTGCAGTAGTATATCGGTAGCCAAATGTGAAGTCAACGCGCCTCGGCTGGTGCGCCCTGCCGAGGGCTTGCAATATCAGTGAACTACCTGGCCGATCTGTGCGTTGTAAATACAGAATGACCGATTCGCATGCAATATCATGATTCTCCCGTGTTGTGATCGGAGTGGTGTGATTGGAGTAGTCTGCTCAGAGTGATGTAATCGATAGAGCGACACGCGCCGCAGGTGCGGGTCAGCGCCGAAAAACAAGGAAAATCAGGAAAGATATGGAGCAGAGCCCCTCACCTAAGCTGCAGAAAGTTACCCCGCGCGAGTATTCGCAGGACGAAGCCGCGCGCCCATCGTCTCAGACCGCGCGCGCCACCCTGGCGCTCCGGGAAATGCTGGTGCAGGGGCTTTTCCGCCCCGGCGAGCGGATCCGCGAAGTGCCGCTGGCCGCCAAACTCGATGTCTCGCGGATTCCGCTGCATCTCGCTCTCGAAAGGCTCGTGCACGAGGGATTTCTCGAGATGCATCCGCGGCGCGGCTTCATTGTGCAGCATTTCTCGACCGTGGATATTTACGACTCGATCGAGCTGCGCGGCATGCTCGAAGGCGCCGCCGCGCGGCTCGGCGCCGAGCGCCTGCGGGACGCCAAAGATCTCGCACCCATGGAATCGACCGCCGCGGATATGCTTGCCCTGGTGCGTAAGTCGAAGCTGAGCATCGACGGATTTCGGCGTTACATCGACCTCAACGCGGAATTCCACGCGCACCTGATCGCCCTCGCGCACAGCCGCATGCTGCAGCGCGCCATTGAGCGTGCCTGCACGCTTCCATTCGCATCTCCAAGCGCATTTCTCAAACGGCAGACGATTTCTCCGGACCTTCGCGAGCTGTTCCTGATCTCGGCCGACCAGCACTTCCAGATCATTGAAGCCATCGCCGGAAGAGAAGGAATGCGCGCCGAAATCATCACCCGCGAGCATGCCCGCGTCGCACGCCGCAACCTCGAGGATGCCCTGCGGAGCCGTGAGGTCCCGAGCGATATTCCCGGCGCCAAGCTGATCATCGCGTGACTGAACTCATCCAATCGAGATTCACTAATGTTGATGATCCTGATTCGTTCCGTTGATAGCAGGAGGCCGTGAAAACAGTTATCCTGCAAGATTGGCAATGACAAAAGATTGGCAATGACACAATCGAACCTGGAAGGGGTGCTCTCCCGGACGAGCGGGATCGCCCATTATCTCTACAACCAGCAGACCGGTCCCAACGTTTATCCCGGCGTTCCACCTGAATTTACGAACTGGCGCGACGAGCAGAAGGCGTGGCAGGAGACCTGCGTCCTGTTCAATCAGTCGTATCACATGGCTGAGCTCCTGATTGAGGGTCCGGATGCGCTCAAGCTGCTGAGCCACACCGGCGTCAACAGCTTCGCCAATTTCCCGCTCGACCGCGCCAAGCAGTTCGTGCCGTGCTCGCCCGCCGGATATGTGATCGGCGACGTGATCCTTTTCCATCTGGCCGAGAACGTGTTCAATATGGTCGGGCGCATTCCCGCCATCAATTGGGTGCGCTATCACGCCGAAACCGGCGGCTTCAACGTCAAGGTCGATCTGGATGAGCGGACGGCGGTGCGCAAGGATCCGGCCCGGCGGCGCAATTATCGTTTTCAGGTGCAGGGTCCCAACGCCATGAAGGTCATCGAGAAGGTGACGGGAGCGCCGGCGCCGGACGTGAAATTCTTCCACATCACGTGGACCGAGATCGCCGGCAAGAAAGTTCGCGCGCTCCGCCACGGCATGGCCGGCCAGCCTGGTCTCGAGTTGTTCGGACCGTGGGAAGACGGCGAAGCGGTTCGGCTCGCTCTGCTCGAAGCCGGAAAAGAATTCGGCCTGCGGCAGGTGGGCGGCCGCGCGTACTCTTCCAACACTCTCGAGTCGGGATGGATTCCCTCGCCGCTGCCGGCGATCTATACGGGGAGCGAACTGAAGGCCTATCGTGAGTGGCTTCCGGCCGATAGTTACGAAGCGAAGGCCTCCATCGGCGGCAGTTTCTATTCGGACAACATCGAGGACTACTACCTGACGCCCTGGGAGCTCGGCTACGGCCACATCGTGAAGTTCGACCATGATTTCATCGGGCGCGCCGCGCTCGAGAAGATGGCGAAAAAGCCGCACCGGCAGAAGGTCACACTGGCGCTCGAAACCGACCAGGTGTTGAAAGTGATCGGCACGGCTTTCGAGAAAACCAATCGCGCCAAGTTCATGGAGTTTCCGAGCGCGGTCTATTCGATGCATCCTTTCGACCGTGTTCTGGTGGATGGGGAGACGGTGGGGCTTTCAACCTGGATCGGCTACAGCTCCAATGCCGCAAGAATGCTGACGCTCGCGATGATCGACGAAGCGCACAGCAAGCCCGGCACTGAAGTTACGCTTCTTTGGGGTGAACCCAATGGCGGTTCCGCCAAGCCGGCGGTCGAGCCGCATACGCAGGTGGAGATTTCCGCAATCGTGTCTCCAGTGCCCTACGCCGAGGTAGCGCGGGCGGCATATGCGCCCAAGGGCTGGCGCGCGCACCAACTGGCTTAGCCGGTAACTCATCAAATTGTGCGATGAGTACTATCATCGCGAACCCGTAGCCGACACTCTTTCGCGCCTCTACAATTGCGACAGATTGGGAATTCGCAACAAAGTTGCTACGCTCGTTCCGGAGGATTGCGGTCTTGCCGAACGCGCCTATGCAACGATGCGCGACCGCATCCTCAGCGGTGAATTTGCGCTCGGACAGGTGATTTCGCGGCGCAAGATTGCGGCGGAGCTCGGCGTGAGCTTCCTGCCCGCGTCCGAGGCGCTGTTGCGTCTGGAGTGCGACGGGCTGCTCGAAACGCGGGCCCGGGCGGGCACGCGGGTTCGCATCCCCAGCCGGCAGGACGTGCTCGGCCACTTCGTCGTCCGCGAAGCTCTCGAAGTACAGGCCGCGATGATGTGCGCGGCGCGATCCACTGTAGACGAGAAAGCGGAACTGCGGACGCTGGCCGCGGAGCTCGATTCAAGCGTTGCGCGCGAAGACACCGGCCCTCTGGTCTGGAGGAGCCTGCATGAAAAGCTGCACCTGCGCATTGCGGCATGCGCGCGATGTGGAGCGCTGTCGGACGCCTTGGGCCGCAGTTCAGCGCTGGCATCGGCCTGGGCCGGCGCCATGCGCGCCGTGACGCCGGTGTATCCGTCGGGTCATCATGCGGCGCTCGTGAAGGCGGTTACGACAAAGCGGCCCGCTGTGGCCGGGGAGGCGATGCGCGTACATATCCGCGCCAACATGGATAAGGTGATGCTGAGTCTGGAGCCGTGGTTCCAGTTGCAGAAGCAGTTCAAGCACACGTTTTCGCGGAGCATCCGGAAAGACGCGGAACTTGCCGGCCTCCTGTAGCCGCTCGTGGCGCGGGCACGGCGGGCATGAGTGCCCGCGCCACAGGTAACAGGTTCTTTACAGCGCGACGGCGCCGGTGCGCCAGCCTTCGGCGTAGCCTTCGCGAACAGCCTTGGAATACGGGACCGAACTCACAACCACCCGCACTTCCGTCTGCTTGTGGCGCTCGACCGTCGTCTTGCCCGAGCCGCCGCCTTCTTCGCCCCACACCAGCGTCAACTCGGTCCCGATCTCGACATCCGGGTCCACAATCCCCAGCGACAGCATCGACTGCTCGTTGTAGCTGTAGCCCGCGAACATCGAGAATCCCGCTACCTTGCCGTTGCGCAGAATCTTGTCATAGGACGCCGACGCATAGTTCGACAGCGGCAGGTCGATGTACTTATACTTCTCCCCGCCCGGCTCGAACATTGAGCGGAAGATCCGCGTGACGTCATCCGCATTCCATGCAAAC
>DASZLP010000100.1:0-2942 GCA_035552355.1 Bryobacteraceae bacterium | reverse complement strand
TTGTAGCGGTAGATCTTGTCGATGTCGGAGACGTAGAGATTGCCGTTGTAGAAGCCGATGCCTGTCGGCTGCCGCAGGCCCTTGATGATGACCTTCGCGTCCCACTTGTCGCCGTGCTTCTGCAAGGCATAGACGTGCTCGGTCCAGCAGCCGACATAGAGCGTGCCATCGCTGCCGAACACCATCTGGCGAGCACAATCGATGTCGCTGGCCAGCACTTCGATGTGGAAGCCGGGCAGAAGCTGGATGTTGTCCTTCACCAAGCCCACGAGTTCGTCATGCGGCGTCGGCGTCGGCTGGCCCGGATACGGATGGGTGCCGTGCTGTTGGGCGGTTTCGTCGCCCATGAACCAGTCGGCGGGCGGATGTTCCCAATAGTCCCGGGCATTGCCGTTGTACTTGATCAGCGAATCCGCGGCGCTGGCGGGGCTCATGGGGGCCGGCCCCACAAGCGCCAACCCCGCTATGCCGGCGACGCCCATCAATGCCCGCAGTACTCTACTCTTTCGACTCACTATTCGCATTTTATCCTCCCTGGGTAAGCTTGCCTTTATAGCGAGCTATCTATCACACGGGTCCGCTCCTTCACAAAGGGGGGAACCCAGCCGTTCGCATCGAAAGCCTTCAGCTCGGTGGCGGCGCTAGCGGCACCATCGGATTGATGATGTCGTCGCGGTCGAAGACACGTTGCTTCTCCAACATCGCCTGGAACGGTCCGCCCGAACGGCTGACGGCCGCCATCACCAAAGCAAAACTGTTCATCGCCGATCCCGACCAGATGCGATATACTCGGATGTGAACCTGCCCGTTCGGGATGTCGGCCTTCTTGTCCTCGACGAGCTTGACGTCGGAGCCGGGCGCCGACGCAGTTTCGACCATCTTCGCGTAGGCCGCCTCCACGTCCGCCGGATCCGCCTGCTGCGCCCAGGCGACGCAGGACTCCGGGTCCAGTCGCGTCGCCACCACGAAGCGGCCCGCCGGCTCGTGCACCGCCCAGGCCTTGCCGGAGCCGGGCACACCGCCGCCGGCGAATGAACGCATTGTGCCGTCCATGTTCGGCCGCCCAGCGAACACCGCCAGCGCCTGCGGATTGGTGATCGGCGGCAGATTTTGGTCGTTCGCCCATTCGTCGATTTTGTCGAGATTCCCAACTTTATCCAAACAGACGTTGGTGAAAAGCTCGGCGAATCTCGCGGCGGCATCGTCAGCGTGCGCGGGACTGCCCACGAACATGAGCGCCGCAGCTGCGCCGACTGCGATCCAGTTCATGGAAGAGCGTCCCCTCTGTACTTTTAGTGAGCGACCGGAGTGCTTTGAACTTACCGTGGGTTCATCAGCTTTGCAAGCGCGGTCTTGTCGGGTTATATGACATGCGTAGGCCGACAATGTCTACGGGCGAGGCCTTTTTTTCGGCACTATCTATGTGGATGTTTCGGACATGGCGCGATCTCTGGGATTGCACAATTATCGGCAAGGCGCGCGTCGCGGGCGCGGCAACGTGATGATGCCGGAGATCGCCTATTCGACGGATGGGGACGACATCAAAGCGATCGCGCATCTCATGTCGCGTCAGCGCGCGGACGCGACACCGTGACCGTTATGGCGACGCCCCGCGTCGAGCCACGGGCTCGGTGAGCCGGGGACGAAATGACTGACGAACACCCACGGGAACTCCAATTCGAGGAATCGCCCACGCCGCCCCGGGGCATAGCCTCGGACATCGCGCGCCCGAGCGATGTCACGCGCCGCGGACTGATCGGCGCCGGGCTGGGGGTTGCCGCCAGCGCAGTCCCGACGGGCCGAGCCTTCTCGGCGGAGGAAACGGAATCCGACTCAGATCTTCCCCCTGCCGTTCCGCAATGGCAGAAGCAGCCGGGCGCCCCCGTGATGACGCCGCCTTACGGCGTGCCGTCGCCACGCGAGGCAAACGTCGTTCGCCGGCCCCGTGCAGAAGCGAAGCCGCCGACCGATCTCGCCACGTACAGCAACACCCCGCTGCAAGACCTTGACGGCATCGTCACGCCGAACGGGCTCCACTACGAGCGGCACCACGCCGGCGTGCCTGCGATCGATCCGGCTCAGCATCGATTGATCATCCACGGCCTCGTCGAACGGCCGATGATCTTTACGATGGAGGATTTGACCCGCTTTCCCTTGGTGTCGCGGCTCCACTTTCTCGAATGCTCCGGCAATTCCTCTCCGAACTGGACTGCCCCGAAGCCGGAGCTCACCGTGCAGGACATTCATGGTCTGCTGAGCTGCGCCGAATGGACGGGCGTGCCGCTGGCCGTCGTCCTCGCCGAGGCGGGCGTTCGCCCCGAAGCCAAATGGATGCTCGCGGAAGGCGCCGACGCCGCCGCAATGACGCGCAGCATTCCGATCGAGAAGGCGCTCGACGACGCCCTGCTCGCCTACCGCCAGAACGGCGAGCGGCTGCGACCCGAGCAGGGCTATCCGTTGCGCCTGTTCCTGCCGGGATGGGAAGGCAACACGAGCGTCAAATGGCTGCGGCGCCTGAAGCTCGGCGCGGCGCCGTTCGAAACGCGCGAGGAAACCTCGAAATATACGATGGTGATGCCCGACCACACCATTCGCCAATTCGATTTCGTGATGGAGGCGAAGTCCGTCATCACCTTCCCCTCGGGCGGCCATCGGCTCGCGGCGCCCGGCTTCTACGAAATCTCCGGTCTGGCCTGGTCGGGCGCCGGCAAAGTCGTCCGCGTCGAGGTCTCGACCGACGACGGGCGGAGTTGGCGCGAAGCGGCTTTGCAAGAGCCGATCATGACCAAGTGCCTGACGCGGTTCCGGGCGCCCTGGCGTTGGGACGGCGCCGAGGCGGTGCTCGCGAGCCGGGTCACCGATTCATCGGGATATGTCCAGCCGAGCCGGGAAGCGCTGCTGAAGGTGCGCGACGTCCGATCCTATTATCACAACAACGCGAT
>DASZLP010000099.1:0-2383 GCA_035552355.1 Bryobacteraceae bacterium | reverse complement strand
GTTTGCATGGAATGCGGATGACGTCACGCGGATCTTCCGCTCAATGTTCGAGCCGGGCGGGGAGAAGTATAAGTACATCGACCTGCCGCTGTCGAACTATGCGTCGGCGTCCTATGACAAGATTCTGCGCAACGGCAAGGTGGCTGGATTCTCGATGTTCGCGGGTTACAGCTATAACGAGCAGTCGATGCTGTCGCTGGGGATCGTGGACCCGGATGTCGAGATCGGGACCGAGTTGACGCTGGTGTGGGGCGAAGAAGGCGGCGGCTCGGGCAAGACGACGGTCGAGCGCCACAAGCAGACGGAAGTGCGGGTGGTTGTGAGTTCGGTGCCGTATTCCAAGGCTGTTCGCGAAGGCTACGCCGAAGGCTGGCGCACCGGCGCCGTCGCGCTGTAAGACCGGCGCCGTCGCGCTGTAGAGAAGAGACCTGTGGGGCAGGCCATCGTTTTTCGTGGCCTGCTTTACATCGTGTTGTGAACAACCCTCCCATCCACCACCGTCAACACTGACTTCACCCCTTTAATCCCCTCATCCGATACTTTCTTCGGATCGAGAAAATCGTCGCTCAGCACAACCACATCCCCGAACTTCCCCGGCTCGATCGTCCCCGTCTTGTCTTCCTCGTGCGTGAACCAGCCGTTCTCGGCCGTATAGAGACGCAAAGCCTCCAGCCGCGTGAGCTGTTGTCCCGGGTTGATCAACTCTCCCGCCGCATTCCTGCCCGTCACCATGTAATAAATCTCCAGCCACGGATCGAACACTGAAACGGCCGCGGCATCCGATCCCGCGCCCACGTGAATGCCGCTGTCGACGATCGTGCGAAAAGGCGGCCCCCCATTCGTGGGTGTGCCCGAGAGATAAAGCCAGCCATGCACCGCGACGCCCGCCCCGATCGCTTTGAGACGGTCGAGCGTCGGACGATCGATTTTCGGCACATGGCCGATGGCCCAGTGCAGATCCGCGATCGGAGTCACCGCATTCACCTTTTCGAAGGTGCTCGTCGTGAACTTGTCTTCGTTCAGCGAAAGCGTGTGCTGCTGGAACGCCCAGCCGTGCTTCGCCACGAGCTGCAGCGCCGTCTCGTAATTGGCAGGCGTCGCTCCATTCTGAAAGCGCCACGCCGCCGCGAACTCGCCGATTCCGGAGATCTTCAGCATGTCGTCGCCAAAGTCAGGAAACGCGTTGAGCAGGCGTTCGCGCAGGATCGGCACATCCGGCGCCGTATCCTGGCTCAGGAAGAAGATGCGCAGGCGCGACGTCATCCTGCCCTCGCGGTGCAGCGCGAGGAAGGCATCGTAGGCCGTCCACACATTCAGGCTCTCGACGCCGTCCGCCAAAGCCGCGCCCTTCATGTCGGGCGTGGAGGGCAGCACGAACATCCCCATATCCGAACTCGAAGTCACGCCGAGGCTGGTCAGGTACGACATCGCGTCGAGCGTTCCCTGCTTCATATCGTCGAAAGTCTGGATCGCGCGCAGCGCATTGAGCGCGGCGAGGAAACCGGCGTTGCCCATGATCACGCCGGTCGGCGCGACGGTGACGCCCTTGCTCTCGAAGAACGTCTTGCCGCGGCTGTTGGTGACCGTGCCTCCGCCGCCGTTGATCAGCACCGCATTATCAGGCGCCGCGGCATCCAACTCCGCCAGCGTGGGCAGCCGTTTCTCGGCGAATTGTTTGATGTTCCAGTCGCCGAGAGCAGTGATGAATGCTCCCGCGGGCACGGTCTTTACGCGCGCGCGAACCATCGATTGCACGTCCGCGATTGAAGCCGCGGTTTCGAGCCGGATATCATGGCCCGGACGCATGCCGAGCAGAACGATATGGTTGTGATTGTCGATGATGCCCGGAATCGCCGTGCGTCCGCGCAGATTGATTATTTTCGTGCACGGATTCAGTGGGCGTTTCGCCGGTCCAACCGCCGCAATCGTGCCGTTCTGAATAGTTACTTCGGAGGCGATTGTATTGGGCTTGTCCATCGTAACGATCTTTCCGTTGGCCAGACGGACATCGCGCGCGCCCGCGCAGGGATCGGCCCCCGCCGCAAGCGCCACGCCCGCCGTGAGCACTCCGATCAGCCACAGTTTTCGCATCGCAGGTTAGTGTATCCCAAAAATGTTGCAGGATCATGGTATGCGGTTCCTCCGGTTGGCGTTGTTCTGCGCTTTCTCGCTGCGGCTCGCGGAGGCCACGGCGATCGTAGCGGTGGTATTTCCCGGCGCAGTCTACATCGCCGCCGATAGTCGTTTGACGAAGACATCCGCCGCCAGCGGCTCGACGGCGATTTCCGACGGATGCAAGATCGTGCAGACACCGGCGATCGCGTTCGCGGTGTCGGCGCTCTCTTCCGACAGCAGGACCGGATTCGACTTCAGTGAGATCGCG
>DASZLP010000098.1:0-11118 GCA_035552355.1 Bryobacteraceae bacterium | reverse complement strand
GTTTCGGCGGAGGAACATGGTCGTAAATCCCGCCGTGCTCGTCATAAACAATCAGCAGCGCCGTCGACTTCCACACTTCCGGATTATCGAAAATGCGGTTGTAGATCGATGCAATGAATTTTTCGCCCGCCGCGACATTGTGGTCGGGATGCTGGTCACAGGCGAGCAACTGTCCGCCTCCAGACCCGCCATGGTCAGAATAATTCGGCTCAATGAAGCTGTAGTCCGGCAGCCGGTTCGCGTCGCAGTCGTCGAGAAACTGCTGGTATGTGCCGAAAATCGACGATTGATTGCTCAGCAGGTTGACCACTTCCATGGTCGAGCTCGCCTGGTCGTAATAGTAAAGTTTCGTGCTCCGCCCAGCCCCGAGCAGCCGGTCGTAAATGCTCTTGATGGGCTTATTGATCACGAAAGGATTCATCGTCACGCTGCCGAACGACGTCCCGTAATGGGCGAACGCGCGATTGCAGATCGTCGGCCCGGGGATGGATGCGAACCAGCCGTTGAAGACCGCGAAACTTCGGGCGAGTGTGGTCAGCACAGGCAGTTGCTCGGGCTTGAAGTAATACATGATTTTGCGCGAGTGTTCTACATCCCGCTGCTGATCGAAATAGCTCTGGACGAAGCCCTTCATGGAAGGAGCGGCGCCCGCGGCCGCGCCGAAAAACAGTTGCTTGTTGACGGCGGGAAAATGATGATCGGGATCCGGGTCGAGCTGGCTCTGATATGCTGCCAGAGGTTTGACCGGGGCCGGCTCATTGGTCGTGTCGGGATTGGATTCATCTCCCTTGAGGCCGTTGATTCTGGGGTCAAGCGCCTTCAGGCTGCCGAGCATGTGATCGAAGGAGCGATTTTCCATCATCACCACGACGATGTGTTTCAGATTATCCAGTCCAGCCGGCATTAATCCTCCATTTCAGGAACGTACCACAACGGGGAATTCTTTTTTGACTTTAGATAATGAGAAGCACGCGATCTCCCCGAACTTAGTGCGTGAGAAGCGCGCGCCGTTTCTCTGACGAATGCCGGAATGCGACGCAGGATGATGGTTTCGGTAACTCCCCCGATGCGCGCCCTGGTCGGACTCACCGCCTGCCTTTGCGCAGTGCCCGCGCAAGCGCAATGGCTGAACTATAAGACCCCCGGCATTCCGCGCGCCGCTGATGGCAGCCCGGATCTCTCCGCGCCCGTGCCGCGCTCGGCCTACGGCAAGCCGGACCTTACGGGCGTCTGGCGCGTGGACTTGTCGGCGCAGGGTCCACCGAATGCCCAGCCCTGGGCCGAGGCGCTGGCGAAGAAACGCATGGAAGACCTGCGCCGCGATAGTCCCGAAGCGCTTTGTCTGCCCGGACCAATAGCCAATATGGGCGTCGGCAAAATAGTTCAGACTCCCGGCCTGCTGCTTATGCTCTATGGCGGGACACTTTATCGCCAGATCTTCCTCGACGGCCGCGAGCTTCCGGAAGATCCAAATTCCGATTGGATGGGCTACTCGGTTGGCCGGTGGGGTGGCGACACGCTTATTGTGGATACTTTCGGTTTCAACGACCGAACCTGGCTAACCGGCAACGGCCTTCCGGGCTCCCCGAAGTTACGTGTTACGGAGCGAATCCATCGCTCCGACTTCGGACACCTGGAAGTCCAGGCTGCGTACGCCGATCCCAGTGTGTTGGAGGCCCGCTGGGACGTTACGAGCAAGTATGTGCTGGACGACGTTCAACCGCTCGAATACGTCTGTAACGAAAATGAGCGCGATCGGGTTCACATGACCGGGAAGGCCTCCGATTTGAAGAGCGTAAAGTTGGACCCGAAAATTCTTGCCGAGTACGCCGGCACTTACGTGTATCAGAATCATGTGTACATTTTTTCGGTATCGGGCGGCCAGCTATTGCTTTCAGAAGGCCCGAGCGCGTTTCTGTTGACGACTCTCTCGGAGACGGCGTTCGCAACGAATAACGGCGTTCGGTACGATTTCTTCCGCGACGATCGCGGTAGTGTTGCGTATATCGTGGCGCAGACGTTTGATGGTGACATAAAGGCCACCCGCGGGAAATAGTCGCCGATCTGGATCTAATCTCCTGTCCTGACCACAGCTTGCGTTCACATCGAAAACGCACGCGAAACACCTGCTCCACATAGAAAACGCCCACTCCACATAGATGTCGTCAAATTTTATTGTCGTGAATTTACGCAAGACAGGAGACGAACGACACGTTACGTGCTTCGGCAAGGGGTAGCCCGGGCTCCCGTCTGTAGCGGCGTGTCTTCACAACAGAGTACGTCCCAGCACCAGGTTTGGGAACACGCGGGAGTGGCTGCATATTTGCTGAGAGTTTACTTGTTGCCGCGGCTTGCATCGCAGGCCGCGGAGGATAAGAAACGATAAGGAACGATAAGGATTCCGAATGCCAGCGCGAACTATCTTCACCGCCGCTCTTCTACTCGCATCTCTCCTGATCGCGCCACTCTCTGGTCTGGCGGCGCAGGGCCGTGACGCGCGCGACAGTCATGACCGCAACACTCATGACCGCAACAGCAACTTCAGCCGAGGCGTCCGGGATGGCGGCCACGGCGGACAATACTACGATCCACGCCATGCTCGCGACGGCTACGACGAGCGTTTCAACCAGCGCAACAGCGGCGGTATCGGCCCCGGGAAGGGCGCGGCCATCGGAGGCGCGGGCGGGGCGGTCCTCGGCGCCGTACTCGGTGGAGGCCTCAAAGGTAGCCTGATCGGCGGTGCGGCCGGAGCGGGTATTGGCGCCGTTGTTGGTGAAGCCGCTCAGAATCGCCGCGACCGGCGTTAGACTGCTCGCCTGGCCGGGCTCAGATTACGAAAGGAACTCTCATGAATCCACGCCCCCTACTCACAGCCGCCATCGTGGCAGCTATCGCCACCATATGCCTCGCACCGTCGGTGACGGCACAGCAACAGCCGGCGGTTGTGGCCCATCCAAAGGTTGACGCCGGGGACAAGGTGTATCCCCTCGATCAAATCATCACCGCTTCCGTCCATGACGCCTGGCTGCTGAGCGGCAAGAACGAAGAGGCATTCTTCGACATCGTCGAACAACTGGCGCAGGTATCGGCTGAAAAGCGGGGCGTGAGCCTGCCCGACAGCGCCGCTGCCGGCAAGCGAATGGGCGAGATCATTAAGCAAAAAGCCCGCGCCGACCACGACCAGCTCCTCTACGTCGTCGTGGACCAGGCGGTCCGGGCCGTCGGCGCCAGGACCACCGCCGCGGCAAAGAAATAACCGCAGCACAAGGGCTCTGAGCTATTCGTCCCAAATCATTGTCTTCGATCGCGAGCCTTCTGTTTCAACTCGTCCGATACGCCGGCCATTTGCGTAAGGGATGCGGCGCAGAATCGCCGTAGACCTTCGGGACCACGATGCCGTCTCCGGCGTGAATAACGCCCCGCGCGCCGCAGATTTTCAGTTCTTGAAGGTAATCGACTTCCTGCCTGAGCATGCGCCGGATTTCCGCGAACGACTCTTCGAGCAAGGCCCAATCGCCAGTCAAATCAGTTCACGTTCATGTTGTGTTCCTGTCACGGCGCCTGCTCATATTTTGCGCGCTAATTGGCGCTTTGTTAAGATAGATCCGTTATGGCAATTCCCAACGTGAAGCGGTTCCGGCCCTTCTGCCCCACCTGCAATGAGAGCTACACGCTGATGGCTGTTCTCCCGAATAACGCCAACGTCGATCAGTTTCTTGCCGACGCCGTGACGCGGCACGACCACAAGGCTTTCGCCGATGCCAAGGCGCAGCAGACCAAGGTCCGCGTCGGTCAGCAGAAGCAGAAGAAAGCGAAATAACTTCCAGCCTGACTGATCTGGTGGTTTGCGTTTCTACCGAAGCGGAGGGCGCGCTGTTGCGTCCGCATGTGTCCGTAGTCTGTACCGGCGTGGGTGCGGTGAATGCGGCCTGGGCGCTGAGCAGATATCTCGATCGTGAGACCGTGAATGCGATTGTCGTATGCGGGATCGGCGGCGCATATCCGGGATCAAGGCTGCAGATCGGCGACGTGGTCTGCGCGGAGAGCGAATGCTACGGCGATCTCGGCGCGGATTCGCCGCAGGGATTTCTGGACATGCGGGCACTCGGCTTTCCGCTTGTCAGCACTCCCGAGCCGGTTTACAACGTCCTGCCGATCCAGATTTTCCCCGTGGCGCGGCGCGCGCGCTTCGTCACCGTGAACACCTGCACCGGGTCCGATGAAGCTGCCGCGAAAATGGTGGCGCGAACCGGCGGCGCAGTCGAAAGTATGGAAGGCGCCGCGATCGCTCACGTCGGAGCGCTGGCGGGAATTCCGGTGGGCGAGATCCGCGCGATCAGCAATATCGCGGGCAATCGGGATCGCGGCGCGTGGCGCGTGAAAGAAGCGGCGGTGACGGCTCAGGAAGCATTGCTCGAATGGATCGGACTGTATTGCGCTACGCGCAGAGACGAACCACAAGATTCTCCACAATAGTCCGGTCGTCCGGCCGCGGACTCCGCAGACCAAGATCAGTTTCAAACAGCAATTTCAATCCGCGCTCCAGTTGTTCCTTCGAGAACTTCGTCGCGGTTGCGGCGACCTGCTCAGCCCGCGAACCCCACATCTGCACGCCCACACGCTGAAAGTGCGACTGCACTTGCGACGCGCCGCGCAGGTTCGCTTCCTTCACCACCAGAGCCATCCGGAATTGCGTCGCCAGGAATGAAAGCGCAAGCGGCAAATATTCGCCTTCCCGCACCAGCGCATCCAGCGCGGCGAGTGACCGGATGCGGTCACGGCGTCCGAGCGCGTTGACAAGCGTGAAGATCGTGCTCTGCCGCGCGTCGGGAACCAGGAGCGCAAGATCGTCCACCGTGACCGGTTTTCCGTAGAGCGAAAGCTTCTCGATTTCGACCGCGATGCGCGCCACATCGGCGGCGAGAGCTTCAACCAGCGCCTCAGCGGCGGCCGCATCGAGGCGAACGCCTGCCGCGCGCGCGATGCGGTCGAGTTCCATGCGGGCCTCGTCCGTACTGAAGGCGCGGAATTCGACCACGTCAGGGATCGCGCCGAAGAATTTGCGGGCACGCTCGGATTTAGTCTTGTCCTCGCCGTCGAGGTCCCAGCGCGTGGCTTCGAAGACGAGCGTGACGCCCGGCGTCGGATTTTTCACGTAGGCATCGAGCGCGTCGGCGGAAGACCCAGTAGCTTCGCCGTCCTCGTCTTCGTCAACAGCGGCAGCAGTGCGCGCGGCTCGCGGGACGGCGGCTTCGGCGCCGATAACGAAGATGAGCCGCTCGGATGCGAAGAGCGACATCGACCGCGCATCGTCGATCACAGCGGTAAGCGAGGTCGAAGAGAGATCGTGCTGTTCGGGCTCGACGCCGCTCGCGGCCGCGATCAGGGCGTCGCGGCACTTGCGCCGGTTGTATGCTTCCTGGCCGAGGAAGAGGATGACCGGCGGGATTTCATTGCGTTTGACACGGCCGAGAAACTGGGCGGGCGTCATCCGGCTAAAAGTTCTCCAGCACCGCGCTCACCACCGTGCGCGCGACGTCGCGGCTCAGGCGCGAAAGAGCAGCGCCGCTTTCGTCGAAGTATTGCCTTGGATCCACCGCGCTGATTTCGTACCGGTCACGAAATTCGATGTTCGGCCGCTCGAACAGAACCTTGCCGTTCTTGTCGATCAGCCGGACCTGCACCTGCACGACTAGCTGAGCGCCCGTGCTGCGTCCCGTGATGGGGTCGGCGATGGTGGCGGAGGAAATCAGATTGACCACGGAGCCCGACAGCACGGCATCGGCTTTGGCGGGATCCGCGATGATTTTGTAGCGCGTGCGCGTGATCAACTCGCGGCTGACGGCTTCGGCCAGATAGTCCGAGAGCTTGAACTGCATGCTGATGTTGGCCCACGGAACGACGGCGATCGTATGAATCTCCGCCGGCAGCAGATTGGTGGTGCCGGCGACGTGATAACCGCAGCCCGTGAGCGCCAGCACGACCGGCAGCGCAAGCACCAAACGCCTCACATGGCCTCCGCCGCAATCAATGCGGCGGTTTCCGCCGCCAGCCGGAGATTGTCGGTCGCGGCCCAAATCCAGAATGCGCTGCCGTTGTTGCGGTCAGGCGCAATGGCCCCCACCGCGACTCCGCTTTGCCCCGCGATGCCGACGTTGTTTGGTGGTTCGAGATCCGCTGAGCGCAGATCGAACGGTTCGTTGCTGAACGCGTCTTCGAGATCGGGCGCGGCGGGCGCGTCTTCGAATTCGATCCAGAAAGAAAACGTGTAGCCGTGGAACACAGGCGCCTGAATCAAACGCAGCGAAGGCATTGGCGGACCGCCCATGCGTTCGAGCAGGCTTGCGAGATGGCGCTCGATGCGGTCCTCCACATCGGCAAGGCGCGTCGGGGCTTCGTCGCCGAACTGGGCGAGAAGCGCATAAGCCAACTGCACATCGAATACTTTCTTCGGCATGGGCTGGAACGAGAGCAGGTTCACGGTCTGCTGCTGCAATTCGTCGATACCGGGTGTGCCGCGCTCGCTGGCGGGCTCGAAGATGTGCACGATCACGCGCGTAATCGGGAAATTCCGGTTGAGCTGCCGCAGCACGAGCGCGATGGCCACGGCGGCAGGATGCGCCACGATCTGCGGCCCCGTGCGGTCGCCGTCGTAGTCCGCCGCTTCCATCTGCGGAGCGCGAATGCGGGCGTCCGGATCGTCCTCCGTGGCCCAGGTGAGGTCGACGACAACCCCCGACGGAGTTGCCGCGAGCGCAGTTTTGGAAGCTTCGAGCGTGCCGGCGAGGATCAACACCCTCGCGTCCCCGATATCTTCGGGATCGAGTTTCGCGAGGAACGCCGCCGCCCCATCCATCTCCGTGAGCGTGCCGGATTCTTCATCCGCCGACGCCACCAGGCGCACGCGATCGCCCAGCTCCGACGCGGCAAGCACTTCGCGGATTTCCTTGCCCAGCAGCGTTTCACCGCCGATGAGCGCAATCGTTTCAGGCAATCTGTTTCTCCGGTGGTTTGTTCTCAGATGATTTTCTTTTCGCGGGAAAGTGGCGCCGGATGATTCCGCCCAGCCGGATCGCAATACCGCTTCCGACATATACGGACGCAATGAGCAGCAGCACCGGTTGCGACCAGTTCCAGACGGCGTAGATAATGCCGCCCATGGCAATGAGGATCAGCGGCGAGCGCGGGCGCAGCAGGTTGAGATCCTTGAAGCTCCAGTAACGCCACGTACTTACCATGAGAAACGAAAGCAACGCCAGCAGGAGAAGCCACAACACCGAAGGAATGAAACCCATGATCGGATAGCTGTCGAGCGCGAACACGACAGCAGCGACCATGCCGGCCCCGGCGGGTATAGGGAGCCCGACGAAGTACTTGCGATGCGGCGGCCCGGGATTCCGCGGCTGCGGATTCTTCTGAATGTTGAACCGCGCCAGCCGCGCCGCGCCGCACAGAAGAAAAAGGAACGCGAGGAATTTGCCGGCGCGCTGGAGCTGGTCGATGATGCCTGGTCCTGGATATCCGCTGACGAACTGCACTCCCCACGTGTAGGCGAGAATCGCGGGAGCGATGCCGAAGCTGATGATGTCGGCGAGCGAGTCGAGCTCGCGTCCGAATTCGCTCGTTGTGTTGGTCATGCGCGCGATGCGTCCGTCGAGGCCGTCGAGGATCACCGCGAGCGCGATCGTCTTGGCTGCGACTTCGAAGTCTTGCGCGGCCAGACTCGGATTGGTAGCGAAACTGACGACCGCCTGAATCGAGCGGATGATCGACAGATACCCGAGAAAAATGTTGCCGGCCGTGAACAGCGTCGGCAGCGCGTAGGCCGCGCGCGGCGGGCGCTTCTTTTCTGGAAGACCATGAGCGTCCGGAAGACCATGAGCGCCGATAGTATCTTCTAAGTCCGGCAAAGGGCCTAAGTCCGGCAAAGAGCCGCCTCCTCAATGCTGGCAACCAGCGGCAGAGGCAGTACGATATCGCCGGCCCGCCGCGCCAGCACACTCGACCCGGCGCTGACGTGCGCGCCGGGGGAAACTTCCACGCGCCATTCGGGGCCGACTATCACGTCCACGCGCGAGCCGAACTTGATGAGCCCGACGCGCTCGCCGCACTGCACGAGATCGCCGACATTCTTGGTGCAGATAATGCGGCGCGCGATCAGGCCGGCGATCTGTTTGAAAACCACCCGGGTGCCGTCTTCGGCGCGGATCGTAACGATGTTCTGTTCGTTTTCCGCCGACGCGATTTCACGGCTGGCTACCAGGAACTGGCCGCGCTTGTAGGTGACATCGGTGATGACTCCGGAGATCGGCGAACGGTTGACGTGCACGTCGAAGATATTCAGGAAGATGCTGATGCGGGTTTGGCGGTCGGGTTCTGCGACGACGGCGACAACGCGGCCGTCGGCGGGAGAGACGGCGACCGGTCCGGCGGGAATCAGGCGCTCGGGATCGCGAAAAAACCATGCGCAAAACGCTCCCAGCAGGAAGAGCGGCATGGCCATCCAGGGACTCGACAGCCAGGACACAAGCGCGCCGGCTGCCGTGAATGCCACCGCGTAGTAAATTCCGTCTCGAATCATCCGCTCCTGGTTATTTTAACTTGGGATGAGTGGCGGGCTGCTTTCCCAGATTCCCCGAAATTTTACCCGGATCATATTGACGGCAGCATTTATATCCGGGTATATTAGGCATATGACCTGCACGGTCTTCCATCAACATCGCAAAGTCGCCGCCGGCAACCACCCGGAAATTGCTCTTTTTCTTAAGGATAAGCCACAGGGCGGCGATTTCCTCATCTTCGAAGATGCCACCGGACGCCAAGTCGATCTCGACCTTCGCGGTACAACACCCACCCCGCCGCCGGAGGCAGCCGAGCCGCGCGGCCGCGGTCGTCCTCGCCTCGGCGTCATCGCCCGCGAAGTGACCCTGCTGCCCAGCCATTGGGACTGGCTGAACTCGCAGCCCGGCGGCGCATCCGTCGCGCTCCGCAAATTAGTGGACTCCGCCCGCCGCTCGAGCGGCGACCATGACCGCGTTCGTGCCGCGCAGGAGTCGACATACCGATTTATTTACGCCATCGCGGGCAATCTTCCCGGATTTGAGGAAGCCTCCCGCGCGCTCTTCGCCTATGACCGCCGACGTTTCGGCGATCTCATCGCCGCGTGGCCCGAAGACATTCGCGACTACGCCATTCGTCTGGCTTTCGCCGACCACGAGCCGGATCTCGTTTAACCACTAACCCGGGACGAACCACGATGTCCGATCAGGGCACACGCCCGACGTGTGCCCGTTTCCAAAGGAGCAATTTTTATGAAGCCGATCTACAAATCTCCCGAAGGCGAGCGCCTCGTTCGGGAGCGCTATCTCGCCTTCCTCAATCGCTGGCCGGTTCCGAACCGGCAGCTTCGGATTCCGACGGGCCAGGGCGTAACATTTGTCATCGCGTCCGGCGCCGAAAACGCGCCGCCCTTGCTGCTTCTTCACGGTGGCGCGGGAAACAGCGCGATGTGGATCGGCGACATGGCCGCCTTCGCCGCTCACTTCCGCGTTTTCGCCATCGACATGATCGGCGAGGCTGGGCTCAGCGCGCCGTCGCGTCCGCCGCTTGCCTCCGAAGCGCACGCCCAATGGCTCGATGAGATTCTCGACGCTCTCGCGCTCGATCGCGTGTCGATCGCCGGAATCTCGCTCGGCGGCTGGCTCGCGCTCGACTACGCCACGCGCCGCCCTCACCGCGTCGAGCGCATCGCCGTTCTATGCCCCGGCGGCATCGGACGCCAGAAGCTCGGCATCGTCTTCGCGACCATCGCGCTTCGCCTGTGCGGCACGTGGGGCAAACGCAAACTGAGGGAACGAATTCTCGGACGTCCGCCCTCCAATGCCTCGCCCGGCCTCAAAGCCTTCATAGCCTTCGTCGCGCTTATCCACGAACACTTCCGCACGCGCATGGTCAAACTCCCGACTTTTTCGGACGAGGCACTCCGTCGTCTCACCATGCCAGTGCTCGCCATCGTCGGCGGACGCGATGTTCTTCTCGACTCCGCGGGAACGAAGCGCCGCCTCGAACGGAATGCGCCACGATCTGAGGTGGTGGTTCTCCCCGAAGCAGGTCACGTTATTCTCGGCCAAACCCAGCGAATCGTCTCATTCCTGAGGTAAAGCCGCGGGCGCCTTGATCGACCGCGGCTAACCTTATGTCCAACTATCAATGCGCGACCGAAACCTCCCTCGTCTCGCCGGGGTCGATCGATTCCAGTGTGCGGATGATCGTATCGGCCAGTGGCTCCAGGTCTTCGAGTTGGTTGGTTCGCGACCGAATTAGAATTATCGAGATCGCGGATCCGGCAAAACGATGCTGGTGAGGTATACCATGATCGACTGTCAACAATACGTCGTATCCTGCAGCTTCGGCAGATCGGAGCAGGTCTCCATTTTTCTTACCTTTAAGCCCAGCCCACTCTGCCGTGCGCGTGGTGGCCGGGAAAACTGTGCCGGAAATCAACCGGCAAGCACTCATCGAGAAGGATTTTCAAGCAATTTTCGCAAGCAGGGAATCCTTCGCTTCCTCAAGCGACTGGATAGCCATCTCGCGCGTAACCGTGGGAAATTGCCGCAGAAACTCGCCTAGAGAGTGACCGCCCTCAAGATAATCGATTAGATTCCTGAACGGAACACGAGTGCCACGAAAACAGGGTATTCCGTTCATTACATCCGAATCACAGACGATCATGGATTCTTCCAGCATTGCTTTTATTCTATAGTCGACAGCGGAACACCTGATGCGCGCCGAAGATCTGCGGATGCACTTCAACCCGCTGCGTCCATTTCCGTTTTGGTTGAATCAGTGAGCGGCGAGGTCCGGGACCGATCACGATTCATTACACCAGCTAGTACTACTGTGTTATAAACTGTTTTGGGTTGATGGTTTCGGACGAGTAATCTGAGGGTGTGAGCGACGATTCGGGAACCGGCAGAGTGTGGCCGATGTTTACCGGGTTGTGCGCACGGCCGTGGAGAACCGGCGGCCAATCTCTGCTGTTTACCACAATCGCCATCGCCTGTTTTGTCCGCACAGGCTGGGACGGAACAAGGAGGGACAGTTCCGGGTGCTTTGTTA
>DASZLP010000097.1:0-2067 GCA_035552355.1 Bryobacteraceae bacterium | reverse complement strand
CGGTAAGTGGCCGAAAGAACCATCGTCTTCATCAGCGCTTTTACGTTCCATCCGGAATCGATGAACTCCCGCGCCAGCCAGTCCAGAAGTTCCGGATGGCTTGGCCATTCGCCCTGCATCCCGAAGTTGTCGCTGGTCTTCACGATGCCTTCGCCGAAGAGTTGCTGCCAGAACCGGTTCACGACCACGCGCGAGGTGAGAGGGTGATCCGGTTTCGTCAGCCACTCGGCGAGGCCAAGCCGATTCACAGGCGCGCCTTTGGGCCACGCGCCCAGCAGTTGTTCGGGAACTCCGGGCTCTACCTTCTCGCCGGGCACGTCGTAGGAGCCGCGAATCAGCACATGCGTTTCGCGCGGCTTCGCCATCTCCTGCATCACCATTACGGTGGGGGCGTCGCGCTGGACGGCGAATAGTTCGGCGCGCATGTTCTCGCGCGCGGTCCACTCCTGAGCGAACTTCGCGTCCTGTCTCAGCGCCGCCTCGCATAGCCAGCCAAGCTCTACCGGAGATGCGTTGTGCTCACGCTCTTTTCCGGCAGCCGAAGGGAGCGCCCGCCTCGCAAATATGCCCGCGATTTCAGAGGAGCTGAGCTCGCGATTCCAGGTATTCGCTTCGTCCATACTGCCGCGATATTTCGCGCTCTTCGGCAGATTGTCCCAACCGACGCGAAACTTCGTGTCCTTCGGCTTATCGGACTTCTCGTCCGGGAGGGCGAGATCGTCGTTCTGAGCTACGGTCGGCAATTCGCGCCCGTCCACGAACATCCGTACCCACGAGGCTCGCGCGCGCATGTCCTCTTTTCCGGCGCCGCTATAAACCACGGCTACGTGCCGCCATTGTTCGGGGGTCAATTGGGCGCCTTGCGAGCGGACGCGAATCGAATACGCGGGAAAACGGTCACTGAAACGGAATTCAATCTCGCCATTCACCAGACGAACTTCGATTCCGTTGCCGTATGTCGTCGCCGCCGGGTTTTGCGAGTAGTCGATAGCGGAAAGCAGCGCGGCATCCGTATCGCCCGCCGCTGGATTCAACCAGAAGCTGAATGTCAGCGGGCGCCGTTTGGAGATCGCGACTCCCTTGCCGCTGGTCTCACAGCCCTTTGCCGCCACGCCGTCCTGCGGGGTTTCACAAGCGACCTTCATCGCGGCGTCGCCGGGTTGAGCGGTTTGCCGCGCGGCCTCGACCACTTTTTTAATTACCGATTCGCGGAGCCGCCAGGATTTCTCCCGCCGGTCGATTTGGGCACTGAGCCGGTCGATACCGGTTTGAAGCTCCTGCATTTTCCGCTGCTGCTCAACGGTGGGAGCGGGCATGATCGGAACGGCGTTAGCAACGCGGCCGTCCTCGCCGATTTCCGCAACATTATTAAAGAAGGCGTAGAACCGGTAATGATCGCGCTGCGTAATGGGATCGAATTTGTGATCGTGGCAGTGCGCGCACTCGAGCGTCAGCCCGAGCCATGCCATGCCCAGCGTGCGGACGCGGTCCGTCACATACTCAGAACGGTATTCCTCTTCGATAATGCCGCCTTCGGAATTGATCACGTGGTTGCGTTCGAACCCGGTGGCGATCCGCTGATCGAGGGTGGGATGGGGCAGTAAATCGCCGGCCAGTTGCTCGGTCAGAAAACGGTTGTACGGCATGTTGCCGTTGAAGCTGTTGATCACCCAATCGCGCCAGCGCCACATGGATCGCTCGGAGTCGTTGTTGAATCCGTGGGTATCGGCGTAGCGTGCCACGTCGAGCCAGTCCATCCCCATGCGCTCGCCGTAAGCGGGCGACGCGAGCAAGCGATCGACGGCGCGAATATATGCCGCTTCGCCCCGCGCCTGTACTTCTTTTGGAAAGGCGTCGAGTTCCGCAAGCGAGGGCGGCAATCCCGTCAGATCCAGCGTGACGCGCCGGAGCCAGACATCCGGCGCGGCCTCCCGACTCGGCTTCAAACCCTCCGCTTCAAGCCGCTGCAGCACGAACGCATCAATCGACTGCCGGACCCAGACCGCGTTCCCGACATGCGGCACGGCAGGCCGGACCGGCGGCACGAACGACCAGTGCGGCGTATAT
>DASZLP010000096.1:0-9193 GCA_035552355.1 Bryobacteraceae bacterium | reverse complement strand
TGCATTGCAGATCATCGTAGATCAGCACTCTTACCGAGCTCGACGGATTGCCTTCCACGGTTTCGTTCCGGGCGCCAAAACAAGCGCCGGCGGCTGCCACAAAGAGCAGCGCCGGCGCCACGAACTTCACAACAAACCTCAAAGCTGTACTGGACTCTGCAGCCGGAACGTCAGTCTCGTTTCCGACGGAATTTTGACTTTCTGACCGCCCGTCATTACTTGCGCGCCCGTGCCCACAGCCGCACCCGAGCCCGCGCCGATCGCAGCCCCTTTGCCGCCGCCCGCGACCGCGCCGATAATTGCCCCGAGGGCCGTGGCGCCGCCGATGACCTTGCCGCTGCGCGCGCCCCGCGAACTGCTTTCGGTCTTGACGTCGGTGCTGGTAACGTCAAGCGGGCGGCCGTTCACGGTGATAGTGGAAAGCGCCAGCGTCAGCACGGTGCGGCCCTGAATCTTGCCCGATTGCTGATCCTCCACCAGCTTCGTCAGCACATCGGCCCCGCGCGGAATCACTTCCTGACCATCGACGACCACCGGCTCATCGAGACTGGCGCGAAACGTCTGGCCTAGCCGCGCCGTATCCGAGTTAACGGCTTCGATCATACGGATTGTCACGGGCGTGTCGGTAGGAATCGTCAGGCCGGCGGCTTGCGGCGGGCGGTCATCGTCCCGGCGGTCGGCGGCGCGGTCATTACCACGATCGGCGCGCGGCGGCGGGTAAGAGGCTTGCGGCGGTGGGCCCGGGTCGCGAGCCGGTTCGGAGAAAATCACCGACTGCACCTGCCCGATGTCATAAGTACGGACACTGCCGTTCTGATCCATGCGAACTTCACGCGCCGAGCCGCCCAGATAAGTGCCCTGCACGGTGGCGCCATTCCGCAAGGTAAGCGTATCCGCGTTCAGAAGCAGCACCGTTGAACAAATCAGGAAACCCGCCTGGCAGACTCTCCGTAAATTGTTCTCGAAAATACTCATAGCACCTCACTCCCGATCATATCCGTA
The DNA here is from genome assembly GCA_035552355.1 of Bryobacteraceae bacterium. Lineage (GTDB taxonomy): Bacteria > Acidobacteriota > Terriglobia > Bryobacterales > Bryobacteraceae > BOG-234. The sequence continues at coordinate 8,191 of DASZLP010000096.1, read as the reverse complement.
AAGACCGCCGGCGGGATGTTCCGGTTCCAGCGAATTTTGGTCGGAAACACACCGATGGAACCGGACCTTAAGCAAAATATACCGCGCTGGCGCGGGCTGGTCGCCGCCGGATTCAGCGTAGAATAAAACAGAGCATAACAGAAATGTTTTCCGCCGTCATCTTGGCTCTGGTTGCCGTCATACTCATCCTGAATCTTATTGTTCTCCTGCGCGTCCGCTCGCAGGACGGCCTCGAAATCCGCCTGCGTGACGATCTTGCGCGCGAGAACCGGGCGCTCCGTGAAGAGCTCACCGCCGGAATTCACCGCTTTGCCGCCCAGGCCGATCAGAGAGGCGAGTGGCTTCGGACTTCGATGGCCGATACGCGCCGGGACCAGCAGGAACAGCTCGAAGCCATCCGGGCTGTGGTGGATCGCCGCCTGCTTGCCCTCCAGACCGATAACGCCGCGAAGCTCGAACAGATGCGCCAGACGGTGGATGAGAAGCTGCAGTCGACGCTCGAATCCCGTCTCGGCGAATCGTTCCGGTTGGTCAGTGAACGTCTGGAGCAGGTCCACAAGGGCCTCGGCGAAATGCAAACCCTGGCGTCGGGCGTCGGAGATCTCAAGCGCGTCCTGAGCAACGTGACGACGCGGGGGGCGTGGGGCGAGGTGCAGCTCGAAAACCTTCTGGCCCAGATCCTCGCGCCCGATCAATACGACCGCAACGTCGCGACGACGGGAACCAGCGAGCGGGTGGAGTTCGCCATCCGTTTGCCCGGCCACGATGCGGAGACGGTGTGGCTTCCCATCGACGCCAAGTTCCCCATGGAAACATATCAGCGCCTGGCGGCGGCCGCCGAGCGCGGCGATGCGGGCGCGGTCGAAGTTGCCGGCCGGGAGCTCGAAACCGTCATTCGCACCTGCGCCCGGACGTTCAGCGGAAAATATCTCGCGCCCCCGCGCACCACCGATTTCGGAATTCTTTTCCTCGCAACCGAGGGACTTTACGCCGAGACGCTGCGACGCCCGGGACTCGCCGAGTCTCTGCAGAGCGATTATCGTGTCGTGCTGGCCGGCCCCATGACATTCGCCGCGCTGCTCAACAGCCTGCAGATGGGTTTCCGGACGCTGGCGATCCAGCAGCGCTCAAGCGAAGTGTGGAAGCTGCTGGGCGATGTGAAGGGCCAGTTCGGCAAGTATTCAACCGTGCTGGCTACGATCCGCAAGCGTCTGGAGCAGGCCACCGCCACGGTGGATGACGCCGCGACGCGCACCCGCGTAATCGAAAAACGGCTGAGGGAAGTCGAGACCGCGGATGAAGAAGAAGCTGCGCCGATGCTGCATCTCATCGCGGTCAATAACGATTAGCCCGTTTACCGAACTTCCGATTGCGACTCGGCCTCCTGCGCGGCTTGCCTCCCGCCTTTCCGTGCATCTTCGATTACCTGTGTCGCTTGCGCGGCGAACTGCTGCGGCACCTGAACCTGAAATTCGAGATTCGGGAGCACGTGCGGTCCCACGACGACAGCCGGGATCTCATTGGCGTCGAGCACGCCTTTGATGGCCAACGACTCCATTTCGCCGTCATGGTTCGACGAGCTGAAAACAGCCACCATCGCGTCACCTTCATCGGCTTTCCTGTTTTGCTCAACCGTGCGATCTCTTTCGTTCCCCATAAGTCCACCATAGCGTGTATACGGGGATCCCACATTAGAATGGGTGTGAGGATGGGCACATGGAAGACGAGAACAACAGTTTTGGATGGTTTCTGGCCGGCCTTGTAACGGGCGCGGGCGCCGCGCTTTTGCTGGCGCCGAAGTCCGGCAGCGACACGCGGGATTATCTCAGCCGCACCACCAAAGACAGCCGCGAGGCGATGGAAGCGAGCGGGCGCGAGCTGATGGACCGCGGCAAGGATCTCTACGAACAGGGCAAAAAAATCGTCGAAGACGCGAGCGATCTCTTCGAGCGCGGACGGAAACTGGTGCAGGGCTGACGCGCTCTTGCGTCCTCTTGAAACAGGCGACATTCGCATCCACTTTGTCCGCGCCGGTTCCTACTGGTGGGACGGCGGGGCGATGTTCGGTGTTATTCCAAAGACGCTTTGGTCGAAATACGAGTCGAGCGATGAGCTCAACCGCATCGAAGCCGGATTCAATTGCTTCGTTATAGAAACGAGCGGCCAGCGGGTGTTGGTCGAGACCGGCGGTGGTGTCCGCCACGATGCGCGCGCCTGTGAGCGTATGCGCCTGCCCGAGCCTCCGCGTTTGCGCGACGTGCTCGCCGCGCACGGTATCGAGCCGGAGTCCATCGATATCGTCATCAACACGCATCTGCACTGGGATCACTGCGGCGGCAATACGATCGATGAAGGTGGGCGCGTGCTCCCTGCCCTGCCCCGCGCGAAGTACGTGACGCAGCGCGGCGAGCTCGAGCACGCGCGCGAACAGCATCCCCGGGACGCGGTGAGTTACCGGGCGCTGAATTACGAGCCGCTTGTCGAATCCGGCCGCATGCATTTGCTGGATGGCGACAGCGAAGTCGCGCCGGGCGTCGAAGTGCGGGTAGCTCCGGGGCACAATCGCGACATGATGGTGGTGATCGTACGATCGGAGGGCGAGACCTGGTGCCACTTCGCCGACCTCGTGGTGTACGCATCGCAGCTCACACCGACGTGGGTCAGCGGCTTCGATCTCTTCCCTCTCGACACGATCGCGACCAGGACGGAGTTGCTCGGCCGCGCCGCCGCGGAAGCCTGGTGGTGCAGTTTCGGACATGACCCGCGCATCGCCTTTGCGAAAATTGAAGTCGTGGAGGGCAAGTGGCGCACGCGGAAAGTCATTCCCTGAAGCTTGCGGAGTTCCGCAACGAGCCTTACACGGATTTCACTCAGCCCTCCAACCGCCGGCGCATGGAAGAAGCACTGGCACGCGTCCGGGGGCAGCTTGGACGTGAATACGACATCCTGATCGCTGGCGAGCGCATCCGCGCGGAAGAGAAACTCCGGTCCGTGAATCCGGCGCGTCCGGATGAGATTGTCGGGATTCATCAGAAAGCCACTTCCGACCTCGCGAACCGGGCAGTCGAAACGGCGTATCGGAATTTCACGCACTGGAGCCGCACGCCGGCCGAAGACCGCATCGGAATGCTGGTTCGGACGGCCGCGCTCATGCGGGAGCGCAAATACGAATTCGACGCGTGGCTGGTGTATGAAGCCGGCAAGACCTGGCCCGAAGCGGAAGCCGAGGTGGCCGAAGCCATCGACTTCTGCGAATACTATGCCCGCGAAATGGAGAGGCTCGCTGGTCCGCAGACCGTGGTGCAGCTTCCGGGTGAGCGCGACGAGATGCGGTATCTGCCGCTCGGCGCCGGAGTCGTGATTCCGCCGTGGAATTTTCCGCTGGCGATTTTGTGCGGCATGACGTGCGCGGCGCTCGTGGCCGGAAACACCGTCGTCATCAAACCATCGAGCGAGACGCCAACCATTGCGGCTGTCTTCGCGGCGACCCTGCTCGAAGCGGGCTTTCCGCCCGAATCGTTTTGCTTTCTGACGGGCAGCGGCGGAGCCATCGGCGATATTCTGGTGTCGCATCCGAAGACCCGCTTCGTGTCGTTTACCGGCTCGCGCGACGTAGGGCTGCACATCAACGAACTGGCGGCGCGTCCGCAAAAAGGCCAGATCTGGATCAAGCGCGTGGTCGCCGAGATGGGGGGCAAAGACGCCATCATCGTCGACCGCGACTGCGATCTCGATGCGGCGGTGGAAGGCGTTGCCGCATCGGCATTCGGGTTTCAGGGGCAGAAGTGCTCGGCGTGTTCGCGCGCCATTGTGGACGAAGCGGTTTACGACAGCTTCCTCGATAAGCTCGCGGCTCGCACGAAGAAGATTGTAATGGGACCGCCGGAAGATCCCGCGACCGCGCTGGGTCCCGTGATCAGCGCGGGGGCGAAGAAGACGATCCGGCAGTACGTCGACATCGGGAAGCAGGAGGGCCGGCTGATCGGGGGCAACGACCCGGCGCCGGAACCAGGTCACTTCGTGCCGCCGACGATCATTGCCGATGTCCCTTCGAACGCGCGCGTGTTTCAGGAGGAGATTTTCGGGCCCGTGCTCGCGGTTACGAAGGCGCGCGATTTCGACCACGCGCTCAGCATGGCGAACGATTCGCAGTACGGCCTGACCGGCGCGATTTATTCGAACGACAAGTCGCACGTGGCGCGCGCCCGCGATGAGTTCTTTGTGGGGAACATGTACGTGAACCGCAAGTGCACTGGCGCGATGGTGGGCGCGCATCCGTTTGGCGGATTCAATATGTCCGGGACCGATTCGAAGGCCGGCGGGCCCGATTATTTACTGCTTTTTTTGCAGGCGAAGTCGATCGCGGAGAAGCTCTGACTTCGTGCTAGGATCGGAATACCCCAATGCGAAGGGGACTGAGAAATACGAACAACAGGGTCAAACCTGATCGACACGGCGCGGATCTTTGAATCCGCTCCCGAACCGGGGCTTTAGCGAGCCCCGGTTTTTTTGTCGTATTTTGCGGTCGTTCAGCCGGGTCCGTTCCCGGATCCAACATGCAAACACTTTTCCCGCCACTGGGGGACAGCGCGGCCGGCGGCTGTCCCGGGAAAAAGCGGATCTCAAGGGTGAGACTCAGCAAGGTATATTCGGTTTTCAAAGAGCGATCGGGCGGACTCCTTCTCAGGGCCGGGCCTGTTACCAACCGGAGCATACAACGCGCGCGCAGCGCATGAGGCCTGCAGAAGCGGTAAATGGTTGAGCGGATTGGGGCGATAATTCGCTGAGCTGGGGCACCGGCGCTCGATAAGATAGAGCGATATGCGTCTCGCTCTTTTTTTTCTTCTTCCCTGTTTTGTAAGCGCGCAACTGATCCCGAACGGCGCGCCGATCCCGAAAGGGCCGAATCCTCCGGCGGTTTTCCTGAATGGTTATCAGTTTGGATGCGTGGGTCCGGTCGACTTCGCCGGCACGTTCGGCAATGCCGACCAGGTGCTGCAGGCGAGCGGCATTGTTTCGGTGTTCTTCAACAACTGCGACGTCACACCGGCGTCCCCGCAACCCTCGATCGAAGCGTTGGGAATCGCATTCGGAAAGTTTCTGGCGGGCCTGAAATACACCGACGGAAGCGCGGTCACCCAGGTGGACATTGTCGCGCACAGCATGGGCGGACTGATTGTGCGCAGCTATCTGGCGGGAAAACTCGACGTCAGTCCGGCGGCCTGGGCGCCGCCCACGACGACCGGCATCCGCAAAGCCGTTTTCCTCGCGACGCCGCACTTCGGCACGGCCCTCGCCTCTACACTCGGCGCGCTGGCTCCGAAAGGCGATGTGCAGACCCCGGAGATGTCTCCGGGCAGCCAGTTCCTCTTCGATCTCAATACGTGGAACGAAGGAGTCGACGATCTGCGCGGTGTCGATGCGCTGTCGATCGAGGGGTCCGGCGGCACGGGCGCGGAATCGTCCGGCCCTGCGGGCTTCGACGACGGCGTCGTTGCGCTCACGAGTGCTTCGTTGGGTTTCCTGCCCGGCGGCAGCCGCGGGCGCACCCGCGTCGTGCCGGCCTGCCACGCCTCCATCTCTCTGCTCTACACGTTCAACTATTGTGTGAAGACCGCGCAACCGATCGCTTCGATTACTGACGCGAGCAGCGTCGTTGCCCAGATTCTGACGTCGTTCCTCACGGCCACCAACGCGTGGCAGTCCCTCGGGCAGGCGATCGAGGACAACGCCCTCGGCTCGACGAAAGCCGGCGTCTATCTGCAGTTTCAGGATTCGAATGGCGCCGCCCAAAATGTGCCGACGCCGCTTCCGGCTAATCTGACGGCCTCGACGACGAAGCAGGTGGCGTGGAGCGAAACGCTCGCGGCCGGCGGGCTCGTGACATTTCCGTTCTCGCCGGCTCCGGTGACGTTCACTCCGACGGCCGGCACGGTGACGCCGCTGATCTCGAAGCCCGGGCCGGTGATCCATGGCGCGGTTCCGGCGGGAGGCGCGGTGTTCCCGCTCGATGTGGCGCCCGGCGCTTATGTCGCGATTTACGGGACTGGACTGGCCGGAGGCACGCAGTTGGCGCCAGGGCCGAATTTTCCGACGCAGCTCGGGGACGTGCAGGTAAGTGTGAATGGCGCAGCCGCGCGTGTCCAGTTCATCAGCAGCGGGCAGATCAATATGATCTGGCCCGACATCGCTACGGGTCTGACAAAACTGACGGTCACCAATGCGGCCGGGTCGTTTACAACCAATGTGATCGTGCAGCCGACAGTGCCAACGCTCTTCCTGCTGACGCCAACAGGCACGGCGGCCGCGGCCGTGAACGCGACGTCGAGTTCCGTCGTCGGCCCCGACGCCCCTCTCCAGGCTGGAGTCGATTACGTCGAGCTTTTCCTCACAGGCCTTGGCGCGACGACCAACAAGGGCGGACTCGACTGGGCAAACATTCAACCGAACGTCACGATCGGCGGGCAGGCCTGCAACGTGACCTATGCAGGACGCGTGCCCGGCGTCCCGGCGCTCGACCAGATCAATTGTCAGATTCCGGCGGGACTTTCGGGCGCTGCTGTTCCGGTGGTCGTGACGGCGAACGGGCGTACCGCGAACACGGTCACCCTGAACATCAAATAACTGAAATCTATTCATTAGGCCACCTGAATAAACTGGCGTTATGATCTAGTGAATGGAGTTGAGCACACTGCGCGTCTTCATGACCGTCGCCAGCGAGCGCAGTTTCTCGCGCGCGGCGGAGAAGCTGGAGCGCACGCAGCCGGCCGTTTCGCTTGCGCTGCAGCGGCTCGAAACGGAGCTGGGCGAGAGGCTGCTCGACCGGTCCGCGAAAGACGTCGTCCTGACGGATGCCGGACGGACGGTTCTCGAATACGCGCGGCGTTTCCAGAATCTGGAATCGGAACTCGGGAATTCGATCGCCGAGCTTCGCGACCATTCCGCGGGACGCCTCGTCATCGGCGCCAATGAATCGACGGGCTTGTATCTTTTGCGGCACATCCAGCGGTACCGGCGCATGTTTCCCAAAGTGCAGGTGCAGGTGCGCCGCAGTTTTTCCAGCCGCATTCCGGCCGAGATCGTCGACGGTAATCTCGAGCTCGGCGTCATCAGTTATCAGCCGCGCGACGAGCGCCTGCAGTCGCGCGTCATCTTTACCGATTCGCTCTCGTTCGTGGTGTCGCCCAAACACAGGCTGGCAAAGCGCAGCGCGGTGGCGATTCATGAGCTCGGCGAGGAAACGTTCATCGCGCATAATGTGCTGTCGCCTTATCGTGAGATCGTGCTGCGCGTTTTTCAGGAGCAGGGCGTGCGGCTCCGGATGGATATCGAAATGCCGACCATCGAAATGATCCGGTGGATGGTCGAACAAAATCAGGGCGTGGCGTTCCTGCCGCGCATGTGCGTCCAGCAGGAGATTGCCGAGAAGCGGCTGGTCGCAGTTCGGGTTCCCGAGATTGAGGTGGAACGGAAGATCTGGCTGGTGCAGCCGGCGCGGCGCGCGGTGAGCTATGCGGCCGATGCGTTTCTGAAACAGGTGATTGGAGACGCGGCTTGAACATAAGAGTATTCCTTTCGTTCGCGATGGCCATCGGATGCGTCCAGGCGCAAACGCCCGGACCGCTCGCATCCGAAGCGAGGTTCCCCTGGACAGTGGTGCGCGACAACCTGCTTAAGCTGGCGCAGAAGATGCCGGCGGAGGAGTACACTTTCAGGCCGACGCCACAGATCGAGAGCTTCGGGCAGCGAATCGCGCACATCGCGGGCGCCAACCTCAGCATCTGCGAGGGCATCCGAAATGGCGACAAGCAGATGAGCCGCCCGCGCGGCGCACGTCCGAATCCCGCATCGAAGGATGAGATGATCGCTCTGCTGAAGCAGTCGTCTGCCGCATGCGATGCGGTGTTCGATTCCCTCAGCGATGCGGCGGCACTGGAGAAGATCAGCTCACGGCTTGGCGGTCCGTTTCCGCCGGAGTCGACGCGCACGAAAATATCGACTTTATACAACATGATCCGCCACTCGAACGAGATGTACGGATATATGTGTGTGTATCTCCGGCTGAAAGGGATTGTGCCGCCGTCGAGCGCGCCGGAATGAGCGAGGTCCTGCTGTTCGGAGCGCATCCCGACGACGTGGAATGGGGGCTCGGCGGCACTGCGTTGCTGCTGCGCGACAGGGGCATTTCGTT
>DASZLP010000095.1:0-23381 GCA_035552355.1 Bryobacteraceae bacterium | reverse complement strand
TTGCAGTTGCTGGACCGTAATCCCCGGCCGGACGTACCGTTTGAATCCGGGAACGGTCGTCCTTATTTCATACGTGCCGGCGGGAAGATCGCCGAGGACGTAATTGCCCGTGGCGCTGGTCGCGGCCGACACGACGACGCCGGTGTCGGAGTTCTTAGCTTCGATCGGGGCGTTCGGAACCACGGCTCCCGCCGGATCCGAAATCACACCGGTTATCACGCCGCCGGTCTGTCCAAATGCAGCGTGAGCGAAGGTCACCAGGAAAAGAAGAGCTGGAGCCAGCCTTGTGTGTCTCATGTTAAAACCCCTTTTCAAATTCAAACCCGCTCGGTTTTATCGCACTCCCCACCGGAAGGCTGCGGGAACTTTGCATCTCAGCCAGGCCGCCCAGCGCCTCATCTTCTGATTGTCAAATGTGCCACGGATGCTATCACGGAGGTCCGGCAAGGTCAAGAGCCACAGGGGTTCGGATCTCGTTCTCATCCGCGAGCGCAGGGAAACGCGGACCGCAAATCGAGAGCGGGTTAGATGTTGGCGGGCACTCTCGGCATCCTGCAGCGTGCGGCGCGAAGGCGTCTTTTGGATCTGCGCGAGGCATTCGACCACGGTAAACAAGACCAATTTCGCCACTCGCAGGACATCATGGACAAACGTCTCGCTGACGCGAGTCGCCATCAGGCCGCCGCATAGCTCGATGAGCGGCGCTCGTTAACGAGAGAGAAGCCGGCACTACGATCAAGGACTGGGCGTCAATTGACTTATCGTTACCGCTTACTCACGCGCGCGGTTCAGTAACGACTTCCCGCGCGGTTCAGTAACGACTTCCGAGGTGCGACTGTGAAGGAGTTCTTAGCAACCTATGTCGTGGGTCGAGAGCTGACTCGGAAAATGACACAATGAGGCGTGATCCGGACGAAAGCGGCTGCGCTCGCGCTCTCTCTTCTCTTTCCGCTGGCCGGAGCCGACATGCCGCCGGCAACGCCCGGTATGCAGTACGTCGGGCTTACGCCCGGCGGCCTGAGGATTGTCGCGAACTCTGTTCCGGGTCCGCTCGGCGCGGCACCCACCGTGCTGCTGATTGGAGGGCTGAACGGGAATGACGCCTCGGCAGCAACGGTGACCGACGAAGCCCGCCGATTCAGCCGTACCACGCGAAGTAAGCGCCGGTATCGGCTCCTGTCGATTCCCCTCGCAAACCCGGCGGCGAGCAAGCTGATATTTCCGCCGGCCGGCACAGCATATCGCGACAATGCGGAGTCGAACGAGCTCTGGCGCTGGATTGGAATACAGGCGCCGGATTTCGTCATCATCGTAGCGAATGAGGACTTCGGCCTCGCCGAAGCGTTGTCGCGCAATGTGGTGGCGGGCGTGGGGAGCATTCCGGCGGTCCGGGTGGCTCCTGCGCTGCGCACAGCCGCCGAGCGGGGGATATTACGGCTCGTTCCGGCTGACGTGCGGGCATCCGGAGCGCACCGCGAGCTCCTGCGGCGGACAGAGCGTAGTCCACGGCAAGTGGCCGATGAACTGGCGCAGTATTACGGGCACACGTTCCCCGATGCGATTTACATCAATGCCATTGCGCTGATCGGTCAGCTGCGGCTGGGGAATGTCGCGGAAGTGCGGAAGCTCGTGGAACCGTATGTGGATGGTACGAAGGACAGCCTGGCGCGACCGACTTCGCTTCACCTGGCGGGCCATCTGATATTCGCGGAACTGGCCGTGCGCACGGCCGATCCGCGCTATCTGCAACTCGTGCGCAGAGTCGCGGAACTGGGTTTCACGCCAAACGGGGAGATGAGGGAATCGATGCCGTTCCACGACGAGATGAGCGATTCGGTCTTCATGGCGGCGCCGATTGTCGCCAAAGCCGGGGCCCTGACGGGTGAGAACAAGTATTTCGATATGGCCGCGCGGCACGTCGCCTTCATGCAGAAGCTTGTTCTTCGGCCCGACGGCCTGTATCGGCACTCTCCGCTGACGGACGCGGCCTGGGGGCGCGGCAACGCGTTTCCCGCACTGGGCCTCGCGCTCACGCTGGAAGCCTTTCCGAAAACCCATCCTGAGTATCGGCATTTGTTGCAGGCGTTTCAGCGGCACATGGCGCGTCTGGCTGAATTCCAGCTTCCGGAGAGTGAGGGGATGTGGCACGAGGTGATCGACGAACCGGCTTCGTATGCGGAGTTCTCCGCGACGGCCATGATCGCGACCGCCATGGCGATGGGGGTCCGGAACGGATGGCTGGATTCGCGCACTTATCAGCCGCTCGTGGACAACGCGTGGCGCGGAGTGGTCAGGCGCATTGGCGCCGAAGGCGTACTGATGGATGTGTGCGAATCGACGAACAAGCAGCCGTCGCTTGACGCGTATCTGCACCGGGCTGCGATTCTCGGCAACGACCCGCGCGGCGGCGCCATGGCGCTGCTGTTTGCCACCGAAATGGCTGGCCTGGGGAAATAAAATCCAGCGAGCTGGTTCGATTCGAACGCCCGTCCCGGCGCCAGGACCGCTGTTTGGACAGCGCTATCGTTAGTAGAATCACGGCGCTTCGCCGAGCCCGATCGCAAGCGCGCGATCTCGAAAATGGTAATCGTAAACTCAGTCCACGTGATGAAACGGGTACGGCGCGGGGTATTGGTATTGCTCTCCTCTCTGTGCATCGCGATCGCGGCCCGCGACCCTGTGCCCAGCGTCCAGGAGTATCCGACGGCGCTGGCGCGGGAACGACAGACGGTCGTGGTTGGAGGGATTGTGGTTGGAGGGATTAAGGAAACGTGGGAACTGCGCTGGAAGGATCCGCCGAAACCCGCCTGCGAGCCGAGGGAGGATTCGCTGACGTGTCCGTGCACCGGCTTCGCTTACGGCGAGGGTGGTGACTTGTGGCTGGTCCGGATGCGCGGCGCGAAGGAGATCGACCGCCTCGACCTTACGCCGCTCTTTGCAGGGGCTGAGATAAATGTCGGAGACATCGCCGTGCTGCCGCGCTGGCCGACGGAAGAGAACGATTTCGCAGCCTCGGAGAAAGAAGGCTTCGCGGAAATTGTGGCGCGGCGTCCGACGGTCAAGGTGATGGATTTCGCCGATTACGATCATGACGGAAGGCGGACTGAATTCTATTTGAAGACCGATACGCTGCCGTGCGGCAAGAACGTCGGGGTCGTGGTGGGAATGTCAAAGTCGAACCCGAGGCTGCATGTGTTCGGCAGTGTGTATAAGCCGAATGAGCCGCTCGTACTTCAGAAACACGTGTGGGAGGCGCTGAGCCGTGCGCGCGGTACGGTCGAGGTCGAAGACTGGCCGTGCGGCGATCATGGCGCGGAGCAGGGAACGTCGGTCAGGATTCGCGCGACGAACAAAGGCATCGATGCGGTTCGCAGGACGCATGAGTGTCCTGTCGTGCCCGGACAGACGCCGCTGGCGCAAGAGCCGATTTAAGGTGATGGCAAGCGCCGGCACGATTGCCGGGGCGGCGGGCGTTTCAGGGCTGAGAGCCCAATGCAGTCTGTATCCGGTAACCGGGCAATCGCATGCGGTCTGGATGGCATCCGGCGCCCTCATCTCGACTGGCAAGCGCCCAGGCCGATCAGTAGTCGGGCCGCGGGATGCCATCCCGCCTCACGCGTGTGCCCGAAAATTTCCGGGCGGCGACGATTTGGCGCCAGCCGCGCTATCCTGATCGCGTGCCGGACGCCTCCGTCGCGATCCCCAATACGCCTCTCTACGAGACCGCCGATCGCGACGACTTCTCCGCCATGATCGACTGCCGGCGCTACGGCCGGCGCAGCTCCGCATTCGACGAAATCATCGCCGCGACCGAAGGCCATTACTGGAACCCCGAGGACCCGCGTTACCTCGATTTCTCTCCGGCTTTCAATCTGAAAGAAGCCCTGCTGATGCCCGCCTCCTTCACCCCGGAGCTGAACTGCGCCGTGGCGGACCGTCTCGACGAGCGCCAGCGCATCCGGCTTGGCAACGAGCTGACACGCTACTACCTTTCGCAGCTCCTGCATGGCGAACAGGGCGCCTATTCACTCTCGGCGAGCCTTTGCCAGATTTTCCTCGATCCCGGCGCGCAGGAATACGCGGCTAACCAGGTGCGCGAGGAAGCCCGGCACGTTCGGGCACTCTCCAAATACTTCGATGCGCGCTGGGGCTCGCCCGTGCCTGTCGGCAACGGACTGCTCTCGCTGATGAGCAAGCTCGTGATGACAGGCGAAGCTTACCAGAAAATCGTCGGCATGCAGATGATGATCGAAGGCCTCGCGCTCGGCGCGTTCTCGAACATCTACAAATCGGCGAACGACCCGGTGTTGCGCCGCCTCGTGCAGCTCATTCTCACCGACGAGTCGTATCACCACCGCTTCGGGCGCATCTGGGGCAGCGTCACCATGCCCGAGCTTACCGAAGAGCAGCGCGCGCGCATCGAAACCTGGGCCGCGGGATGTTTCGTGACACTTTTCCGCAATATGAGCGGGTGGGAGAACAAGAAGGATATCTATGCGCAATTCGGCCTCGACTGGCAGTGGGTCGCCGATGCCGTCCGCGAGGCTGTCAAAACCCCCGAAGGCGCGGCGCCGCTGAGCAATGAGACGCAGATCTACCGGGTGCTCGCGAAAACGCTGCTGCAGGCGGGAATCATCACGGAACGCACACGTCCGCTGTATAACGCCTGGTTCGATCTCAATGCTGTCGCAACGACAGGCTCCGACGGCTTCGAGGACCAGCGATTGGCGGATGAGACGATCCGCGAATTACAGGCAATCCGGCGGGACGGGAATCGCCTGTTTGTGAAATAATACTGAGACGATTACAAATTAGTACTGCGTAGTAAATGCCCGGAGGAACCATGGCAAGCGGAGAGAAAAAACAAGCAGGATTCGATTTCGACAGGAAGTTCGTAGCTTACGCAATGGCGGGGTCGGCCATGCTCGGCATGCCCGCGCTCACACAGGCGCAGACGATAACCGGCACCAGCGCCAACCCGGCGAGTTTGGACATCAGCTTCGACAATTCGTCGACTATCGACTTCACGCTCCACGTCGGAGTGCCGGATTTTCCCGACGTCTACGTCAGCGGCCCGCTGACGACCAGTTTCATAGATGAAGCGGTCATCAACGGGACGACCACCGATTATTACCCCGTTGCGTTCCCGAGTATCGCGGCGGTGAATCCCGCGTCCGGCGTGCTGAATTCCGCAGGCATACTGATGAAGGCTATCCCACCCGCGGGAAAAGGAAACTGGCCCGGTTCGGGCGACGCCTGGCTGGGAGTGGAGTTCAGCCGGTCGGGCGTACAGTATCTCGGATGGGCGGATATTCAGGCATCGACGTTTGTGGGACCCTCACAGGCGGATTCATCCGCCACCGCAACGCTCGTGAGCTTCGGCTCCGATCTGGCTACGCCGGAGCCTTCTTCGCTTGCGCTCCTTGCGCTGGGCGCCGCCGGCATCGCCGCCTTGCGTAAGCGCCGCAACGCGGTGAACTGAGCGCTCTGAACTCGCGGCAGCACCGCATGGCAGGTCGATTTCGCATCGCCGAGCGCGTTGTGCTGCTTGGCTGGGACGCCGCCGACTGGCAAATCATCAACCCGCTTCTCGACGCCGGACTCATGCCCAACCTGCGCAAGCTGGTGGAGCGCGGAGTGATGGGACGCATCGAGACTCTGCAGCCGCCGCTGTCGCCACTGCTGTGGACGTCGATCGCGACCGGCAAGACGGGCGATAAACACGGCATTCTCGGATTCCTCGAGCCCGATCCGGTCGGGGGCCGCGCTCGCCCGGTCACGAGTTCTTCCCGGCAGGTCGAAGCCCTCTGGAACATCCTCGACCAGAGCGGACTGCGCTCACTCGTATTGAACTGGTTCGCCAGTCATCCCGCGGAGCCCATTGCCGGCGCGGTGGTGTCGAACGCATTCGCGAAAGTTACCGGACCCCGGCATGTGGAATGGCCGCTCGCGCCGCGCTCGATACATCCTGCTTCGCGCGAGGAAGCGCTGGCCGGCCTGCGCGTCCATCCAGGCGAGCTTACCGGCGACGACCTTGTTCCTTTCATCCCGAAACTCGATGAAATCGATCAGAAGACCGACAAGCGGCCATTCGAGCTGGCTTCGATACTGGCCGAGGCCATCACCATACAAGCCGCCGCCACGTGGCTGATGGAAAACGAGCCGTGGGATTTTCTCGCCGTCTACTTCGACGCCATCGATCGCGCCGGACATCATTTCATGCGTTACCGCGCCCCGCGCCTGAGCGAAGTGCCCGAGCGCGACTTCGACATCTACAGGAACGTGATCGATGGCCTCTACTGCTTTCATGACATGATGCTCGGCCGCGTTGTCGATCTCGCCGGACCGGGCGCGGCCATCGTCCTTCTCTCCGATCACGGTTTCCAAAGCGGCCGGCTGCGCCCCGAAGGGACCAAAGCCGATGCTCCTCTGATGTGGCATCGCTCCCATGGCATGCTGTGCATGGCCGGGCCGGGCATCCGCCGCGATGAGCTGGTGCATGGCGCAGGTCTGTTGGATGTCGCGCCTTCGATCCTCGCGATGTTCGGACTGCCGCGCGGCGCCGACATGCCGGGCCGCGTTCTCGCCGAAGCGTTTGAAGAGCCCGTGCCGATTGAGATCATCCCGAGCTGGGAAGATGGGAAAAATCGCGCCGCGCCGACTCCCGAAGAAGATTCCTGGGCAGCCGCCGCTGTGCTCGCGCAATTGGCCGATCTCGGCTATATCGACTCCGTCAGTGAAGAAGCGCGCGATGGACTGCGGAAAATCGAGGACGATCGCAACTTCAATCTGGCGCAGGTGCACCTCGCGCACGCACGGCCCGAGGAGGCGATTCCGATTCTCCGCGACCTGGTTCAGGGTGCCGCGACGGAGGGCCGCCGCGCCCATCTGCGGATGTTTCTCGCCCAGGCGCTGTCGAACGCCGGCCGCGTGGAGGAATGCCGCGAGGTCGTCGGGAGTGCGCTGGCCGACGACCCCGATCTCGCCGCCGCCAATGTGATTCGCGGCAATCTGGCGCTCGTGGAAGGCGACGTCGAGCGAGGCCTCGAACACCTGCTGAAAGCGGAGGAACAGTGGCAGGATTCCCCAACGCTCAAGCACCTGATCGGGCGCGTCTACATGCGCTCGGAAAAATGGCCGGACGCCGCGCGCTGTTTCCGCGCCGTGATTGCTTTCGATCGCGACGCCGCCGATTCGCATGCCGGCCTTGCGCGCTGTCTCATGCAGACCGGCCATTGGCGGGAAGCGGCGGACGAAGCGCTCGAAGCGATCGGCCTGAAGTTTAATCTGCCCGGGTCGCATTACGTGCTCGGTGTTTCTCTGGCGCGCCTCGGCGACAACGAGCGCGCCGCGCAGGCGTTCGAGACGTGCCTGAAACTCTCGCCCGAAACGATAAAGGCCCGCGAATGGCTGGAACGGCTGCAGATTGCGATATAGAAATCCGTCCGCCGCGTGAGAGCGAAGGGCCCGTCTGCCGCATGCTGCTGCGGGATGTGTTCGAGCGCGGACTGACGCCGCAGGTGCTGCTCGCGTTCGATCGTGACTCTCCGAGGGTGCTCGGCGCGATTGCGTTTCAGACGCGCGGCAACGAAACATCCCTGCTCGGGATTCGCGTCATCCGCACCCACCGGCGCATGAAGATCGGCACGTGCCTGCTGTCACGATTGCCGGGCACTCTCGTCTACGTATTCGCAGACTCGCAGGTCCATCCCGATGCGGGACCATTTCTCCAGGCCAACGGTTTTGAGCGCGGCAGCCGCATGTACATCGTGGAAGTTGACCTCGACCCGATGATCCACGCCATGACGAAGCTGCGTGACCGCGCCCTGCAGTCCGGGCGTGTGCCGGAGAGCGCGCGGCTCGTGAGTCCCGCGCGGGCTCCGGCATCGGAAGCGGTCGCGCTCTATCACGAGATAATGGCCATGCGGTGGATTCATCCCGCCCATCTGGAGGCCTCGCTGACCGACCCACGCATCGCGGACATTTCATCGGTGCTGCTGGTCGATGATCACGTGGCGGGCATGGTCGTCGTGCGCTCCGCCGCGGGGGATTATCGCGTGCACGTGCAGGCGCGCGCAGTGATGCCGGCGTTCCGGGGCGGCTGGGCGAACGTCCTCATCATGGCGGATGCGTTGGAGAAAGGGCGCGCCGCCGGTATCCGGCGCATTCGGTTCGACTCGATGGACGACAACCAGGACACGCTCAAGCTGGCGCGCCGCTTCAACGCCGACACGATCAGCGTCTTCGATCGGTTCACCCGCCGCGTCTGAACGGGGCGGAAGCGCCGCCGGTGCGGCTCCTCGTGGACTTTCTATATTTTTCTCTTTTACGACAGTGTGCGCTTCCCACGTCGGACACGCGGATTGTATCCGCGGCGAGCACGAGTGCCCAATGCCACATACACTTCGTAACCCGGACATTTGCATGTGGGGCGGGATGGCATCCCCCGCGCCACGGAGTTGCTTCCGCGGCGCCGGCCGCTGTTATAACCTGAGCGGACGGGAGATCGCCATGAAAACTCTTTCTGCCTGCGCGCTTGCCGTCAGCCTCGTTGTTGCCGCCCGAGCGCAGCAGCGGCCGGCTGGTCCTTACACGCCCGCGCAGGCCGCGGCTGGGCGCGCGGCCTACCAGACCAGTTGCGCGTCCTGCCATGCGGCCGATCTCTCGGGACGTGAAGGACCGCAGCTCGCCGGCGCGAACTTCATAGGCCAATGGGGCGATAAGACCGCCGGAGACCTCGTTGGATTCATGCGCGCCACCATGCCTCCAGGCGGTCTGGCGGGCACACTTCCGGGTCAGACGTACGTCAATCTCGCCGCTTTCATTCTCGATGCCAACAGTGCATTGCCAGGCAATCAGGCGCTCACCGCCGATTCGCCTATTTCGATCCGCACGGTTGCTTCAGGCGTGCGGGCAGCCCTGAGAGCGCCGGCAGCGGCGCCCGCGCCCGCCGCGGAAACTCCGCGCGGCATCACGGTGGCCGGCGAAGTCAGGAATTTCATACCGGTGACCGACGCGATGCTGCGGAATCCCGATGCGGGTGACTGGCTCATGATCCGGCGCGATTACAAGGCGACGTCTTACAGTCCGCTGAACCAGATCACCGCGAAGAATGTTGCCGATCTTCATCTCGTATGGAGCTGGGCCATGCAGGAAGGGGCGAGCAACGGGAACCAGCCGGCGCCGATCGTCCACAACGGAATCCTCTACGTCAACAACACTGGCATGGTGTTGCAGGCCCTCGACGCGAAGACGGGCGAACTGATCTGGGAGAATCGCTACGGGTCGGTGCCGAACGCGCCGGCGATGCGCGGCATCGCAATCTACGACGACAAGATCTTCGTGGCGACCGGCGACGCGCACCTGATGGCCTTCGATGCGCGCACAGGCAAGCAGGTCTGGGACACCACCATCGGCGATCGCTCGAAAGGTGAGTATCAGACGTCGAGCGGACCGATCGCGGTAAAAGGCCGGCTGATTCAGGGGCTCGGCCGCGACTCCTGCGCGGTCTACCGCGATGAGAAGTGCTTCATCAGCGCGTACGACGCGAAGACCGGCAAGGAAGCCTGGCGTTTCCGTACCGTGGCGCTCGATGGCGAGCCCGGCGGCGACACATGGGGAGGTCTGGCCAACACCTTCCGGGCGGGCGTCGAAACCTGGATTACAGGAAGCTACGACCCCGATCTCAACATCACCTACTGGGGTACGGCGCAGGCGAAGCCGTGGATGCGCGTGAGCCGCGGCTCCGGCAACGGCGCGACTCTCTATGCAAATTCCACGCTCGCGCTCGATGCCGACACCGGCAAACTCAGATGGTTCCACAGCTACGCCCCTGGCGAGACGCTCGATCTGGACGAAGTCTTCGAGCGCGTGCTCGTCGACGATCAGGGCCAGCACTACGTTTTCAGCGCGGGCAAGGCCGGTATCCTCTGGAAGCTCGATCGCGTGACCGGCAAATATCTCGGCCACAAAGAAATGGTTTTCCAAAATGTGTACGACTCGATCGATGCCGCGACCGGCACGCCGCATTATCGCAACGACATTGTCGAGCAGCGGGCCGGCGAGTGGGTATCGGCGTGCCCTTCGACCGAAGGGGGTAAGAACTGGCCGGCGATGTCGTACCATGCGCCGACGAATCGTTTGATCATCCCCATGAGCCAGAGCTGCCTCGACATGAACGGGCAGGAGATCGAGAAAGTGGCGGGCGGCGGCAGTGGCAACGGCGCGCTGCGGCGTTTCTTCGAAATGCCTGGCGCGCAGGGACACATCGGCAAACTGGCGGCCTACGATGTCCGGACGATGCGCGAATTGTGGAAGTACGAGCAGCGCGCGCCGTTCCTCACCGGCGTTGTGTCAACCGCTGGAGGCGTGGCGTTTGTGGGCGACCTCGACCGCATGTTCCGCGCTTTCGATGTCGCGACGGGCCGAATCCTCTGGGAGACTCGCCTGCCCGCCGCCGTGCAGGGGTTCCCGGTGACTTTCTCGGTGGGCGGCAAGCAATACCTTGCGGTGACAACGAGCAATGGCGGAGGCAGTCCGCGCAACGTGCCGACGGTGGTGGCGCCGGAACTGCGTTATCCGGCGACGGGCAACGGGCTTTACGTGTTCGCGCTCCCCGACCGCAGGTAGACGCCGTTCAGCGTTGAGCCGGGTTGAATCGATAGTGAACCACCACGTCCATCGGCACGCTGCGGTCTCCGGAGCGAGCGGGTCGCCACGGCACTGACCGTACCCTGGCAACCGCGAGCGGGCCGAAGTCGGTCGCGGCGCCCTGGGTCGCCGCGGCATTCCGGACGACGCCTTCGTCGTCGATGGATGCTTCCACGTCGACCCTGATCTCGTCGGTGAGATCGCGGCCGATGCGCGCTGGTATCTGCGGCGTCAGGTCACGCGCCGGGCGAGCCGAGACGACACCGTTTTTGTTGTTGTGCTGCCGGAGACCATGCAGGCGGCCCAGCAGGGGCACGTGGCCGGCGAGTGACGGCACGCGCTCTGCAAATCGTTTCAGCACAAACGCCTCTTTGGGCTCGACGCTTACATCCACATTGATGGCGCTCGGGGCATTGACGATCGAGGCCCTGTTGACAGCGCTCGATTCGGGACTGACGGCACTCGCGGCGGGTCGCGGCGCGGGCTCTGCTACGCGGGGTGAGTCCAGCTCGCTGGCTGCCGGATCTGGCAGGGGCGGTGGCGTGGCATGGGCAACTACAGCGGGGCGCGCCGGCGCGGCCTCGACGGGGGCTGACGGAGCCGGCGGATTTTCGAACGGCGAGCGGACGTTGGGAGGCAGCTCGTCCGCTTGGCCGGGAGGTTCGCCGGCAGGCAGAGCCTCATCGAAGGCGGCGGGCGGGGCATACAAGACCTGCGAACTCTCGCCCGATTGCGCTGGTTCATGAGTTGTCCTGGAAGCCGCCCGCTCGATGGGCCGGGACTCTGTCGACTCGTTTGCCACGACCCTGCCATCGCCGCCGCGGCGATACGCGGCGAGCGCCGCGAAAGCCAGAACACCGGCGGCCAATGCCCAAATGAGACCACCACGCATTGAGGCGCGGCGTGAAGAACGAGCCGGCATCTTCGCGGGCGGAATTGACAGCGAGCTTTCCTGACGGGCGGTTTCCTCACGGGCGCTACTCTCTCGATCTATCGGCCCCAGCGCGCGCAGTTCATCCACGTCAAACGGGAACATCAGTTTGGTCTGGGTGCGATCGATGTCGCCGCCTTCCCAGAAGAAAATCCCGGCGTTTTCGCGGCCCGGCTCGCTCATCCGAATGGCGAGCGCAATGCCCGGACCGTCTGAAAATGCTTCCGTCATCAACGCGAAGTCGCTCTGATCGAGAAACAAACCGGGGCGCAGATGAGTGCGGAAATATCCAATGGGCGTCGGACCGCCGCGTTTGGCGAAACTCCGCACGCGCCGCTCGAAATTGAGACGCTCGGTAAGACTGAGATCGTAGGGCGCGCCGCGGTGATGGCGGCTGCGGATGAATTCAAATCCAGTGATTTCAACGCAGTCGGGGCCGGTGATTTCGCCGTGAAGAATCCCACCCTGCTCCTCAGCCGGATTGAAACGCGGATGCCGGAGGTAACGGGTGATACTTTCGACGACGTCGAGCGCAAGGCGCACCGTGAAGGACTGCACCTGCCAGCGGTAATAATCTCTTTCCGGCACGTGCGGAGTGGAAGCAATCCAGGCTCCAGTCGAGTCGCCCGCGGCTTCATTTCTGCGGCCGGGCCCTCACGATTTTCGCGAGGCTGAGCACCTTCGGGTCGACGCGGAGGCTCGCCTGCGCGGCGGCGTCCACGTTGATCTCGAAAGCGACGCGGCCGCCTTCCACCTTGAAGTTCACCATGCCGCCCTGCGCGCAAAAACCATCCGATTCGCCCACCGTGAGAGCTCCGGCCAGCCGGCGATCCGCCAGAAGGGATTTCAAACGCCGGTGTTCAGATGAGCTGATGAAGAGAATCTGGCAGCCCGGCGCCTCGGCGGGATCGGCGATATCGGCGACGGAGAAAGATCTTCCGGCGAGCGACTTGCCGTTGACCGTATCTCGCAGCGAGCTTCCAAAAGGGTCTTCGCCGAGAACGCAAATGCGGAGCGGATCCTTGTCGCTTCGGAAGGTCTGGCCAGGCCACTCGACAAATTTCGCAAAGTTGAAAAGAAACGCCGCTTTAACCTCATATTCGTTCAGAGCCTGGGCTCTGAGGCAGGAGGAGAGGAACAGGGCGGCCAACACGAGTCTCGGTAGCACTCGGAGCACCACTCGGAGCACCACTCGGGGCACCATTCGGGACGGCGAGCATGCGACGATGCCCCTTTTCGCGCCCGCTAGAACCGCCATACC
Source organism: Bryobacteraceae bacterium (assembly GCA_035552355.1). Taxonomy (GTDB): domain Bacteria; phylum Acidobacteriota; class Terriglobia; order Bryobacterales; family Bryobacteraceae; genus BOG-234. The sequence continues at coordinate 10,539 of DASZLP010000095.1, read as the reverse complement.
ACTCGCGCGACAACCGCGCGTGCCGTTTCCACGGGGGTGACCTGCAGCCCGTCGAGAAACTCGACATGCCGCGGTGTCAGCAGATTCTGTCCCGTGATGTCGAATTCGGTCGATTCGCCGAACCTCCAGCCGACCCGCGTATCGAGCCGGATCCATGCGGGCACCGCTCCGCTGGACGTCGCTGAGCCAGCCACCAGACCTGAGTAATAAGCGGACGTGTCCCATTCGACCCGATGCGGCAGCGTGATGTTGGAACGTAGTTGCGCGAGATGTTTCGGAGAATCGCCGGGAGTGGCGGCGAACTTGGAGTCTCTGCTGGAGGACGCCTGTGACATGTTCATCTCGAGGAAGCTGTAACCGGGGCTGATGCGCCACCATTTCGTCACGTCCCAATGGGCGGAAAACTCGCCGCCGTAGCTGAGAGCGCCCCCGAGGTTCTCATAAATGCCGGGGATGACGAGGTGAGGGGGCGCGGGAGACGCGGTGAAGTACGGAGCCTGCGGCTCGTTGGTCAGCAGGCGGGCGTAATCTCCGATGAAAACGGTGGCATCCAGCGTCAGGCGCTTCGAAACCTCGGTACGATAACCGAATTCATAGTCATACAGAACGGGCGCGAGGAGCTTTGGATTGCCACTGAGGTGAACGAGGCCGAAGGGCAGGCCGGGCACGGGCACCGCCGCGATATCCAGTTGCGATTCGGAGTTGAGCCACGAGGGCTGCTGGATCGCACGGGAGGTGGAGACCCATAGGCTCTGCCGGTTGTTCGGAGACCAGACCAACTGCGCACTGGGTTCAAATTCGTACCCGGTGTAGGCATTATGTTCGATCTTGACGCCGAGGGTAAATGCCAGCGACTCCGTCAGCTCGATCTGATCCTGCACGAAACCCGTGAAGAGGTTGTCGCGGCGCTGGCCGTTGCCGAAAGTAATTTCGTAGCCGTTCGTGTCGACCTGGTCGGAGACACGATATCCGAGCCCCGCGACAATGTCGTTGCGCGCGCCCGCATGAAAGTGATACTGGGCGTCGACGTCGCCGGTGTTGACGATATTGAGAGCCTGGTCGAAGCGGCGGAAGCGGTCGTAATACATTTGCACGGTGGCTTCGGAACCATCGGCGAACACGTGGCTCCAGCGGCCAAGAAGGTTGCCGGACCCGACCCGCACCGGATCGTTAAAGGTGGGGAAGGCCGGGAGGCGATCGAGAAAGAGCGTCGTGATGGTTTGCGTTTCGGAGAGGCCGAGGATGTCGCCCTGCACCGTTAGTTTGTCGCCTGACGAGAGGTTCCAGTCGGAGCGGAAGCCGGCCTGCGAGCTGTGCGCGCGATCCGACGCGGGATTGCCGGGCGTTGTTTGACCGGCTTCGCTGGGGGAGTCCTCGTTCATGGTGTAACGGCCGTAGACCCGATAGGAGCCTTTCGTGCCGGCGGCCCCGCCATACTGAAGGAGGCCCTGCGCGCGATCCTGTGAGCCGGTTTCCGTGCTGACGAGGCCGCCGCGCGTCTCCGCCGCGCTCTTCGTCAGGATGTTGATGACGCCGTTCATGGCGTTGGCGCCCCACACTGTTCCGCCGGGTCCCCGGATGACTTCGATGCGATCGATGTTCTCGAGCGGCATGGTTTGCTGGTCCCAATACACGCCGGAAAAACCGGGAGTGTAGACGGTGCGTCCGTCGACCAGCACGAGGACCTTGCTCGAATAGCGGTAGTTGAAGCCGCGAATGCTGATCGCCCAGGTGTTGGCGTTTATGCGGGCCACATTCACGCCCGGGACCATGCGCAGCAGCTCCGGCACGTTCGTCGCGCCGGAACGCCGGATGTCTTCCTGCGTAATGACGTAGATTGAGCTGCCGGCTTTGGAGAGCGACTGCTCCTTTTTGGAGACGGAGGTGACCTGAAGGTTCATCAGGTCTTCGAGGCTGGTTTCGGCGAGATCTCGCGCGGCGGGCGGGGCCGGATCGGCGAGGGCAATCGCTGGGTTCAGCGCAATGGAGGCGCCGGCGAGCGCGAGGCAGGCGGCCGCAAGGCGCAGCGTGCGGTTCGTTCTGTGTGCGCGGTTCGTTCTGTGTGTGCGGTTCGTTCTGTGTGTGCGGTTCGTTTTATGTGTGCGTTTCATTCGATGGCTTTCCGGAACCAGCACTCACTTAAGTGAACGCGACTTTTGTGTCAGACCGCAGGATCGAAAAATGCCGCAGGCGCCGGGTGCGGCGGGCGAGAGCGCCCGCGCCACAGGTTGGGCCGAATGGCCTCATACGGGTCAATGGCCCGCCGCCACGAGATCGGTTTCGTCATCGGTTTTCTCGAGGGCCGCGGTCTCCGGCGCCGCCGGCAGTTGCGCGACCGCTCGCCACAGATGACGCTGGCGGATCGAGAACTGGGTGGAATCCCTGTCCACGGGCTTCGAAAAGAAATAGCCCTGGGCGTAGCCGCACCCGAGGCTGCTCAGCGCTTCCAGTTGCGACGCCGTCTCGACGCCTTCGGCGACGACCGTCATGTTCATCGAGCGGGCGAGATCGAGAATTGTCTTCACGATCTCGGCGCTTTCGCCGCTCGACTGCAGATCCTTTACGAAAGAGCGGTCGATCTTGACCGTGTCAAACGGCAGCCGGTTCAGGTAGCTCAGCGAGGAGTAGCCGGTCCCGAAGTCGTCGATCTCAAGCCCCACGCCGATCTCCTTCAGTTGCTGGAGAACCTTGATGGCCACGTCGGCGTTCGACATGATGCTGCTCTCGGTCAGCTCCAGTTTCAGGCTGCGCGGCGAGAGGCCGGTCTCGGCGAGCACCCGTCTGACGTCATCCACCAGAGTGGTGTCGCTCAACTGCCGGTAGGAGACGTTCACGCTGATGGTGAGGGCGGCTTCCACCTCGAAGTTCCTGTGCCATTCGGCCATCTGCCGGCAGGCCTCACGGAGCACCCATCGGCCGAGGGGAATGATCAGGTCGGTTTCCTCGGCGACGGGAATGAACTCCGACGGCGGCACCAGACCGCGGCCGGGGTGGCGCCAGCGGACGAGCGCCTCATAGCCGATGGTGCGGCCATCTCTGAGCGAGACCTGCGGCTGGTAGAAGAGCACCAGTTGCCCGCGGTCGATGGCTTTGCGGAGATCGGTTTCGATTTCGAGGCGCGCCTTGGCGCGGTCGCGCATCTTTTCGTCGAAAACTTCCGAGCGAGCTTTGCCTTTCGCCTTGGCGTGGTACATAGCGGTGTCGGCGTTGCGCAGCAGGTCTTCGGGGGTGCCCCCGCAAACGCCGGGCGCGATCCCGATGCTGACGGTCGGAAATACCTGGCGGCCCGCGATCTGAAAGGGAGCGCTCAGATTTTCGAGGATACGCTCGGCAACCGCAACTGCTTCGACCGGACTGACATCGTTGAGAAGGATGGCGAATTCGTCGCCGCCAAGGCGGGCCACCACGGAGTGGCCGGACCGTCCGCTGATCTCTCCCGCTGAAGCGGCGCCGATCGCGCGCGTGCTCGCGCGGAGCCGCCGGGAAATGCCGGTCAGAAGCTCATCGCCTGCCGCGTGTCCCAGGCTGTCGTTGACCAGCTTGAAGCGGTCGAGATCGATGAAAAGGACGGCGAACTCGAAAGCATTTTCCGGGGACAGGCCTGCCTGCGCTCCTTTCTGGATGGAATCCTCCAGGCGATCGAGAAAATACAAACGATTCGGCAGCCCGGTGAGCGGGTCGGCGATCTTGCCTTCGGTGATGTCGGTTTGAGAGCCCGCCATACGGATCGCGTGGCCTTCTTCATCGCGCACCACCGCGCCGCGGCTCAACATCCAGACGAAAGATCCGTTGCGCTGACGAATACGATATTCGCTCGAGAATTCCGAAGTCGTGCCGGCGCGGTGGGCCGCGATTTCGGCGCGCACGCGCGGCTGGTCGGAGGCGTGAATGCGGCTGAACCACTCCTCCGGATGCGGCTCGATCTCCTGCTCGCCATAGCCCAGCATTTGTTTCCAGCGGGGCGAGAAGTAGATTTCGTCGGTGGCGAGCTTCCAGTCCCACAGACCGTCGTTGGCGCCGCGGGCGGCCAAAGCGTAGCGCTGCTCGCTCTCGCGCAGCGATTCCTCGGCGGCTTTGCGCGCGAGGTCGCGGCTCTCGATCTGCGACAGCATTTCATTGAAAGAGCTGATGAGGATGCCGATTTCACCGCCGCTCGCGACACCCTTGCCCATCTGGGCACGGACCGAGTAATCCCTCTCGGTGGTGATGCGCTGCGCCACCGTCGACAGTGCCGCGATCGGCGTGACAATGAGCCCCTGCATGCCCGCGCTCAGAAAGAGCGCCAGCCCGAAAGAGACGAGGAGCACGAGCAGGCCGATCTCGAAATAGTGGCGCAGCTCGCTGTCGATGTTGGTCGTGGAGCGCAGGAAGAGCGTTCCGATGCGTTCCCCCTGCAACTGGACTGGCTGGAAGGTCAGCAGATCCCGGCCCTCAAAATAAACCCCGTCCGGGCCGGCTTTTACACCTGCGGGCGCGGCGGCATCAACCTGCCCGCGCCGGTACCACGCGAAGGGAGCGCCCTGGGAGTCGTAGACGGCAGCTTCGGCTACGTGGGAATTGCCGCGCAACGCCGCCAGTGTTTCCCGCGCGGCGCGCGCGTCTTTGAAGCTCAGCGATGCGGTGCATCCCTCGGCCAGAACGTCGGCTTCGGAAGTCAGCTCGCGCGCGGCCTCCTGGCGTTGCATCCAGGTCTGGTAACCGAACAGGCCGGCGCCCGCGAGCAGCAGCGCGAGACTGCTGTTGAGCACGATCAGGAGCCAGAACTTGACCCGGACCGAGGCAAAGCGGAGCCGGATGGATAATAATCCCGCCACAGCTTATGTATCGGCGAAAGTGGTGGAAACTTTACTGCGAATATGGGCAAGTGGCGGGAAGCAGGCACATTTACCTGCAACGTAACCCTCTCAAGCGAGCTGCGGAAAGTTCAGTATTTCATCTCGACGCTGATGAGATGAATTTCCCGCGGCCCCACATTTTCCACGGAATGCGGCGGAAGCGACTCGATGAACCGCGCCGGCTGGCCGGCCGGATTCGGATGCAGGCGCGTGTCGAGCAGCACGTTCCCATCCGCGTCGCAGCGTACGAAATCCCCACCCGCGATCGTGTAATAGACCGCCGGCCAGCGGTGGGTATGCACGGGCACCAGATCGCCCGCCGGAATCCGCGTGTCGAGCACACGTACGCGTTCATTGTCCAGAACGAGCTTGTGATGGTTCGGGGCTGCCACCAGAGCATCCAGCGAATCGGGCCACGGCCATTCGGTTTTTTCCATGCAGACCGATTTTCGCAAAAACGCCGGATACGAGTCCAACGGGCCGGGTCAAAAACTTGTTTTCCCCTGATATACTTCTCAGGCGTAAGAAATTGTGGGAGGTCCCGACCATGAAAATCAAGTTTGCAGTTCTCGCCGGCTGCGCAGCGCTGATGACCGCCGCCCTGCCTCTGCTGGCCCATCATTCGTTCGCCGCCGAATATGATAACTCGAAGCCCGTCAGCGTCAAAGGCAAGGCCGTCAGGATGGACTGGGTGAACCCGCACTCCCATCTCATCTTCGAAGTGACCACGCCCGACGGCAAGACCGAAACATGGAACGCGGAGACGCCCCCTCCCAACGGTCTTTATCGGGCCGGATGGCGTCAGAGCATGATCAAAGGCGGCGAGGAGCTCACCGTCAACGGCTATCTCTCCAAAGACGGCACGAACCTGATGTGGGCGCAGAGCGTCGACTTCGCCGATGGACGCCGCATTACGCTGAACTCGGGGCCCGAGGTCCAGCCGGCGCGCGGCGGCGGACGCGGCGCGGGCGCGCCTCCCGCTCAGTAATCGGAAGGACCTGAACTCAGGATGATCAATCGATTCGCTGTGTTTTTGTTCTCAGCCGGCGCGGTCGCGGGCCTGGCAACATCGCCTGCCCTCGCCCAGAAGAAGGGCGGCAAGGATTTCACGCCCGCCCAAACCTGGTACAAGCAGCCCGATCTGCAAGGCATCTGGCAGCCTGCCAAACCCGTCGACAATCTCGAGAAGGGCGGCTATATAAAGGACCCGCCCAACGGGAAGATCCCCTACATCGCGGGCGCCGCGGCCAAACGCGCCGAGAAAGTAAAGAACGCCAAAACGGAAGACGTAGTCAATAAATGCTACATGCCGGGCGTGCCGCGTCTGCTCATCATGGGCTATCCCTTTCAGCTCTTCGAGTCGGAAAAGTACGTCGCGATCACTTCGGAATACTCGCACGTCTATCGAATGATCTACCTCGACGGCAGCCCGCATCTCGATTTCCCCGACCTTTGGGACGGGGATTCGCGCGGGCACTGGGACGGCAACAGCCTCGTCGTCGACGCCACCAACTTCAATGACAAGACTTGGCTCGACAAGGCCGGCAACTACCACAGCAACCAGTTGCACCTGACCGAGAAGTTCACCCGCACCAGCCCCACCACGTTGCTGTATGAAGCGACGATCAGCGACCCGATGACTTACACGAAGGATTGGAAGATCGCAATTCCGATGGTTCAGAAGACCGGTCCGACGGCGCGCCTGATGGAATATGAGTGTCAGGATCTGGTTTACGGGAATTGATGAGAGGCCGCATGAGAAATCCCATTTTAGGTTGCGCTCTGGTTGTCGTAACAGGCATCGTCTGCGTTTCTCCGCTTCCCGCGCAGCGCGGCGGCGGGCGCGGCGCTCCGGCGGCTCCGGCCGGACCGATGCCGAGACTGCCGGACGGTCATCCGGACATGCAGGGATTCTGGAATCCTCCGGCGATCACGGATATTGAACCGGCCCCGGCGCGCGGTGGCGGACGCGGCGCGGGGCGTGGCGGCGGTGCACCGGGTGGCGGCGCTCCCGGTGGAGCGGCTCGCGGCGGCGGCGGAGCGGCCGCGGCCGGATTCGGCGGATTCGCCGGCGCCGGCAACCGCATCATCGATCCTCCGGACGGCAAGATTCCCTACAAGCCCGAGGCGCGCGCCAAACAGCAGGACATCCTGCAGAACCACATGGCCGATGAGCCCGAGCTGCACTGCTACGAGTCCGGCATTCCGCACAGCGAATCGAACCAGTTCGGCGCACAGATCATCCAGACGCCGGGATATTTCGTGCAGCTCTCCGAGTTCATGCACACGGTGCGCATCATTCCGACTGACGGACGGCCGCACATCGCTCCCAAAATCAAGTTGTTTGAAGGCGACCCGGTGGGTCACTGGGAAGGCGACACGCTGGTGGTCGACACGACGAATCAGAACACGAAGACCTGGTTTGACACGTCGGGCAACTTCAAGACCGAAAATCTGCACGTCACCGAGAAGTTCATCCCGCAGGATGCCAACACGATCGTCTACGAAGCTACGATCACCGATCCGGACATCTACACGCAGCCCTGGACGGCGCGCTGGAACATCGGCCGGAATCGTAACCCGACGATGTCGGACGGCCATCCATATGAGCAGATGGAATTCGGCTGTATCGAAGGCAACGAAGACCTGCAGCACTACACGGAAGACAAAGGCGGCAAAGTCCCCAGGAAGCGCTAGTGTCCTGAGTTATTAATCAGTTCACAAAGTCTTTGGACTTGTCGGGTTGTACATGAATCCGCCGGAAAACGCGCTGGTTCTTTGCGTGGATGAGAAAAGTCAGGTGCTGGCGTAGTGCGATCGGCCATTCGAAATCACAGCGAGGTGACGACGGATGCTGAATGAGGAATCGCTATCCGAGCGCGCATCCACCAACGGGCCCAGCGCCTGTTCGGGGGACATATAGGACACGGTGCCCGCAACAAGCCCCGGGGCCGTCCGCGTGAAGGCGGACTGGTCGGCGGCCGGATTTTTGACGGCTTCCCTCCGCGCCAGGCCGAAATCCACCACCTTTACCTGGCCGGTGCCGCCGCGTCGCTGGTCTTAATGGATCAACGCCGCGACGCTGGTTCCCGGACTGCGGCACGATATGGTGCTGACCGCGGGGACGTTTTATTCCGAATCAGGCGGCGGGGCGAGGGACGTGGGGGGTATGGATGCGCAAGACTGCCGCGCCTTAATTCAGGGAGCGACGGCCAGGGTAACCGGATTCGCAGGAACGTTGTTGATGGTCAGCACGACAGGATCGGCAGCGTTCTGGCGGGCGAGTCCGGGCACCACGACGTTGACCTGATACAGACCGACGAGGGTGGGTACGATGCCGGAGAACACAACCTGAGCGGGGAGCCCGTCGATAGTGATCACCGGAATGGACACGGTCTGGTTCAACGAAGCGGGTTGGCCAGTGAGCAGCAAGGGCGCCACAGGCCCGAGGCCGGTACCCAACAACGTGATCGTCTCATTGGGATGTGCGGGATTAGCGGGCGTGATCAACGTGACCCCATCGGCGTGAACGGAGATCACCTGCCCGCGGCCGTCCGAGGTCAGAGTATAGAGGCCTGGCGACACGGAGGTCAGATTTACGGTGCGCGGTGCGCTGGCCTGACCCGCTACAGTTACCACGACCTGGGCCGACGTTTGCCCCACCAGTTCAAGGGGAATCTGGATACCGAGCTGGCTCGATGTGGAGAAAAATATTGGAGCGGGAAGGTTGCCGACAGTGACACTGGTTCCGCCTAACGTCCTGACGAGTGTGCCATCCGGTCCGAAGCTGGAAGATAACACCTGCGATCCATCATTGAGGCCGGTCCCGAAAATGGTGGCGATCGAGCCGGGAGCAACAGGGGACGGATTGGGCGCGAAACTGGCGCTGTTGACGGTGCCTCCGTCGAGCACTACGGGTCCGCCCGGCGCGGGTGGCGTGTATTTATATAAAAACGAATCGCCGATCAGCGCCCCAGTGTAGCCGCCGATATAAACGCCCGTCGAGTCAGCGGCGACGCCGTAGCCGAAGTCGTTGTTGACGGACCCGGTCTGGATGGTCCACAGTGCGTTACCGTCATTGTCATAACGGCGCAGGAAAACGTCGTCGCCGCCGATGATCGCGGCCCCCAGGATGTCGCGCGTGTAACCGACGACGTACAAACCGGTGCTGTCGGCGATGGAATTGAAAGCCTCTTCCCGGTCGGCGCCGCCAAACTGCCGGGTCCACAGAAGATTGCCACCGGTATCGTATTTCCGCACGTACCCGTCGAAGTCGAAAGTGGGAAGGGTTTGAACGCCGATCAGACCCTGCGTGCTGCCGACGACGAAGACACCGGTGGAGTTGACAGAGACCGAGTACGCGTATTCCGAGTTGGGCGTGCCGAACTGCTGGGTCCAGAGAACGTTTCCGGCGGGATCGTACTTACGGACGAAAAGGTTTTGCGCCGCGGTGGAAGGTGGAGTGGTCAGCGACTTCGTGGTTGTGCCGACGATGTAAGCTCCGGATGAATCGGCAGTGACGGAATAGGCAATATCGTTCGTCGACGAACCGAACTGGCTGGTCCAAAGTATGTTGCCCGAGGTATCGAACTTTCGCAGATAGATACCCTGTGCAATGGTTGGTCCTCCGGTGGTGGCTGTGGCGTCGAAGGTGCCCCCCGTGACGTAGATTGCTCCACCGCTGGCAGTTACGGAGGAAGCACTTTCACCGCCGGTGGTTGTTGCGGCCGACTGCTTCGTCCAAAGGAGAGTTCCATTGGTGTCGTATTTTGTCACGAACGACGCAAGACTATTCCCGACGCGCAGCCGGCCGGGGCCGTTCAGGTCCGCCGTGCTCACAATTCCGACAATATAAACGCCGGTGGAGTCCACGGCAATGCCGTTTGCATCCATTGGGCCGGTGCGTTGTCCGTTGAGAAGGGCGAATTGCCGGGTCCACAGTATCGTCCCGGTGGAATCGTACTTTCGAACGAAGCCGTCCTGCGTGCTGGTTGCGGTTTGTCCCGGAAGGGCGCCCTGGGTTACCCCGACCATGTAAACGCCGGTAGCATCGGCTGCAATTTGAAACGTGGCATTCGGCTTCGGGCTGGCGAACTGGCGGGCCCACTGCAGGGTCTGCGCTCCGGCCGGAACGAATGAGGCCAGCAGCAGGAAAGTTACAAAAACCGCGCGGCCTTGCAGAAATCGCAGTGGCATGTCTGTCACGCTCCGTGTAGAGGTTATTCGGGATAGCACCCAGGACCAGATGCCAGTATATATCCGATCGCCTTCCTTCCATCCTTGGGTTAGGTTTTTCCTCTTTGGGAGCTGTTTTTGCCATCCCCAAGGCGCAGTTTTCGCCTGACGCAAACACCCAAAACCGGGAAACTCCATATTTTCAGCGCATTACACTAACACCTCTCCGAGCCTCACCCTCTGGCTGCATAATTTTCGTCTGCCCGTCGCCCTTCTCTATCCGCTCGCCGCTCCGCCTCAACGGCGGATCCTCGGACTCAATTCCTGTACACGACCTCGGGAGGAAACGGAATTGCGAAGATCCATCACGTTATACGCAACCGGCTTGGTGATGTCGCTCCTGACCGGACTGCCTCAGCTGACACTGGCGGACGGGCCATACAAGGTATCAAAGGTGGTGAAGGTCGGTGGCGAAGGCACGTTCGATACGGCCTTCGCGGACGTCCAGACACGCCGGCTATACATTCCA
>DASZLP010000094.1:0-4571 GCA_035552355.1 Bryobacteraceae bacterium | reverse complement strand
CTGTTCGCGGGGTCGCTGGCGACCGGCGCAGGGGTCTATTCCGTGATCTGGGCTGGGGCGGTGGTCACGGGCATTGGGTGGGGGCTTGTCGAGACGGTGATCAATCCCCTGACTACGACACTTTATCCGGACGAGAAGACGGCGCGCCTTAACACGCTGCATGCATGGTGGCCCGGCGGGTTGATTGCCGGAGGGCTCTTCGGCATCTGGATGGGCGCGATTGGGCAAAGCTGGCAGGTAAAGCTTGCGGCCGTGATGATTCCCGCCGCGCTGGTGATTGTGTTGTGCATCGGAGTTAAGTTTCCACCGACGGAACGGGTGGCGTCCGGTTATTCGGCGGGTTCGATGTTTAAGGAACTCCTGAAGCCGATGTTTCTGGTGCTTTTCTGCTCCATGTTTTTGACCGCCGCGTCGGAGCTGGCGCCGGGCCAGTGGGTGGACCTCGCGCTAACCCGAACAGTCGGCATGCGCGGCATCTGGCTGCTGGTCTACGTCAGCGGATTGATGTTCGTGATGCGGCATTTCGCGGGTCCGATGGTGCATCGGCTCTCGCCGATCGGGTTGTTGTGGTTTTCCTGCCTGCTTGCGTCGCTGGGACTTTTTGCTCTGAGCGTCGCCAATTCTCCGGTCACTGGCTTGCTGGCCGCCACCGTGTGGGGTACGGGTGTTTGCTACATGTGGCCGACGATGCTGGCGACGGCTGCCGAACGATTTCCGCGCGGCGGCGCGCTGTTGATCGGGTTGATGGGTACGGCTGGGACGCTCTCGATCAACTTTGTGCTTCCGGCTATGGGGACGATTTTTGACCGGAAGAAAGTGGAAATGGCCGGAGGAGTCGGACCTTTCAACGCGCTGCAGCCTGGGCCGGAGCTGGACCGCGTTCTGGGCATCGCGGCGCAGGCTTCGTTTCGGGCAGTCGCGATTTTACCGGCGGTACTGTTGATCGTGTTTGGGGCGATCTGGCTGTACGACCGGCGTGCGGGGAAATAGGAAGGCGCCGGCAAGAGTGCCCGCGCCACGGCTACTTCAACGGAGGCCGGTCTTTCTTTCGGGTGCGGCCGCGGACTTTGACGTGGATCGGGGTGCCTTCAAATCCGAAGCGCTTTCGGAGTTGATTGGTCAGGTAGCGTTCGTGGGAGAAGTGGAGCGGGCCGGCTTTATCCGTGAACAGGATGAATGACGGAGGGCGCACGCTCGCCTGCGTAATATAGAGAACTTTGCGCTCTTCGAAGTGGAGCGCTTCGACAAAACGATTCAGTTCGCCGGTGGTGACGCGCTGGAATGCCGATTTGTTGATGCGTTCGATTTTGTCGAACAGCTCTTTAATGCCCGTGGCGTTGAGCGCCGACATGAAAACCATCGGCGCGTAGTCGAGGAATTTCAGGCGGTCACGGACGTTCTGTTCGAATTCTTTGCGTTTGCCGGATGTGATGAGGTCCCATTTGTTGATGCAGAGAATGACCGGGCGGCCGCCTTCGTGGGCGTAGCCGGAGATGGTGGCGTCGAGGGCGACAAAACCTTCGCTCGCATCCATCACGACAAGCACGATATCGGCGAGACGGATGTGGCGGCGCGCCATGACAACGCTGAGTTTCTCCGCCATTTCCTTTGTTTTACCTTTGCGGCGGATGCCGGCGGTGTCGACGAAGATAAACTTTGTTCCATTGCGCTCGACAGTTTCGTCGACCGCATCGCGCGTTGTGCCGGCGATGGGGGAGACGATGGACCGCTCGCGTCCCGTGAGCGCGTTCAGCAGAGTGGATTTGCCGACATTGGGCCGGCCGATGATGGCGACTTTGATTCCGTCGATTGGGGGCGTGGTGTCGCTTTCGGGGAAACTTTCGGTCACGTGGTCGAGCAGGCGGTCGAAGCCGAGTCCATGTTCGGAGGACACCGGATAGATGTCGCGAAATCCGAGCGAGTGGAAGTCGTGAATTTGATCCTCGAGCTTGCCGGTGTCGCACTTGTTGACGACGACGGTGACCGGCTTGCCCGTCTTGCGGAGCATCGTGGCGAGCTCGCGGTCCGAAGCTGTGATTTCGGCCCGTCCGTCGACGAGGAAGATCACATGAGCGGCGTGGTCAAGCGCGACGCGCGCCTGAGCGAGGATTTGCGCCGGGATGTAGTCGGCGTCGCTGACGACGATACCGCCGGTGTCGATGAGCTCGAAGGGCTTTCCGTCGTGTTGCGCGGAGCCGTGGATGCGGTCGCGCGTGATGCCGGGTTCGTCGCCGACGATGGAGCGGCGTTCGCCAGTGACGCGGTTAAAGAAAGTCGATTTGCCGACGTTCGGGCGTCCGACAATGACTACCGCCGGGATAAGCGCCGGCGGCTGTTGTTCAGACATGGATATCTGAATGATAGCTTTCGCCGTGTGTTGAACTGTTGTTTATGGGTGTGAGCTCGCTTCCGGGAAGCGCCGCGGTCAGGCGATTTTTTCGCCCGGATGGACCGCTCGCGGCGAAGCATCCCGCTTTCGAAATGCGCCGTGGCCAGATCGAGATGGCGACGGCTATTGAAGAGACTCTGACGGAAAACCGAAAGCTGATCGTCGAAGCGGGGACAGGCACGGGAAAGACCATGGCATATCTCGTCCCGGCCCTCCTTTCCGGACGGCGCGTCGTAATTTCGACGGGCACCAAGGCGCTGCAGGAGCAGCTATTCTTCCGCGACGTTCCATTCCTCGAAAGCGTGCTGGGCAAGCCTCTGCGCGTGTGCTACATGAAAGGCCGAAGTAATTACGCGTGCAGACAAAAGATTCTGGAAGCCCAGATGTCGCCGGCCTTGAACGGACTTGAGGAGATGGCGGATTTCCAAATCATCCAGGAGTGGGAGAAAACAACCGAGACCGGCGACAGGGCGGAGATCCGCACGCTTCCGGAAAAAAGCACGGCATGGGACAAGATCGACGCGCGGGCCGAGCTTTGCGCCGGGGGGAAATGCAGGCAATACGAGCGCTGCTTCATCACGCTGATGCACCAGCGCGCGGTAGAGGCCGACATCATTATCGTCAATCACCATTTGTTCTTCGCCGATCTGTCGGTGCGGCGAGAAGAGAAGGCGAGCATTTTGCCTGACTACAACGCGGTTGTTTTCGACGAGGCGCACGAGATTGAGGACATAGCCGGCCAGTACTTCGGGTTTTCCATCAGCAGTTATCGCGTGCAGGAACTGCGGCGCGATGTGGCGGCGATGTCGCGGCTGAGAAAGTTCGGTTCGGAGGAGCTCGATCGCATTCTGATCCGGCTGGAAGAGATCGCGCTGCAATTCTTTGGCTTGCTGCCCGGTGAGGATGGACGATCGAGTTTTACAGGCCGGACGGAATTTCTTGGGGAACATGCCGAGATCTACTCCGATCTTCTTGCCGCTTTCGACCTGCTCGGGAGTCAACTGAAGGTGATCCCGGATGCGCCGCAGGAGGTGATCCCGCTGTTTCGCAGAGCCCATGAGTTGCGGAGCGCGTTGCAGTTTCTGATGGAGGGGGAAGATCCGCAGTTTGTTTACTGGATCGAGCGGCGCGGGCGCGGAGTGTTTTTGCAGGCCACGCCAATCGATGTGGCCGACGTGCTGCGGGAGAACCTGTGGGACAAGATCGGCGCGGCGGTGCTGACTTCCGCGACACTGGCGGTGGCGGGACGCTTCGACTACGTGCAATCGAGACTGGGGCTCGACGGCGCCCGCACGCTCATTGTTCCGAGCCACTTCGACTACGCATCGCAGGCGCTGCTTTACATCCCGAATCATCTGCCGAGTCCGTCGAGCCCGGCCTATACAAAAGCCGCCAGCGAGGAGATCGTGCGAATTCTGCAGGCGAGCCGGGGGCGCGCGTTCGTCCTGTTTACGAGTTATCAGCAGATGCGGCTGATCTACGACCGCGTATCGTTTGCGATCGAGTATCCGGTGCTGGTGCAGGGAACGGGGCCGCGCATGGCGCTGCTCGAGGAATTTCGGGAGACGCCGCATTGCGTTTTGTTTGCGACGTCGTCGTTCTGGCAGGGCGTCGATGTTCCGGGCGAGCAACTGAGCTGCGTTATCATCGATAAGTTACCGTTTGCAGTACCGAACGACCCTGTGGTGGAAGCGCGAATCCGTAACGTTCGCGAGGCCGGGGGTAATCCCTTTTACGATTATCAGATTCCGCAGGCCGCGATAGCCCTGAAGCAGGGGTTTGGCCGGCTGATCCGGACACGATCGGATCGCGGCGTTCTATCGCTGCTGGATACGCGGATCACACAGCAACGTTACGGGCAGGTATTTTTTGACAGTCTGCCGGACTACGCGTTTTCCATGCGGTTCGCGGATGTGGAGGAGTTTTTCAATGTTTGAGGTATCGATCGAGCACACTTTTTCGGCGGGTCATGCGCTGCGCCATTACAAGGGCAAGTGCGAGAACGTGCATGGCCACAACTACCGGGTGCAGGTGGTGCTGCGCGGCGAGAAGCTGGACTCGACGGGACTGCTGGCCGATTTCACGGATTTGAAGAAGCTGCTGCGATCGATCGCGGAGCCGCTGGACCATGTCTTCCTGAACGATATCGAGCCGTTCACGACGCTGAATCCTTCGGCGGAGA
>DASZLP010000093.1:0-2782 GCA_035552355.1 Bryobacteraceae bacterium | reverse complement strand
GCGGCGTCGACAGAAAGCCGCTGAGATTTGTCAGCTTGCGGGCGGAAGCCGGGGCGGAAGCAGGAGAAGCGGCCGGCTGCGTATAGAGCTCCAGTTGGCTTGGCTTATCGGCGTCGGACAACCAGGCAATCTGCCGGCTGTTCGGCGACCATGCGAGGCTGTGCTCGGCGCGTGGTGTTTTTGCTGTCGTCAATTTCTGCGCCGCAGCTCCGGGCTTCGTCAAATCGATTAGATAAATTTCGGAATTGCGCGATTGTGTGTTGTCTTTGTTGCGGAGAGTCAGGGTCCACGCGGCATAGTGGCCATCCGGCGACAAAGCCACTTCGCGGTATTGCGTCGTTCCTGAGACGACGGAGAGCAACTGGGGAACGGTCTGCGCCGGCGCGCTCGCCACAATCAGAAAACTGAGGGCCGCAAAGCTGTATCGCACGCTATTAGTATCGCCCGCGGCGCGGAATCAGCTGAGTCCACATGCTACTGTCGATTTTCAACGTGCAAAAGAAAAAGATCTGCCTGCTGGGCTCCTATGGCGTCGGCAAAACCAGCCTCGTTGCGCGCTTCGTCCAAAGCATGTTCGCCGACAAATACCACACTACCGTGGGCGTCAAAATCGACAAGAAAATCCTCGCCCTCGATGGCAAAGAAGTCACCCTCATGCTGTGGGACATGGCCGGTGAGGAAGACGGCGCGCCCGTCAAGCTCAATCAGGTCAAGGATGCTTCCGGCTACCTCCTCGTCGCCGACGGCACGCGTGCCCGCACGTTCGAAATCGCGCGTGACATACAACAACGCGTAGTGTCGGAGATCGGCGACCGCCCGTTTCTCATGCTCGTCAATAAAGCCGACCTGCGCGACGCGTGGGAAATCCCCGACACGACATGGGACGACCTCAAATCCGCGGGCTGGACCATCCTCGAAACCAGCGCCAAAAGCGGCCAGCACGTCGAGGAGGCCTTTCTCTCCCTCACCTCGCGCATGCTCGCGGCAAAGTCCGGCGGTGAAGATGAGGAAGATTGACCTCTACTGGATGTAGCAGCCGACCGGCGAAGTCTCGGGCTTTGCGACCGGCTTACCGGCGAGCACGGCGTCGAGTGCATCGCGCAGATCATGCGCAGTGACGACGCGGCGCGGCTTGCCGAGCGCGGCATAGAAGTTGTCGATGCGGCCCCGGTAGGCGATCGATTCGTCCGGCCTGATCACAACGGCCGTGGGCGTTACGGCCGCTCCCGTGGCCTTCACCAGAGTGTGCGTGCGGTCAACCATTTTCGGATAAGAACCATGCCCGTATTCCTTCGCGTGCTGGCGCGCCTGGTCGTCAGTCAGCGTGGCATCCGTGTAGACGAGCGCGCATCCGACGCCGCGCTGCGCGTAATCGTCGCAGATGCGATGGATCTCCCGCGAATAGTAGTTCGAAACCGGGCAGTCGTTGGTGATGAAGAACAGGGCTTCCGCATGGCCCTTCGCCACTTTCATCGGCTCGCGCATTACGCCGTCGATATCGCGCAGCGCGACTCCCGGATGCAGAATCGTCCCCAGCGCGAATAACAGAAGTGCTTTCATCGGCCCAGCAACTCCGCGACTTTCTTCCGCAGCGACGGATCGGCGATGTATCTTGCCCGAGCCATCTGGTTGCGATGCTTCAAAAGGTCCGCGCGCAGCACTGGAAGATCGGTTTCGTCGTGCGGCACGCCGACCAGGGTCAGGCTGCCCATCTCGTCCTTCGATTGCTCGCCCCATTCCACGCGCACCGGAGGCGCCGCCGGATTTCGCGGGTTATCGGCGGAATTGTCCCAGTGGATCTCGACGTCGATACGCGTACCTTTCGGCAGCGGGACGGACTGGTTGAAGAAGTAGCGATCCTGCCAGGAGAAGTCCCAGTCTTTGATGGAGAGCAGAGTTTTGACTTCGCCGGAGGGAAGCGTGGCCGTCATCTTCAGGGCCTTGCCGATGTAATGCGCGTGGGCGCCAACCGAAACGGCATCGAGTGCGACGGGCAGGGTATACGAATCGCGGATGACGAAATCTTTGTCGCCCGCCGCGATGTCGAGTCCGGAAAAGAGTGAGTACGAGGGCGGCAGTTGCACCGACGTAAGCGTGCGGGTCGGCGCCTTCTTCGCGAAATAGAGGCCGATGACCGATTTCTCCGCCTGCGGTTTGCCGTTCGGATGAAAGTGGTACTGGATGACGAGATCCGAACCCTGCTTGATCGGCAGCGCGAGGCCATCGGGCTGGAAATGCGGCTGGGCGCCGACGGCCCAGCCTCCAAGGGGTTCGGCTTCCCCGCCCGGACGCATGCCGCTGAATCCCGGTTCCGAGTCCTGCTGAGATCGCTCATGCGCCTTACCCGTGGGGTCCGCGAAATACAGAACGTGGTGGACGACCGAGCGCGCGGACGGCTTCATGTCGATGGCGGTGATCCATTTGTCTTCGGTCAGACCAAGCGGAACCGCCATGTTGCGATAGATGTCCGGCCCATCGGCGGGTACGTTATAAGCGGCCGGCATCTCCACAATCAGGTCGGGCTCGCCGAGCATCCATCCGGAGGCGAATTTGGGCGGGGCCGATGCATCCTTTGGGTTGCCCCGTGAGTTGCCCTCCGGCATGCCCTGCTTTACCCACTCGCCGATCAGCGCGATGTCGTTGTCTTTGAGGCGGCGCTCATCCTTGAAGGCGTAAGAGCCGGGCTCGGCCTTCCATGGGGGCATATAGCGAGAGGCAGTCACCGCGGCGATCAGCCTCGCCTTCTTCGCCACGTCCTGATACGACAACAACGAGAACGGCG
>DASZLP010000092.1:0-11860 GCA_035552355.1 Bryobacteraceae bacterium | reverse complement strand
CCCACCGCGATCCCGATACGTTCCCCGAAATGGAAATGATCGAGTCGCAGCGGCGTCTGTATCCGGAGAACGGGGTTCTTGCACACGTCATCGGATATACAGGTGAAATCAGCGAAGGTGAACTGGATAACCCAGAATATGCCAAATACAATCAGGGTCAGATCATCGGCAAGACCGGCATCGAGAAGGAATACAACGACACCCTGATGGGCATCGACGGCGAGCGGCAGTCGGTGGTCGATAACCGGGGCCGCGAGCGTGAAGTGCTCGGCATCAAAGCAGCGAAGCCCGGAAAAAACCTGCAGCTTACGATAGATCTCGATCTGCAGGTTGTGGCAGAGCTCGGTCTCGAAGAAGGGCTGCACGAATTTCCAAACGGGCGCGGCGCGGTGGTGGCGCTGAATCCGCGGAACGGAGAGGTTCTCGCGATGGCCTCGCGCCCCACTTTCGACCCGAATAAATTCGCGGTGCGTATCAAATCGAAAGACTGGAAGGAACTCACAAGCGACCCCGGAAATCCATTGCTGAATCGCGCCATTCAGGCGCAATGGGCGCCAGGGTCGACCTTCAAGCCGATTGTTGCCCTGGCGGGCCTCGAAAGCGGCGCAATCGACGAAAGCACCGTGTTCCATTGCGCCGGCGGGGCGACCTTCTATGGACATTTTTATAAGTGTCTCGAAGTGCATGGAGATGTCACGCTGCATCGCGGTATCGTCGCTTCCTGCGATGCGTATTTCTATGGTGTCGGCAACAAAACCGGCATCGACAACATCGCCTTCTACGCCCAGCAGGTCGGCTATGGCGCCAAAACCGGCATAGATTTGCCAAATGAAGCCGCGGGCATCGTGCCCTCGCCGGAATGGCAGATGCGCAACTATCGCCAGAAGTGGTACCTTGGCCAGACGATCTCGGTGTCGATCGGCCAGGGTCAGACTACCGTTACTCCGTTGCAAATGGCTCGGGCGATGGGCGGATTAGCCATGGGCGGCGTCTGGCATACGCCGCATCTGCTGCTATCTGAAACCGCAACCGAAAAGCCGCACGAGTGGTCGCTCAATCCGGACAATGTAAAGAAGGTGGTTGCCGGCATGTACGGCGTCGTCAACGAGGGCGGCACCGGCGTTCGCGCCCGCATCCCGGGTCTCGACGTGTGCGGAAAAACGGGCACGGCGCAGGTGGATTCCGCCGAATACGAACGTGCCCACAAAGACGTAAAGGATAATGCCTGGTTCGTCGCCTACGCTCCCTGCGAGAAGCCCGAAATCGTCGTATCTGTGTTATGGGAAAACGTCGGCGTCCAGGGTGCACACGCCGCCCCCACGGCGCGCGACGTCATTGAGGCTTACTTCGACAAGAAGAAGCGCATCGCCGAAGCGCAAGTCGCCAGGCAGAACGTGAAGCCGGCCGGCGGTGTCGAGGTCGCGCAGGCAGCGCCCGCGCGCACGGTCGTGACCGAGGCCGCGCGATAACGATGCTCCGCTCCGTCGGCCTCAAGGACTTCGACTGGACGATGTTCATCGTCATCATGATCATCTGCGCGCTCGGCGTGCTGCAGATTTTCAGCGCTACGCACGACACCATCTGGCAGGGCTCGTGGTGGAAGCAGATCCTGTTCATCGTGGCCGGCATCCTGCTGATGTGGATCGTCACGACCGTCGATTATCACGCCCTGATGTCGCACGTTTATCCGCTGTATATCGTGTCGGTGCTGCTGCTGATCGTGGTCCTCGTGATCGGCAAGCGCGCTTTCGGGTCAACGCGCTGGATCGCGTTGCCGGCGGGAATCCGTTTCCAGGTGTCGGAATTCGCCAAGATCGCGATCATACTCCTGGTCGCCCGCTTCCTGACCGAGCTGCGAACGGATGTTCTCGAGCGAAACGACCTGCTGAAACTTGCCGGCGTGATTCTGGTTCCGATGGCCCTGATCGCCAAAGAGCCGGACCTCGGCACCGCCCTGACCTACCTGCCGATTCTCGCGATCGGCGTTTTTCTGGCCGGAATGCCATGGAAATACTGGATGGCCATCGGCATCGTCGCGCTGGTAGTGGTTCCGATCGGGTTCGCATACCTGCAGCCCTACCAGAAGGCCAGGATCGTGAGCTTTCTCGATCCCGAGCGCGACCCGCAGGGCACGGGATATCAGTTGATCCAGTCGAAAATCGCGGTCGGCGCCGGCGGCACCTGGGGGAAGGGTGTAACGAAAGGAAGCCAGACGCAGCTCCGGTTCCTGCCGGTTCCCCACACGGACTTTATTTTCTCCGCGTTCGCCGAGGAGCACGGCTTCATCGGTGTCATGGTGGTGATGGTGCTCTACTTCGTTTTGCTGATGCAAATCGTACAAAACGCTCAGACGGCGCCCGATCGAGCGGGAATGTACGTATGCATGGGTGTTGGAGCGCTCCTTTTATTTCATATACTGGTAAACGTTGGAATGGTGGTGGGCCGAATGCCCGTGACCGGCATCCCGCTGCCGTTGATGAGCTATGGCGGATCGAGCATCTGGTCTACTTTCCTGATGCTGGGTCTGGTGAATAGCGTACGAATTCGCAGGTTTGTGAATTGAGCTGTTTCGGAAGTTCAGGATTGGATGTCATTGGAAATTGTTCAGTAGTGGCAGGGCAGATGTGAGGAAACAATCGTGTTTCCGGAGTCTGTGTCGGAACTAAACGGTATTTTTTAATTTGAAGTTGGGAGCCATGGAGACTCTCGGATCCGGGCGGAGAACCTGAATCAGGTTCCGTTGCCTGACCCGAATCGATGTCGTTTCGGGTTGTCCGAACATGAGCGGTTTCCCAAAGCCGATGCTGCGCGCAAAGGGTTGCAAGCCTGTTTTGCGCGATAAATTTTGGGTGTTGAGCGAAGATGGTTTACTCCACCCTCCGGCTGGCGTGAGAAGTTATTGATTTTCCGGTCGCCACCGCTCCTTTACAGGAGCAGGACGGCCCTTACGCAGGGCGAAGCTGTTTCGGATCCAGATTCTCTCCGGTCGGAGCTCTTCAGGGAGCCCAACAGGAGAAATGCATGTCCAAAGAGCTTGTGGTCTCGGCGGGACGCCATGAAACGAGAGTGGCGATTCTCGACGACGATCAGGTCGTGGAACTTTTCCACGAACGTGAAAAAGAGTATTCCTTAGCCGGAAGCATCCATAAAGGGCGCGTCACCCGCGTGCTGCCCGGAATGCAGTCGGCATTCGTTGACATTGGCCTCGAGCGCGACGCCTTCCTCTACGTTTCGGACTTCTTCGAGGACAACGAGGAGTACGACGCCGTCGTCAGCACGGTCGAGGAAAAAGTTCTCAAGATGGAAAAGGGCGGGCTTGCGCCGGAAAAGGCCGTCCAGGGCAGTCCAGCCGAGGTGCAAGCTGTAGTCGCCGAGCCCATCGTGGCGAGCGCTGCCGCATCGGGCGTCCCGACTACCGCAGAATCGCGGACCGAAGGCAGTCGTCCCGAAGGCAGTCGTCCCGAAGGCAGTAGAGATGGGCGCGATCGTGGTGGACGCGGTCGCCGGGGGCGCCGCCGGCGTGGCGGTCGCGGCAGCAGTCTGCCGGAGTCCAAGTTCTTCTCGCCCTCGGCGGAGCCTGCGGCCGCGGCTGAAGCGGAGTCCGACGAAGAAGCGGACGCGGCGCCCCAAGCCGCGCCGGCATTTTCACAGCCTTCGCGCGGCTACGAGGCGAGCGACGACTTCATGGTGCTTCCTGGCGAATCACTGGCGAAGTACTCGCCCGCCGACGGAGAAGAGGCCGCCGCCGCTGCGGAAATCGAGCAAGAGCCGGAGCCGGAGCAACCCAAGGTTGCATCAGCCTTGCCCGGCGAACATCCGCTCGCGGGATTCGGCGAGGTTGCTTCGTGGGTGACCTCTCCGGAAGCCGAGCAGACGGTCAGCGAAGTTGCGGTAGCAGATGAGACGGTGGGGCAGGCGGAAACGCCTGCCGAGTCTTCATCGAGCACGAGCTGGCACGCGGAAACGCCTGCCCCACCCGCCGAAGCGATCGGGGAAGAGGAAGGCATCAGCGCGGCCGAGATTGCGGAAGACCTCGTGGCAAGCGATGAAGTTGCCGCCGAAGAAATTTTTGTGAATGGCGACGCCGCATCCGAAGCGTCCGCCGAAGAAGGGCCGGAACCGGCACGTATTCCGACGAGCCTTACCGCTGCCCTGCGCGAGCAGGGCCACAGATATCCGCATCGCGTCTCGCGCCGGATGCGCCGCAAGATGCGCACCGGCGAGGGCCGCCCCGAAGGTCAGCGTCCCGAAGGAAGCAATCGCGACAATCGTGAGAAGCCGGTCGCCGAGGAATCCGCTCCAGCAGCGCCCAGTGAGAACAGGACCGTCGCGCCGCGCCGTGAAGAGCGCGCTGAAGGCCGCCAACAGGAAGGCCGCCAGCAGCAGGAAGGCCGCAGAGATCGCGGCTCTGAATCGAGAGAAGCGCGCGAACGTCCGCCGCTGCCGTCGATTTCCGACCTCTTGAAAGAAGGTCAGGAGATCATCGTCCAGATCGCCAAGGAGCCCCTGGGGCAAAAGGGCGCGCGCATCACTTCGCACATCGCTCTGCCCGGGCGCTTCGTCGTCTACATGCCGACCGTCGAGCATGTCGGGGTATCGCGCAAGATTCCGTCGGATGAAGAACGCCAGCGTCTGAAGCGCGTTCTGCAGACGCATCGCCAGGGAGTCCCGGGCGGTTTCATTTGCCGCACGGCGGCCGAAAACAAGAGCGAGGAAGAGCTCCGCAGCGATATGCACTTCCTCTACAACCTCTGGCTCGACATGCGCCAGAAGGCGGAGAAGAAGCCCGCGCCGATGCTGCTGCATCACGATCTCGATCTTGTGCAGCGCATTCTTCGCGATCAGCTCACGACGTCTTTCAAAACGATCTGGGTGGATAACGAGGAGCTTTACACGAGCATCCTGAACTTTGTCGAGCGCTTTCAGCCGGCGCTGGTGGGGCGCGTGAAGCTGTATACCCGGTCAAATCCGATCTTCGATGAGTTCGGTATCACCGCGGAAATCGAAAAGGCGCTGCGGCCCAAGGTCTGGCTGAAGTCCGGCGGCTACATCGTCATCAACCAGACGGAAGCGCTGGTTGCGATCGACATCAACACCGGGAAGTATGTCGGGAAATCGAACCGGCTCGAAGACACGATCGTCAAGATCAATACCGATGCCATCAAGGAGATCGTGCGGCAGATTCGCCTGCGCGATCTGGGTGGAATCATCGTCGTCGACTTCATCGACATGGATGAGCGCAAGAACCGTCAGAAAGTGATGCTGGCTCTCGAAGAATCGATGCGGGTCGACCGTGCGCCTTACAAAATTCTGCAGTTCAATGATTTCGGTCTCGTGGCGATCACGCGCAAGCGGGTGAAGCAGTCGCTCGAGCGCACGCTGTGCACGCCCTGCAGCTACTGCGAGGGCGCCGGGTATATCAAGAGCGTGCCCACGGTGGTCGGCGAGATCCTGCAGGAAGCGCAGAAGATGCGCAAGGCTCTCGAAGCCGAGCAGTCGAATATCGTGCTGCGCGTGAACCCGGAAGTCGCGAGAGTGCTCAAGAGCAACCACAATTCGTACCTGCAGGAAATCGAGGAGATCGTCGGCAAGTCGGTTCTGGTGAAGAGCGATCCGCTGCTGCACCAGACGAAGTTCGATCTGGCGTAAAATCAGCTCTGTTTCGGTGCCGCTCGTTCACACGCGCGGTTCATAAGAACGCACGTGTACGGGCGGCGGTCCTCGGGCTGGTATGAACCGCGATTGTGCTGGTATGAACCGCGATTGTGCTGGTATGAACCGCAATTGTGAAGGAGCGGCTATAAGCGGTTCGGAATCGCAAGCTAACGCCGTAAAGAATCTGAAGACGGCACCGCGCGCAGTTGCGCGTCCTCGAGACGCTTCGCTTCCTGCCACGTATAAATCATGCGGTGAATCACCGTGATGTTCGACAGAACCGCGATCACCCACAGCACCTGCGCCATCCGGTTGAACAGCGCTCCGATGATGATCAGTACGACACGCTCCGGCCTCTCGAGAAAGCCGACCTTGCATCCGGGGATCGTGTTCTCCGCGCGCGCGCGGGTGTAGCTCACCATCACGGTGCCGGTCATCACAATCGCCGTCAGCACGACGTAGAAGTACCGGTTGATCGAAGCGTAGAACACCAGCAGACCCACCAGCAGACCGAGATCGGAGTAACGGTCGAGCACGGAATCGAAAAAGCCGCCGAAGCGTGTCACGCGATTGGTTTCGCGCGCCACGCGGCCGTCGACCATGTCGAACAGCCCGGCTCCGATCACCACGACACCGGCCCAGCGGAACTTGCCCGCCGCAAAGAGAAACGCGGCCCAGATGTTGATCAGGAGTCCAATGAACGTGAGGACGTTGGGATGTACTCTCGACAGCGCCAGCGCGGTGACGATCGCCTTGATGATCCGGCCGAAAAACGCCCCGATTGCGCCGGTGATGGTCATGCGCGTTACTTCTCGTTAAGTTCGTGGATCGTCACGAGTTCGAGAATCTCCAGCTCCTTCGCGCCCCCCGGCGCCTGCATTTTCACCGTATCGCCGACCTCTTTGCCGAGCAGTGATCGGCCAATGGGAGATGCGGTGGAAACCCTGCCCTGCGTCGCGTCCGCTTCCTCGCTGGTGACGAGATAATAAGTCGTCTCGGCGCTGTTTTTGACGTCGAGAACCACGACTTTCGATCCGAGCCCGACCTTGTCGCGCGGGATCTTCGTGAGGTCGATCATCGAAAAATCGGCGAGCCGCTTCTGGAGTTGCCCGAGACGAGCGTTCACCAGCCCCTGGCGTTCTTTAGCGGCGTGGTATTCGGCGTTCTCGCTGAGGTCGCCGTGCGCGCGCGCCTTGAGGATTTCCCTGGGCAGTTCGTTGCGGAGTTCGTATTCGAGCGCGGCGATTTCTTCCTGAAGTTTTTTCTTGATATCCAGCATGTAAGGAGCGGGCTTCCTAACCGGCCGAGAACCCTTCTTCGGCCCATTATAGCGTTCGCCCGTATTATTTCGCTGACTTTAACCGCCTGTGGCAATAGTCGCTCCCGGCTCCATAAGACATTGAATTTTACCGAGCCGCGCGCGTCAGTAAGCGATGCTCCGGGACTTCTGCCACGGATTGTTAACTGCGCATCCGGACCATCAGATACAGACCCGCCACAGAAAACAGCGCGTCCGGCGACCACGCCGCCACGACTGGCGGCAGCAGGTTCACGTTCCCGAACTGGTCGAACAACAGCCCAATGGCCATGTAGGCCATCGCGACCCCCATCCCGACCCCCACGCCGGCCATCGCGCCGCGATTGCCGACCAGAAATCCGAACGGCACCGAGATCAGCGCCATGATCAGCGCGAACGCCGGCGCCGCGAACTTCTTGTAGTACTGCACGTGCAGCTTGACCGTATCGAAGCCGCTCGACTGCAGCTCGCGGATGTAACGGTCGAGCTCCAGATAATTCATCTGCTGATCCTGCTTCACCGACTTCAGAAAATCGTCCGGCGTCTCGGTAATTTCCGGGAATGTCGTGGCGGTGAAAGCCTGGTACTTACACTCATCCGCGCCGCACAGATCCCGCGCCACGCCCTGTTCCCATACCCACGCGTTGATGTTCTGCTGCCAGCGGGCGCGGCCGGCGCTGAGTTCGCGCACCACGTGAAAAGTCTTCGGATCCAGTTCGAAAACGTACGGGTCGACCATGAGTTTTTCCGACGGATCGAAATACCTGAAGTAGAAAATCCGGTGTTCGTGGATGATCCATTTACGTTCCGGATGGAGATAGGTCTGAGTCGGACGGCCCTTGATCTCGTTCAGAAGCGCATCCTGAACCTGATAAGTCTGCGGGATGAAAGAGTAGTCGAGCGCGAAGAGCGCCGCGCTCAGAGCGCCGCTGATCACCAGCACCGGGATGCCGAGACGGCGCACGCTGATCCCGCACGCCTTGAACGCCGTGACTTCGTTGTTCTTCGTCATCACGCCGAAAGTCGCGAGAATGGAAACGAGAACGGCAATCGGAAGCGTCGTGTAGACCAGGCTCGGCGTGAGATACAGGTGATACTTCACCACGTCGGGCATCGGCGTGTGGTTCTTTACGATGTCGCCGAGCAGCTCGAAAAAGGTATACACCTGCACCATCGTGATAAGGCAGAAGAGCGTTACAAGGAAATAAAACAGAAAGTTCGACAGCACATAGCTGTCGAGAATCTGAAAAGCGGCGAGCTTGAGTCCCCCGCCGCCGACCGATTCGCGGCGGATCGCGACCTTGCGCGAAATACGTGCGCCGAGGCCAGCCAGCGCCAGTCGCACGCGACCGATCCAATCGCGGTCGCCCGGCACTTCCATGCGGGCGATCATGACGACGCCGGCGAATCCGAATCCGGCGTTCGGCAGCCATGAGGCGAGCGTGACCGGCATCGAGTGGGACCGCGCCAGCCCCGTCAGCGTAATGTAAGCCAGGTAGTAGCAGAAGAAAGCCAGAAAGATCGCCCACACGTAACCGGCCGAGCGCCCGCCTTTGCGCGAAGAAGCACCCAGCGGAATTCCGACCATCGCCAGCATCATGCAGGCGATTGGCAGTACGAACCGGCTCTCGAGCTCGATGCGCGACTCGATCCAGTCCTGCGAGTTTTTTGGCGCCTTTTTCGTGAAAGCCCACAGTTCCCTGGTGAGCATCTCCTTGAACGGCTTGGCGCGCTGCGGTTGCTGCGGCTGTGCCTGCAGGACCATGGCCCCGGTCGGCGCGATCGCGTTCACGGGCGCCGCGTGCATCTCCATGTCGCGCAGCGTTAGCTGCAGACGGTTGTTCTTTACGTCGGGCACGACCTGAGCTTCACGCGCCACCGTCACTGCAGGCCCCGGCTGCGCTTCCTTCAAACCGGTTTTGCGCTGTGCGGGAGGCGTGAGGTCCGCGATGAACACGCCGTTCCAGACAGCGACCGGCCCATTCCCGGATTTGACGTCCTGCACGTAGAGCACGGTGGTGTCGTTGGTAAATTGATCCTCAAAAACGCGCGGTTCAACGTCGGCCGTAAGCTGCTCGGCCGCGACGGCATTGAGGATCTTGTACTCGGCGCGGATCGCCAGCGGATTGAGCCAGAGCGCGCACGCCCCCGAGATCAGCATCGCGCCAAACGCGAAGGTCAGGACCGGCGCAACGACGATGCGGGTGGAGACGCCGGCCGACCGCATCGCGATCATTTCGTTGTCGCTCGAAAGGCGTCCGAGCCCGACCAGAATTCCGACCAGCACGCCGAACGGCATGCTGAAAAGCACGATCGGCGGCAGCGCGAGCGCGAACAACTCGAGAACCAGGGGGCCTTTCGCCGCGTGCACCAGCAGCTCGAAAAGCTTCGGGATGCCCTGCAGAAAGATGACGAAAGTGGCGAGCGTGGTCGCCAGCACCGAACTGGCGAGAATCTCCCGGAAGGCGTAACGGCTGAGGATTTTCACGAGAGAATAAACATGCGGTTTGAACCGCGGCCGTGAGGGAGCGGCGATGCGGATTGCGTCATCATTTCGTTGCCGCTCCCTGACGGTCGCGGTTCAACAGAGTAGTGGTTGCAGGAATCTCTATTTTAGCGACGCGGCCAGCGAAGGCGCCGGGACGATCGGAAGCTTCGGCAACTCATCATCCACTTTCGACATCTCGAGATCGTCGATCAGAAGCGAGGGACCTACGACGCTCACTTCGGCCGCACCCGAACCATAACCGAGCAAAGCGAAGGGTGCGCCGTTGTCCAGATAGTTGAACGTCACGCTGTCGTCGCCGGCCGCAAGAATGTCCTTCAGCGAGCGCGCATTGATCCCCTTGAAACGCTCGCCTCGTACCAACTCTTCGTGCCCGTCCGGGTAAAGCCGATAAGCGTAGAGCGGCATGCTGACGGGCCGGCCCGAGCCTCCGGACGATGCCGCGAGAATTTTGCGCGCTTCGTCGATGCTGGCGGTCGACGGGAAATCCATTTTGCGAACGATCATGCCATAAGGAAGTCCGCGCTGCTGGATCAGGTCGATCAGCTTCTTCTTGAGATCCGAAATGGTGCTCGTTTCACGGGCATGAATCATCAGGTTCGTGGGCGCCGGCGTGTCGGCTCCGTAGCTGCCCGCGAGACGCGCGCGGCCGTTCGAATCGTCATATCCACGAACCGGCTGGCGGGTGCGCAGAAAATCCTTCAGAACGCCCTTCTCGACCACCGAAACCAACTTGTCCGGAACGCCTTCGTCGTCGACTTCTTCCTCGCCGAAAAGATGCTGCGAGGGATCGTCGGTGACATCGAAGATCTCCGGCATAATGCGCACGCCGCGGCGGCCTTCGAGCTCCGTCGCCGCCGCCTGCGCCGCCGCGCCCGGAGCCGCCACAGGCTTGCGGGAGATGTGAAGATTTCTCCCGAGCACTTCGGCCATCAGTTGCGGACCGGCCACTCCTTCGAAAAGAACCGGCCCGGTGTAGTTATCGCCCATCGGAGCGGCGGCTATCTTCACGACCTGCTCCCCGACCGCCCGCGCCGACTTCATCAGCTCGTCTTCGGAAAACATCTTCCCCAGATCGCGCGTGTAGAAAAGGGCGTTGTCCCGCACGATCATGCCGTCGGAAGACTGCGCGGAAGCCTGGATTTCAAAAGTCGCCATCGATTCCTGCGTACGAATCTTCGTGCCTTCGTTGCTGATGAAGCGGTGCAGCGAGTCAATCGCGCTGAACTGCACGCCGGAGCTGCGCACGGTCGGAAACGAATCGAAAACAGACGAGATCCGGCGCGTCCGTTCGTTCCAGAGATTCCGATCGACCTTCGCCGGATGGTAGTCGTGGATCACGACGACCGGCGGCGCGGGCGCGAAGTCGGGCAGTTCCTCGCTGACCGTCACGCTGCGCAGCGCCGCACGCTTGCGGGCGATCGACTGCAGGGAACCTTTGAATGCCGAATCCGTCGCCAGCCACAGATACTGCTGCAGCACCAGCGGATTGGAATCCTCGATCGGAAAGCTCTGCAGGTTGTATCGCGGACCCGCCGCATTCGAACCCGTCCAATTCGTATTGTCGAACTTGTAATCGCCGACCCGGATGCGCAGCCGCGGCACGCGATAATCGCCCGAGTTCGAGCTGACCAGCCCGCCAAGCGCTGCCGAGGCGGACCAGGAATGCTCATCATCGACGCTGTAGCTCAGGTAGTAAGGCTTGTCGAGCTGATTCAGCGTCAGCGTCATCGAGCGCTTGAGCTCGGCCTGCATGGCATCGAAAACGGCGTCCGGTTGCGCGGCCAGAGCAACTGCGGCGAGACCGGCAGCGGCTCCGGCGAAAATGAGGGCGCGCGATCGCATCAGTTCACGCCTCCGTTCCGCGGACCGTCCAGTTGCGCCGAAAGCGGCGAGGGCAGCAGCGGCAGGAGGTCCTGCGACGCGTCCTTCTTTTCAATCTCAATTTCGGAAATCAGGATGGCGGGCGAGACGGCCGAGACCGGCACGCTGCCGGATTCGGCCCCGCAATAGCCGTTGAAGACTTCCTGCTTGTCACCCGTCGCGATGATCTTGGCGAAGCTGGCGAGGGGCGTGCCGACGATGTCCGCGCCGCGAATGAGTTCATCCGGCCGTCCATCCGCATACACCCGGTACACGATCACCGGAACCACCTGAAAAGCCTGCACGCCCGAGCGCTGCGTCGTCGTGACGCCGCTCGTGATATCGGCGAAGTAGAGTCCGTAAGGCTTGTTCTGCCGCTTGATTTCGTCGATCAGCATCTGACGAAGCTGCGCGTCGCTCACGCTCTTCGTGCTGGAAACGATCAGGTTCGACTGCCGCGACACCACTTCGAGACCAGGCTGGCGGCGGCCGTGTCCGTTGGAATGATCGAACCCCTCGATCGGGGAGCGCGACATCAG